>CBCXVS010000650.1:0-500 GCA_965178525.1 uncultured bacterium | reverse complement strand
CAGACGATCTTCGAGCTGGCCGACGCGATAGGCGTCAACGGCAACGCGCTGGCCAGGCTGCACAACCGGCTGACGCGGCTCCGGCGTTTCGGCTTTGTAGACGAGACCGGCGCCCACGACTCGGTCAACCACATCCTGACGTACCTCGACCGCGGCATGCACGTCGTGCTCGAGTTCGGACGCTACGGCCGCGACCTCGCCGCCTACGTGCTGGTCGCCAATCTCCTGACGCGGCGCATCTACCGACGATACGTCGAGCGCAAAGAGCGCGCCTCGGCGCAGGGCCACGGGGACCCGGACCCGCTGGTAATCACAATCGAGGAGGCGCACAAGTTCCTGACGCCCTCGGTCGCGGGCCAGACGATCTTCGGAACGATCGCGCGCGAGATGCGCAAGTACAACGTCAGCCTGCTGATCGTCGACCAGCGGCCCAGCGGCATAGACCAGGAAGTCGTCAGCCAGCTCGGCACCAAGTTCACGTGCCTGCTCGACAGCGAGCC
>CBCXVS010000649.1:0-500 GCA_965178525.1 uncultured bacterium | reverse complement strand
CGCCCTCGCGATGCTGCAGGAGCTCGGCTGCTCGGCAGAGATCGTCGAGAACGGGCGCGCTGCGGTCGACGCCGTCGGACGCGCGACCTTCGACGCGGTCCTCATGGACTGCCAGATGCCGGAGATGGATGGCTACGAGGCAACGGCGCTGATCCGCGCCCGCGAGCTGGAGGGCGGCCTGCGCCGCACGCCGATCGTTGCGCTCACCGCGAACGCCATGGAGGGGGATCGCGAGCGCTGTCTTGCGTGCGGCTTCGACGAGTACCTGGCAAAGCCCTACAAGCTCGAGCAGCTGCAGAGCCTTCTGTGTGAGCTCCAAGCGGGGAGTCCGACGGCGGCCCCGGCAGAAGTCGTTGCGGGACCGGCGGCTCCCGAGTCCGAGAGCGCCATCGACATGAGCGTTCTCGACGCGATGGCGGAGCTGCGCCGGAACGGCAAGCCCATCATCCCGCAGATCGTCGATTCCTATCTGACCAGCACGCCGCCACTGCTCGAGCGCC
>CBCXVS010000648.1:0-500 GCA_965178525.1 uncultured bacterium | reverse complement strand
GACGTGACCCGCGTCGGGCGCGTGTCGCAGGCGTCATACGGGACCGGCGGCGCCGGCAACAACGCGGCACGGTCGCGCGCGAAGCGCTCCCCGATGGTCTCGGTATGCCGCCGTAACCGCTGCCCGCGACGCGCGCGGCAGTGGCACTCCAAGTCGGCGTTCAAGGCGTCCCAACTCGCGACGCGCGGGACCGGCACGAACCAGTTGCGGCGGGCGTAACCGACCAGTCCTTCCACCTTGCCTTTGTCGTTCCCCTTGCCGGGGCGTCCGAAGCGGGCGTCGAACAGATAGTGCGACTGCAGCTCGCTGAAGGCCTGCGTCCGCTGTCGTGTGCCGTCCCCGAGAATCCGCGCAACGGCCAGCTTGGTGTTGTCGTAGACGATGCGACGCGGCACGCCGCCGAAGTAGGCGAACGCGGCGGTGTGCCCAGCGCAGAACGCCTCCGTCGTCTCAGCCGGAAACGCCTGCACGAACGCGTCGTCGCTGTGCGGCAGATCGAC
>CBCXVS010000647.1:0-502 GCA_965178525.1 uncultured bacterium | reverse complement strand
GACCTCGCTTTCTATCCTGCTGCCAGAGCAGATATATGAACGGGATCACTTGGCGACCCCGGAACTCCGACGCTGCGCCCAAGATACTCCGGATATCGTAGTGTGCTTGACTCAATCTCTCCAGGCACTGCCTTTGGTACTTCTTGCATCGGCATTTGCCTTCGGTGGACTTGTTCTTCGGACTCTGACGACTGCTGGAGAACGCTACGCGCACCCGCTCGTGGCGCCGCAATTGACGCACTTGTAGCAGGCGCCGTTGCGGATCATGATGGCGCCGCAGGTCGAGCAGGGCGGCGCGTCCTCGTCGTTCTGGATGGCGTAGGCCTGCGAGCCGTTCCGGCCGACACTCGGCGCGGGAGCGTCCGTCGGGATCGCCTCGCCGAACGTCAACTGCTCACCGGTATCAGCCGCGACGTCCTCGCTGACGTTGACGCCCGCGTGGAACTGCGCCTCCGGCGAGAGGAACTTCGTCGCCAGCCAGCGGAAGACGTAGTCGACGATC
>CBCXVS010000646.1:0-503 GCA_965178525.1 uncultured bacterium | reverse complement strand
GCCAGCATGCCATCCCTGATTACCTGTTTCATGGCCTCCAATTCTTCGGGAGTGCTTTCTCTGTCATAATCGTCGCCCATGACATAGTGCCTGACGGCGGAATGGCCTATCAACATTCCCACGTTTATACCCCGATTCTGCATCAGGGCGCTCATGTAACCTGAGACGGGCCCCCAGGAAACATCCACTCCTGTGCGCAGCACATCTATCGGGACTCTCTCCGCCCCTGAAAACATCCTGCGAACGAAATCCGGGTCATCCTCGCGTGCGGGGGCGATTGAGAGCCCGCAATTGCCAACGATCGCCGTGGTGTGGCCGTTCCGGGCGCTGTTGTAACAAATTGGATCAAAAACCGCTTGCGCATCATAGTGGGTGTGATTGTCAATCCATCCCGGAGAGACAACCCGTCCGTCAGCATCTATGACACGGGTGGCGGACTCATTGAATTTACCGATGCCCGCGATCCTCCCATCTTTGACAGCTACGTCCGCGTAGAATCCAGG
>CBCXVS010000645.1:0-504 GCA_965178525.1 uncultured bacterium | reverse complement strand
GTTTAGGGTGTTTCAACTGTACCGAACCTTCTCTACCTAGCTCTTCGCAGGATGAACAAGGGTACCCTGCACTAGTTCATGGTGTTTCAATATCATCGAACCTTTTGAAACCACTCCATTGCAGAGAAAACAAGGTGTATAAAGTCTGTTCGTATGAGTTCGGAGTGGTTCAACACTTCTGAACTGTCTCTAACTGCACCTTCAGTGGGGAAAGAAGGCGTATAGCGTACTTATACACTACTTCAGGTGGTTCGACAATATCGAACCTCCTCGAACCTTCTCGGACAACTCCATTGTGGAGATAACAAGGCATGTAATGTCCTTTGACATGAGTTCGGGGTGGTTCGAACATACCGAACCTTCCCTAACTCCACCTCCACAGGGGGAACAAGAAGTGTAGGGTATTTATCACTAGTTCGGGTTGGTTCGACCACATCGAACCTCCTCGAACCTTCTCGAACAACACCATTGCAGACAAAACAAGGTCTATAGAGTCCTTTCACA
>CBCXVS010000644.1:0-505 GCA_965178525.1 uncultured bacterium | reverse complement strand
CGCAATAAATCCGCCAAGTCGCCGGTGCTGCAGGGTGGAAAGCCGAGACCCTCAGGGGCCGGGGTCAAGCCAGTAGCATTGGCGACTGCGGCCATCTCGATTGCGGATTTGGTGCCATCGAGAAAAGAGTTGAACATTTGTGGGTTCATCTTTGCCGAGGCCGCTGCTTCGGGTGTTAGGCCGTAGTGATCCCAAACTGTATCGGGAGTCGATGTGTGGTAGGAGGGCAGATACTTGGTTCCCTTGCCCGCAGCGACGACGTCGAACCCGCACGACCGGGCCCAGTCGACCAGTTCGCAGGTCAGCGCCGGCTGATCGCCGTAAGCCATCGAGTAGACCACCTCGGCTGCTTCCGCTTCGCGGGCTAGAACCGGACCCACCAGGACGTCCGCCTCCACGTTGACCATTACTATGTGTTTGCCCTCACCAATGGCTGCCCGGGCGTGCGCCACGCCGGCTGCTGGACTACCGGTTGCTTCGACTACGACCTCGACGTCGGATGACG
>CBCXVS010000643.1:0-506 GCA_965178525.1 uncultured bacterium | reverse complement strand
CATTAGCGCGTGCCATCGTCCGCAATGCTCATGTGTTCCTGCTTGACGAACCGCTCTCAAATCTCGACGCTAAATTGCGTGTGACGATGCGCACCGAACTCAAGCGACTGCACGCTGAATTGGAAAAAACGTTTGTCTATGTCACGCACGACCAAGCAGAATCGCTCATCATGTCGGATCGGATTGTAGTGCTTAATGAGGGCAAACTCCAGCAGCTGGGAACGCCCGAAGAGATCTACAATCAGCCTACCAATGCGTTTATTGCTGGCTTTGTTGGAAGTCCGCCGATGAATTTCTTCGACGGTCAGTTGCAAAACGGTGGAGATCAGTGGCTCGTAAAGGGTGAGGGATATACCTGTGAATTCACGCCGGGGCAGACACAACGCCTGATTGAGAACGCTTCGGCAGAGGTACAGCTCGGAGTTCGTCCAGAAGATATTGAGGTGTTGCCGAGTGAGTCGCCCACCGCCCACGCCACCGTTGTAGTACGAGAACCGTTGGGTAGT
>CBCXVS010000642.1:265-506 GCA_965178525.1 uncultured bacterium | reverse complement strand
GAAGACCTTGCCCAACTCATTCACGACCTGAAAAACTCAAATCATCATGCACGCATCAACGTCAAATTGGTATCCGAAGTCGGTGTGGGTACGATTGCCGCCGGAGTGGCCAAGGGACATGCCGATGTCGTTCTTATCAGCGGTCTTGATGGTGGTACGGGTGCTTCGCCGCAGACCAGTATTAAGCACGCTGGTTTGCCTTGGGAACTTGGAGTAGCAGAAACGCATCAGACCTTAGTGT
>CBCXVS010000642.1:0-255 GCA_965178525.1 uncultured bacterium | reverse complement strand
GCATTATCGTGGAAACGGATGGTCAACTCAAGACAGGTCGAGATGTTGTGATTGCTGCCTTGTTGGGTGCCGAAGAATTCGGTTTTGCGACCACAGCGCTGGTAACACTCGGCTGCATTATGATGCGGGTCTGTCATCTGGATACCTGCCCGGTGGGCGTAGCAACCCAAAATCCGGAGTTGCGCAAGAAATTTATGGGCGACCCTGAATACGTGGTTAATTTCATGCGTTTCATCGCTCAGGACATGCGCGAAA
>CBCXVS010000641.1:0-506 GCA_965178525.1 uncultured bacterium | reverse complement strand
CAGCTTGTAGGTTGGGTTGAGGGCGGTCAATTGACTACATCACCAAGTGTTGGGTTTCACTGGCAAGGCACCGTTGACGTTCTTTTTCAGCCGAAACCCAACGTGAGCGTCAATGGCTTTTGTGGCACACCGTTCAACCCAACCTACGGGAAATCGTTACTCGCAACATGCTTTGCGCCTATCGACGGCTGATTCGGACGGTGACAATTGCGATGCCGATGACCAGCTTGTAGGTTGGGTTGAGGGCGGTCAATTGATTAAACCACCAAGTGTTGGGTTTCACTGTCAAGGCACCGTTGACGTTCTTTTTCAGCCGAAACCCAACGTGAGCGTCAATCGCTTTCGTGTCACCCCGTTCAACCCAACCTACTGAATAAGATACATCTATCGACGGCTGATTCGGACGGTGACGATTGCGATGCCGATGACCAGCTTGTAGGTTGGGTTGAGGGCGGTCAATTGACTACATCACCAAGTGTTGGGTTTCACTGGCAAGGCACCGTTGA
>CBCXVS010000640.1:0-509 GCA_965178525.1 uncultured bacterium | reverse complement strand
ATTTTCGGCCACCGAGAGTATTGGGCTGAAATCGAAGGCAGGCCGACCCCGCTACTGGCAGGCGGGACTCACCTCCTCCCCGAAGAGTTGGATGGCCTCCATGATTTTCTCGTGGGGCGGCCCGCCGGAGTGGGCGTGGCGCAGGCGCAGCAGGAAGTAGTCGGCGCCCACCGCCTCCTGCCAGCGATGGAACTCCTCCGCGCATTCCTGGGGCTCCCCCAGTACCAGCCGGTCCCGGCCCAGGTTCTCCAGGGTTATCTCCGCCTCGGACCGGATGCTCTGGAACTCGGACAGGCCGTTGCGCCAGTAGTACTTGTAGGCCGTCATCACCTCCGGGCCGTACACCTTCGCGGCCTCGGCGCGGGTCTCGGCCACCCAGGCGTCCCGCATCAGGGCCACCAACGGCTCCCGTCCCGCCCGTACTGCCGCATCCCGGTAGGTCTCCACCAGCTCGATGGTGTTGGCCAGGTCGGTGCTGGGTCCAGCCACAAACCCGTCGGCCATGCGCC
>CBCXVS010000639.1:0-509 GCA_965178525.1 uncultured bacterium | reverse complement strand
ACACGGGAACAAAGGTCAATTCGTTTCAGGCTTTTGAGTTTTCATTTCAACAAGTTGTCGACGAATAACGGGAGGAACTTCGGTCTAAGAAGGTGCCGATCCAGTCCTGCACCGCCTCCAGTTTGCCCTGCGCCGCCAAGTGTTTGAGCGTCTCGATCCGCACCAGCGTCTCGGCCCGCCGCGCCCGTTGCTCGGCGTCGCGCGCCCGCTCGGCTCGCAACCGCCGCTGCTCTTTGCGGCTATGGTGCGCAATCGTCTGCAGAAACGCCTGGTCCTGGGCCGCCTGCCGGCCTAACCACTTGGCGGTCTCTTTCGCCACCTTCCGGTACTGCCGCCGATTGCCGATCTCCACCGGCACCACCACGCGCTGCTTCGGCGGTAGCTCCGGCAGCACCTGCGCCTTGGTGCGCCGGATGTAACCGCAGCCCCGCAGCCGCTCATGCAGCTCTTCCAGGTGCGTCGCCCCACTGAAATCCCAGCCATGGGCATGGCACTGCGGATCGCAGTAG
>CBCXVS010000638.1:0-511 GCA_965178525.1 uncultured bacterium | reverse complement strand
ACTGCCCTCAGTGACGACGCGATAGATACCGCAGTCCGTCACTTTGAGAGTGTCCCGTCGCCGAATTCCGTGGTGTTAATCTTCCAGATGGGTGGTGCCGTAAACCGAATTTCAAAAGAGGCAACCGCTTTTGTTCATCGGGACGTGACATTCGATTTCGAGATCATCTCTATCTGGACCGACAGTACAGACGATGATAAGAACATTGGCTGGACTCGAGAATTCGGAGACGCCATGCACCCCTTCGCCTCCGGAGGAGTCTATGTCAACGGGCTGGAGGATGAGGGGGAGGACCGTGTCAGAGCCGCTTACAACGCTTCCGCTTACCAGACGCTGGTTGCGGTGAAGAACAAATACGACCCCGCTAATCTGTTCCGCCTCAACCAGAATATCAAGCCAACGGTCTAATGATTTCGATGCTCACCTAGCGTTGCAAAAAGAGGTAGATTCCACATGGACTTCAAACTTTCTCCTGAGCTTGATGCTCTGAAACGCACCATGCGCCAGATTA
>CBCXVS010000637.1:0-512 GCA_965178525.1 uncultured bacterium | reverse complement strand
TGAAGCTCGACGGCGAGTTGGGTCTCAATCCTCACATGGGACCAATGAAGGACCTGTACGAAGCCGGCAATCTGGCGATAATTCACGGCGTCGGCTATGAAAACCCTTCGCGCTCGCATTTCCGGTCTATGGACATCTGGCATACCTGCGAGCCGGTCGCCCTGGCTGAAGATGGTTGGATCGGGCGGGCGGAACGCGAGATCGACCCCGGCGGCGAGAACCCGGTTGGCATCGTGAGCGTCGGATATGGACTGCCTAGAGCGCTGGTCGCGGAGGGAGTGCCCGTAGCCTCGGTCACAGACCTCTCTACGTTCGGCCTGTACACGGACGCCCAGCACCGGGGACGACGGGACTCCATGCTCGAGCTGTTTCAGGAGATGTACAGCCCGGCAATCGGGACTGGCATGGTGGGCGAGGTCATGTCCTACCTTGGACAGACGGGCCGGGACGCGCTCAAGAGCGCCGACATCCTCAAAGAGGCGATCCCCCAGTACAAGTCGAACGTGGAGTAC
>CBCXVS010000636.1:0-517 GCA_965178525.1 uncultured bacterium | reverse complement strand
GCCCCCGTTCCGCGTCGCTCTGGCGGATGATGGCGCGCGTTACGCTTTCAACGCGTCGGGGCAGGAAATCGACATCTCTCGGCTCTTATGCCTGCACGATGCGGGAGGGCCGTGCGCCAACGCCGTCCGTGACTCCCAGCGCACGAAGACGCGTCCTGAAACACGGCGAACGCTGTCGTTGGTGTGGGGGACGGTCGAGGCTCCCGGCCGGGCCGAGCAAACAGCCGCATGGTATCGAGAGCTGCTCGAGCGACTCGGTGCCACGACGTCTAGCCAGAATGATTCTGATCAATCGCCGTGAGAATCATGGCCTAATGGAGGTGGAGGCTGCCTGATGTCCGACCCTGCGGTCCTTGAAGTCTTTACGGACTACGTTTGACCCTGGTGCTATCTCAGTACCGGGCGTATTGACAGACTCCGACAGCAGTTCGACATCAAGGTGCAGTGGGTGTTTTTCCCCCTACACCCCGACACCCCACCCGAGGGACGTTCGCTGGAGGCGCTCTTCGCAGGCCGC
>CBCXVS010000635.1:0-517 GCA_965178525.1 uncultured bacterium | reverse complement strand
CATGACCGAAGAACAACGCGCCGTCATGTATGGCCCCTACTCCAATTACCAAGACGAAATCCCCTTGCTTACGGTAGATGAAGATGGCACTGTTCGGGTCGACAAATAGAAACCCGACGGGTTGGGAAACCCAACCCCTACCAAATTCCAGGGGGCGTAGCGCAAACTGTCAGTTTGCGAGCATTCGACGCGCCAGTTCGTAGTCGGGCGATTTATCGACCAGCGGAACGCGCAATGAATTGCGCTACTACTAACTGGAACGCGCAATGAATTGCGCTACTATCAACCGTAGGATTTATTATGTTCCCCTCAATTCAGTCAGGAGTTCATTATGCCAGATAACCACAGCCCCCTTCAAACCAGCGGTATATTTACCCCCGACGTGATTGAAGATATCCAAGTCAAGGCGGAATTGGGGCGATACCGCATTCGCGGGTTCGGGACATTGCGCGAGCGGCGGTGGGCGACGTTTGATGACTTGACATTCATCCCGTGTACACTGACCCGCATTCCGCTC
>CBCXVS010000634.1:0-524 GCA_965178525.1 uncultured bacterium | reverse complement strand
GATGTTGAATACGTGGAATCAATCAAAGAAGACATTCGGTGGCTTGGATTCGATTGGGAAGATCGAGAGTTCTATGCGTCCGATTACTTCGAGCAACTCTACGAGTACGCCGTGCAGCTAATCAAAAAGGGTGTGGCGTATGTTTGTGACTTGAGCGCAGAAGAGATGAGCTACGGTAAGTATCGTGGAACATTGACTGAATCAGGGGTCGATAGTCCGTATCGTAACCGTTCCGTCGAAGAAAATCTAGACCTGTTTGAGCGCATGCGCGCGGGCGAATTCGAGGAGGGGTCTCGTACGCTTCGAGCGAAAATTGACATGTCATCCCCCAACCTGGTTATGCGAGATCCGGTCATGTACCGCATTCTATACGCAACGCATCATAGGACAGGCGATAAGTGGTGCATCTATCCGATGTACGACTTTACCCATTGCATTTCTGACTCCATCGAAGGCATCACACATTCTCTCTGTTCCCTGGAATTTGAAATCAATCGTCCCTTGTACGACTGGTTTCTTGACCA
>CBCXVS010000633.1:0-525 GCA_965178525.1 uncultured bacterium | reverse complement strand
CCACCGGTTCGTAGTTCAAGACATTATCCGGGGCCTCGGTGGAAAGCACGTCTATCGGCATTTCCAAGACCACCGGACCGGGAGACCCGGACCGCAGGGTGGTGAAAGCCCGGCGCACAATGCCCGGGATGTCTTCAACCCGGGTCATGGTGCCTTTCCACTTCACCAAGTTATCGTAGATGCTGGAGGGCACTTCTTGTTGGATTTCCCGGCCCATGCTTCCCAAGGGGTGCTGGCCCATGAGCAACAACACGGGAACGTTATCGGCGAAGGCTCCCGCGATTCCGGTCAGCGTATTAGTGGCGCCAGGCCCGGTCCCGGTCAACGCCACTCCCACCTTACCGGTGGCTCTAGCATAGCCGTCAGCAATCTCCACGCCCAACCGTTCGTGGCGGGCGGAGAATACTTGAATGGACTGAGATTCCCGCAGGGCGGGCCACAATGGGGCTTCGCCACCGCCAGCGAATCCGGTAATGTATTGGACGCCTTCCTTTTCTAACGCATGGATTAGTGCATCTCCGCCCC
>CBCXVS010000632.1:0-526 GCA_965178525.1 uncultured bacterium | reverse complement strand
ACGTGCTTGCGCTTACCACGGGCGATCTGCTCCATCGTGCCCGGCAGCTCGAAGCCGTGCCGCTCCACAACGTACTCCCACAGATAGCCGTGCAGGTGCTCCGCATGCACCGGGTCCACGGAGTTCTCCATGCACTGCAGCCAGTTGCACGGCACGTCCGTCCAGGCGACGTGCCGCAGCGCGTTGTCCGCCACGAGCGGGAGCCAGCGCGGGACCAGCGGCGCAGGCTCCGGCCCGAGGTACGCCCAGATGAGCCCGCCCAGCTCCTGCACCGGGTAGGAATCGAGCTTGACCTTCTCCTTGAAGCGTGACCCCTCAGGCTCGGACGGCTGGAGGATGCACCGGCCATCGGCGTCGTAGGTCCACCCGTGGTACGCGCAGCGCAGGCCTTCCTGCT
The DNA here is from genome assembly GCA_965178525.1 of uncultured bacterium. Classification (GTDB taxonomy): domain Bacteria; phylum Tectomicrobia; class Entotheonellia; order Entotheonellales; family Entotheonellaceae; genus CBCXVS01. The sequence goes on along the minus strand of CBCXVS010000632.1, from coordinate 129 downwards.
GGGGTATCCCCCATTTCAGATCGACACGACGGTGCGCGCACCGCTGCCCGATCAGCCCAAGGTTCCCGCTCCTGTCCTGATAGAGCGTGAGCGCCTCGCCCAGCAGCTTCACCGCCTGCACGGGGTTGT
>CBCXVS010000631.1:255-528 GCA_965178525.1 uncultured bacterium | reverse complement strand
TCCCGTGCTGCCGTGTCCCAACTCTCCCGGTCGGCCAACTGCGACGGCCAGAACGGGAAGCTGCGACATTGCAACGGACGGGACGAGTATACCGTGCATCCTCCCTCGCCCCAGAACACGCAGTCGTAGTTGGCTTGTTCGCGCAAACTCAGCCGGGTGGCTCCTCCCCAATTCACCTCGCGGCAGTAGCGCTCACGCACCTCGTCCACCGGCAGCTTCAGGAAGTCGGAGAGCTGATCCAGATCGCTCTGGGAAAGAAACACGAAACCAGGC
>CBCXVS010000631.1:0-245 GCA_965178525.1 uncultured bacterium | reverse complement strand
GCAGTCGAAGCGCAGCCCGTCGGCATGAAACGGACGCTCATCCACGGCTTCCAAACTCAAGTTGGGGAGAGCAGGATTCGAACCTGCGAAGGCTTTGCCAACAGATTTACAGTCTGCCCCCTTTGGCCACTCGGGAATCTCCCCCATGCGCCGCCCAGGGCGCCGGTCCGCCGGCTACCCACGGGTCGCCGGTCCGCCGGCTACCCACGGGTGTGAGCACCGACGTCGATCAACCGATTCTATAC
>CBCXVS010000630.1:0-528 GCA_965178525.1 uncultured bacterium | reverse complement strand
ATATGCTCCGGGCGCGTTCCGCCGTCCATCAGGTCGTCGGGGAGCCGCGCGCCGGTCATCGCGAGCGCCGCCAGCTTCGCGATCGGTTTGCCGATGCTCTTCGCGACGAACGGGACGGTGCGGCTGGCCCGCGGGTTGACCTCGAGCACATAGACGACGCCGTTCTGGACGGCGTATTGCACGTTCATCAGACCGCGCACCTCGAGCGCGTGGGCGAGCGCGATCGTCTGGCGGCGAATCTCGGCCACCGTCTCGGCGCTCAACGAATGCGGCGGCAGGGCGCAGGCCGAATCGCCGGAGTGGATGCCGGCTTCCTCGATGTGCTCCATGATGCCGGCAACGACGACGTTCTTGCCATCGCTGAGGGCGTCCACGTCGACCTCGACCGCGTTCTTGAGATAGCGGTCAACGAGGATCGGACTGTCGCCGGAAACCCGGACGGCCTCACGCATATAGCGCACCAAGCCATCCCCATCGTGAATGATCTCCATCGCGCGCCCGCCGAGCACGTAAGAGGGCCGAACCACC
>CBCXVS010000629.1:0-530 GCA_965178525.1 uncultured bacterium | reverse complement strand
ATGCCGTCGACGCCCATTTCTTCAGCGTATAGGTACTCCTCTAGGCGTTCGTTGTATAGTCGGCTTCCCTCCACGGGGTCGAAGAAACTGTTGGATAGGATCAGGGCGCTCACGCCCCCGGCCTTCCGGGCCTCCTCTTCCGGATAGGCCGACATGGGCTGCTCGGTGAAATACATCAGGAACATTTCTCTCTCCCGTGACGCCGCTTGGGCGGCAGTGACCTAACCCTTCGGGATGAACTCGGTGATCAGAGCCGACAACTCTTCAGGTTTCTCGAGATCTGCGCAATGGCCGCATCCTTCGATGAGCTCGAGGCGGGCGTTCGGAAGCAGCTCCCGATAGCGGTGCGCGCAGCTTATCGGAACGATCCTATCCTCGGCGCCCCAAACCAGCAGTGTGGGTACCTCGACGTCTCCAAGCAGATGCAAGAGCGATGGGTTGAACATGTACGGCTTCCAGGCGATTCGCGCCGTCATCTCCCTGTTGATCTCCCAGGACTCCTTCTGATCCAGGCTCGGGTCGCCGCCGTA
>CBCXVS010000628.1:0-531 GCA_965178525.1 uncultured bacterium | reverse complement strand
CAGTATCTCCGGCGGCGTCTTGCGATTCCCGATAAGTTGTCCGTCCGCGACGTCCCCCAAGAGGAGTCCGTTCTCCACCACTACCTTACCCCGCAGGATGCTGACCACGGGCCAGCCCTGCACTTCCCAGCCCTCCCACACGCTGTAGTCCGCGCCGTGGAGGTCTGACAGACTCAACTGTTTCTTCAGGTCGGGATCGATCAGCACGATGTCTGCGTCGCTGCCCGGGGCCAAGGCCCCTTTTCGGGGATACATCCCCAAAATTCTTGCGGCGTTGGCTGAAGTAACATCTACGAATCGTTGCAGCGGCATACCCCGCTTCACAACAGCTTCGGTGTAAGTGATTCCCACTCGCTCTTCCATTGCGGCGCTGCCGCCCACCGTAGTCTCAATAGTGTCCCCGGACATTTTGACGTCACGGGAACACCAAAGCACATCAGTAGCCACTGTGGACAGCCTGCCGTCCACCAAGCCTTGCCATAGCGCGTCGGCGTCTTCCTGATATTTCAAGCTGGGGTAGGTATGGTAGAG
>CBCXVS010000627.1:0-531 GCA_965178525.1 uncultured bacterium | reverse complement strand
ACCCCGGTGGCGACGCCCACCTCCACGGCGGCTCAGGCCGTGTATGGGGGCCATGCGAATATTCTCAACGTGGGCTACCCGGAGGTGTGGGACCCCCACATCGCGGGTACCATTCTCGCCAACGCCGCCATCAGCCCCCTCTATCACTAGGTCGTCGAGTTTAATCCGGTCAACCCCCGTGAGATCATCGGCGACCTGGCGAAAACCTGGAAGGTGAGCGACGATGGCCTGAGCTATGTCTTCCATCTCCATGAGCACGTCAAGTGGTGGGACGGCCACGACCTCACCGCCGACGATGTCGCATTCAGCATCAACCGCATGATCGAGCCGAACAAACCCCGGCCCAAAGTCGGACTCCTGCGGCCCTCGACAAAATCCGTCGAGGTGATCGATCCCTACACCGTCAAGGTCCATCTCAACTACCCGTCGCCGTCCTTCCTCGGGTTCCTTGCCGTCGACTACATGAAAATCGTGCCGAAGCACGTGATCGAGGCCGGGGTGGATATTAACCGGTGGGAGAATATCGTTGGC
>CBCXVS010000626.1:0-536 GCA_965178525.1 uncultured bacterium | reverse complement strand
GATGACCTGTTGCTGGAAAACCGGAGCCCGACCGACCCATGACTCGAGTCGGCGTAGACGTGGGAGGCACCAACACCGATCTCGTGCTCGAGTCCGAGCGCGGGGTTCACGTCCACAAGGTGCAGAGCACCCCGAACGATCAGTCCGAGGGAGTGCTCCAGGGCTTGCGCGAGCTGTGCGAGATGGCGGGGGTTCAACCCCGTGACATCGACCTCATCGTCCACGGCACGACGGTAGCTACCAACATTACGATCGAGCACAACGGCGCCGACGTGGGCATGCTCACTACCCGGAACTTCCGCGACATCCTCCACATCGGCCGCCACAAGCGCCCCTACAACTTCTCCCTCCACTTCGAGGTGCCGTGGCAGAACCGGCCCCTCGTCAAACGCCGCAACCGCATCCCCATCACCGAGCGCATCCTCCCCCCCGACGGGCGGATCGAGACCCCGCTCGCCGAGGACGAAGTGTTCGAAGCGATTCGAGTGCTCGAACGGCGGGGCGTCGAGTCGGTGGTGATCGCTTTCCTGTTCTCG
>CBCXVS010000625.1:0-537 GCA_965178525.1 uncultured bacterium | reverse complement strand
CAGGTCTGGTAGGTGAGCTCGTGGCGTTTTGTCGCCTCCCAGAATGGCTCGGTATCCGGCTCGGGGAAGCGTGGAAGAGGTCTTCTAGCCATGGATGTCATTGGTGCAACTCCTAATTGCCTGTTAGTCTGCGGCGAGAATGGTCACGCCTGTGGCGTGCCTGGAGCCAAGCGATCCGCCGTTGCCAACAGCGACGGCCAGCTTGGCGTCTTTGACCTGTGAGTTCGACTCTCCTCGAAGCTGCCGAGCGGCTTCGAGAATCAGGAAAATACCTCTCTCACCGGGGTGATTTGAGGAGAGGCCGCCTCCGTCGGTGTTCATGGCGGGCTTCCGAGGGTCGTCGAACGCGAGGTGGCCGTCTTCGACGTAGGCGCCACCCTCGCCTTTCTTGCAGAAGCCGAGGTCTTCGATCATGCACATGACGGTAATGCTGAAGGAGTCGTAGGCCATCAGCACGTCCACTTCCGATGGCGAGATGCCCGCCTCGGCGAAGGCGATGGGCCCGGACTGCGCCCCGGCGCTCACCGTTATGTCGCC
>CBCXVS010000624.1:280-537 GCA_965178525.1 uncultured bacterium | reverse complement strand
CGCGCGTTGGCGCGCTCGAAAGGCAACGTCGGCCGCGCTGCCGCGCTGCTCGGCATGCACCGCAACACCCTGAGCCGCAAGATGGACATCTACCGGCTCAAGCGCTCGGCCTAGGAGTCCGTGGCCCCATGCGCCTGCCTTGACCTTCGCGCACTTTGAGCTATAATTGGCAGTTGGACGACGGGACTGCTAGCAGACTGTGGTGAGCAGGACGCCATCCGACTCGGCATCCCACGATATTCCAACGACTTGAAAGG
>CBCXVS010000624.1:0-270 GCA_965178525.1 uncultured bacterium | reverse complement strand
ACGACGTTCATGGCTGTAAAGGTTCGCCCCCTTCACGATCGGCTCATCGTAGAGCGCATTGAAGAGACCGAGCAGATGGTCGGCGGCATCATCATCCCCGACACGGCGAAGGAGAAGCCGCAGCAGGGCAAGGTGGTAGCGGTCGGCAAGGGGAAGCTGAAGGACGACGGCACGGTGACGCCGCTCGACGTGGCAACCGGCGACAAGGTGCTGTTCGGCAAGTACTCGGGGCAGGAGATAAAGCTCGACGGTGTCGAGTACCTGATCATG
>CBCXVS010000623.1:280-538 GCA_965178525.1 uncultured bacterium | reverse complement strand
AACGCCCTGAACACCCAGCGCGAGACGATGCGAAACGAGGACGTGGTCAGGCTCCACGGTATCGTGACCGAGGGAGGTACCTCGGTCAACTCGGTGCCGGCCACGGTCCGCTACGAGGGCCGGGTACGGGGCCGGGACATCGACTCGACTGCCGACGCAGCGGAGAAGATGGACAGGTGCCTTCGCGCCGGGGCGCTGGCGATAGGCGCCAAGGTGCGTATCGTCACGGTGCCCGGTTACCTGCCGATGCTCAACGAT
>CBCXVS010000623.1:0-270 GCA_965178525.1 uncultured bacterium | reverse complement strand
GCGGGCCGGCGAGCTGGTTGGGCCGGCTAGGGTGGCGACGTATAAGGCCGACCACAACCGTGGAGGCTCGACCGACATGGGCGATCTCAGCCATCTGATGCCCGCCATCCACCCGTACACCGCAGCGGCTTCAGGCACGGGGCATGGGGACGACTATCTGATCGACGACTACGACCAGGCCGTCATCCGTCCGGCCAAGGCGATGGCGATGACGGTGATTGACCTCCTCACCGACGGCGCCGCCAATGCGCGCGAGGTACTGGCCAAGAG
>CBCXVS010000622.1:0-539 GCA_965178525.1 uncultured bacterium | reverse complement strand
AAGAATGTGGCCTTTATGTCTCCCAAAGACGAGGGCGTTTTCGTTAGGGGGAAGATGCGAGAGCCCGTGCGAAAATTGATGCTTCCGGCTCATGTCAGCTTTTATCAGTACAGCTCAGCGGTATGACCTCCGATGGCGAGGAAATAATTTCCGAACGGTGAGAATTCCTCATCAGAAACGGGGTTGGTATATCCCCCCAGCGTTTTCCATTTGATCGCCGAGAAATCTCCGGCGAAAATTCAACCACTATGGACTGAAAGTCCATAGTTTCTACTATCATCCCGCTGGCGCGGGGCTAAAGCGATGCCTGGATAATGAACCCATTTTCCAATTTCGTGCCATACACTTTGGGGCGGGGTTAATTAAAAAGAGTGTAACAGAATTCTATTTGAAGATCAAGATAAAAGGCAATGCCCGCGGAGATTTACCGTCCGCGTTGTAGGGGGTGACTTCGATTCAAATGAGGCAAGATATGAGATTGGGCAGGATAAAGGAAGTGACCATGTGGTGAGGGATTAAAGACGAAGGGCAGGTTCAAA
>CBCXVS010000621.1:0-539 GCA_965178525.1 uncultured bacterium | reverse complement strand
ATTGCCAGAGTATACCGGCTGCACCGTCCAGGTGCCCGCCCCTGTTTGCTTGAAGTTTCTTTAGCTTTTAGCGGTAGGGGTCGGCCGCGTCCCGCAGGCCGTCGCCGAGGAAGTTGAAAGCGAGCACCGTAACCATGACGAAGCCACCGGGAATCAGAAGCCAGATATCCGTGTAGATAGCTTTGACGTTCTGTGCCTCGTTCAGGAGCACGCCCCAACTGATCACCGGCGGCCTCAGCCCGAGTCCCAGGAAGCTGAGCGATGTTTCGCCCAGGATCATCCCCGGTATCGCCAACGTGAGGTGTACTATCAGGTAGCTGAGGAACGCAGGAAGCAGGTGCCTCAGGATGACAGCCATATCGCCGGATCCGGAGATTACCGCCGCCCGAACATAGTCCTCTTCCCGCAACGACAGGATCTTGCCGCGGACTATCCGTGCGAGTCCCGCCCAGCCGACGATGGAGAGGATCACGGTGATAATGAAGTACACCCGGACCGCGGGCCACTCCAGCGGGACAGCGGCAGCAAGCCCCATCCAG
>CBCXVS010000620.1:0-541 GCA_965178525.1 uncultured bacterium | reverse complement strand
TGCAACGTCTGCGAGCGCCAGGACCAACGCTATGCAACGATTATGCGGATGAAGCCCGATGGTACAGACCTGGAAATCTTTGCACACGGTGTCCGTAACTCCGTCGGATTTGATTGGCGGCCAGAGACACAGGAACTCTGGTTCACCGACAATGGTCGGGATATGATGGGTGATAACAGACCCCCCGATGAACTGAATCATGCGCCAGAGAAAGGGCTGCACTTCGGTTTTCCCTATTGCCATGGCGAGGAGATTCTTGATCCTGCCTTCGGTCAACAACGCAGGTGTGAGGAATTTGCGCGGCCAGCGATGAAGTTAGGTCCGCATGTGGCGGCGCTCGGTATGCGCTTTTACACGGGCGCTATGTTCGGTGAAGCATATCGGAATCAGATCTTCATCGCTGAACACGGCTCTTGGAATCGCACGGTACCGATCGGCTATCGTGTGACGCTCGTGCGACTGGAGGACAACCAAGCGGTGTCTTATGAAGTTTTTGCGGAAGGTTGGCTACGAGACAACGGTCGGGCATGGGGGCGTCCTG
>CBCXVS010000619.1:302-543 GCA_965178525.1 uncultured bacterium | reverse complement strand
TGATCCAGGACGGCGCTTCGTTCGAATCACGATAACGAGCCCGGATGATGCCCTCGGCCACGTTGTGCGCATAGCCATCCAGGTGCACGTCGACCAACTTGGCGGTGAAGTCGGTGTCGCGCACTGTCGAGGACGCCCAGAGCTCGACTCGGACCGGCCCGATGACCGCGACATCCTCGTTCAGTGGCGGTGAGGTGTAGACCAGCACGTCGGCGCGTTGCTCGACCTCACGCTGGTCGAA
>CBCXVS010000619.1:0-292 GCA_965178525.1 uncultured bacterium | reverse complement strand
ACGCACCCGACGCCAGCAGCGCGTCACGACAGCACATGTTGCCGCCGACAGTGGGAACAGGATCGTTCGGGTCGTACACGTACTCGTCGGGCGATCCGACGGGACCGTTCTCCGACAGCATGCCGTTTCCGTCTGCCGAGCTCGCCCGGCGGCGACTGCCCAGGTAATAGCGGGTCTCGACCGCGTCTGGAGGCGGGAACTCGTCAAGGTCGATCCAGAATCCACCCCCCGTCGTGCCGGTATCTGGCGGCACCATCACGAACAGCCGGACCACGGGGTCTTCGCCGACACC
>CBCXVS010000618.1:0-545 GCA_965178525.1 uncultured bacterium | reverse complement strand
ATTGCGGTGCGATTTACAACCAGTTCGCGCCTCTCGTCAACGCATGCAAGCCACCGCTTCAGTGGCAAACCTACGACGTCGTATTCCGCGCACCTCGGCTTGATGATTCAGGAAAGGTCGTCGAAAACACGCGGGTGACTGCTCTACAAAACGGGCGCGTCATTCTGAATAACGTTCAACTGCCGGGCGTCACGGGCGGTCAAATCGACGCCGATGTTGGAGAACCTGGCCCCTTATTGCTGCAAGACCATGGCAATCTTGTGAAGTATCGCAACATTTGGATTGTGCCGCTGCCACTTGAGGCATCCGATCAATACTGATGCGTAATTGCAATAGACATTCGGGAGCACACAGCATGCCACAGCGTTCGATCGAAAAACTCAGAAACATCGGTATCATCGCCCACATTGATGCGGGGAAAACGACAACAACAGAGCGCATTCTGTTTCACACCGGTAGAATCCACAAAGTTGGTGACGTAGATGATGGCACCACGCAGATGGACTGGATGCCGCAAGAGCGAGAACGTGGCGTCACAATTACCG
>CBCXVS010000617.1:0-548 GCA_965178525.1 uncultured bacterium | reverse complement strand
ATCTTCTATAAAGAGGACCGTTTGCTTGAGGCGCACGGCGGCAACGGTGGCAAAGGCCCGGCTCAGGGTAGTCGTCCCCTCTTTCGGATGCGCGCTCATGAACTGGAGTACTTTGCCGGTCTGGAGGGGAAGTAATCCACTGACAGCATGGAATAAATCCAACATTTCGGTTTCGATCGCTTGCATCGCGAGTTCCGGGACATCCCGCTCCGGGACCGGGAGGCCGGAGGATAACTCGGCCCTGGCCATGCGCTCCGGCTGCCCCTGGTCGGCTGCAGGAAGGGTCTGTGACATAAGGCTACCTGCTCCTCATATAGCTGAGTACCGCTTCACATCAAAAGGGACACAATGAAGTTTGAGCTATCAGCTATCAGCTATCAGCTAAAACACTGGAAGAAGAAATCTGATGTCTTCTTTTTTAGCTAACAGCTAACAGCTCTTCATTTGCGATGGGCGACCACAGCAGTGGATTCGCTGTTGACGCCCGTGAGCACGATCTCTTTTGCATTCAGATATGAGACAGATGTCAGGACCTGGAGGCCGAGCTG
>CBCXVS010000616.1:317-550 GCA_965178525.1 uncultured bacterium | reverse complement strand
CCAACCGGGTCATTTTGTTGTCAGAAGCCTATTCGATTCACGAACAATGGTTGCAGAGCCGGCCGGGGGATTACTGCAACCTGACGCGCGAGCGACTGATGGCCGGCGCGTTTTTGCGGGCGGTGGATTACGTGCATGCGCTGCGGCAACGGGAAGTGCTCAAGCACAAATTCAACACGTGTTTGGCCTCGGTCGACGTGGCGATCACCGCATCGAGCATGGACCCGGCCTAT
>CBCXVS010000616.1:0-307 GCA_965178525.1 uncultured bacterium | reverse complement strand
AGCTGGGTGAGAGGCTGTACAGCCGGCAGGCGCGGGCGCCGTTTAATTTGACGGGTAATCCGGCGCTGGTGCAGCCGACGGGTTTCGCTTCGACGGGTCTGCCGCTGTCGATGCAGATTATTGGCAAGCCGTTTGACGAGACGACGGTGTACCGCGTGGCGCGGGCGTACGAGCAGGCGACGGATTGGACATCCATGCACCCCGACCTCGGCTGAGAAGCTAGAAATCATATCCCTAACTCATCAGGTGTCACGATGGCGACCGTATCTTCTGAGACACTGCAAGAGGTCGTTGACCGGTTGGTGTG
>CBCXVS010000615.1:0-557 GCA_965178525.1 uncultured bacterium | reverse complement strand
CAACGCGCCTTCTTCCTGATGCGACGTGATGCTCTCGACGTTCCACAGGCTAATCCCTTCCTTCACTCGCCCCGCTAAGAGGCGTCCATCCGGGCTGAAGGCAATCGGGGCTTTTCCTTTGAGCGTGGCGATGGCCCCCTTTTCAGCAATCGACCACAGCTTAATTCGATCCCATGTCCCGCTTGCGACGAATCCGCCATCTGGACTAAACGCGACAGCATTCACAGTTTCTCGATGACCTCTGAACGTTACGACTGCTTGCATATCTACCATCGACCATACCTTGACGGTGCCATCGTGCGAACCGCTGGCGAGAAGTTGCCCATCGGGACTGAACGCCAAAGCATGCACCGGGCCTTGGTGGCCTCGGATCTCTCCAACTTCCTGTAGGTCGGCGACCGACCACACCCGGATGGTGCCGTCTTCCCCGCCGCTGACGAGCAGTTGCATCACCGGATTAAAGGCGAGGCTGTTTATCACCCCGCGGCGTCCTGCTCCACGATGCCCTTCGAGGTAAGCAACCTCTTTCTGTTGGGGGACGGACCAGAGTTTAATCA
>CBCXVS010000614.1:0-560 GCA_965178525.1 uncultured bacterium | reverse complement strand
AGCGTAGCGATTGAGACCGGCGAGGTCTTTGGCTTAGCGGGAGAGTCGGGCTGCGGTAAATCCACTTTAGGCCGGACCCTACTTCGCTTGATCGAGCCGACGGCCGGCCAAGTCCTGTTTGAGGGAATTGACCTGGGAAATCTGCCTGATACCGAGCTCCGGAGGATGCGCCGGCGGATGCAGATGATTTTTCAAGACCCTTTTGCATCCCTCAATCCGCGAATGCGGGTCGGTGAAATTGTCAAGGAACCCTTTGAAATCCACGGCGAGACAGACAACCTGAGAAGCAACCCGGTCGAGCTGCTGGAGGCCGTCGGATTGTCCGGGGACGCGGCAGCCCGTTATCCGCACGAGTTCAGCGGCGGACAGCGTCAGCGGGTTGCCATCGCGCGGGCTTTGGCGCTAAGGCCTCGCCTGATTGTGGCCGATGAGCCCGTAGCTTCGCTGGATGTCTCTGTCCAGGCTCAAATCTTGAACCTCCTGCTCGACCTTCAGCGGCAATTCGGAATGACATACCTGCTAACCTCACACAGCGTGCCTGTCCTGCGACACGTATCGCA
>CBCXVS010000613.1:0-563 GCA_965178525.1 uncultured bacterium | reverse complement strand
CACTTTTTGCCGATTATGACAACGACGGGGATGCCGACCTCTATGTGACGCGAGGGGGCTGGTCGGGCGCGGCAGAAAACACCCTCTATCGCAATAACGGTGACGGCACGTTTACCGACGTGACCAAAGCGGCTGGCGTCCAAGACTCACAAAGCAGTTTCTGTGCGACATTTGGCGACTATGACAACGACGGCTACCTCGATCTGTACATCGCAGACGGCGTTATCGGGGATGGCGCGGCCAACGTGCTGTATCATAACAACGGCGATGGGACATTTACCGATATGGCCTTGCAGGCTGGCGTCGCCAATCGTGGTCGCTCGCTAGGCGTTGCCTTCGGGGATTATGATAAAGATGGGCATCTTGACCTACACCTTGTCAACTTCGGTCAGTCAAATGTGCTGTATCACAACAATGGCGATGGGACATTTACCGATGTCACCGCATCAACAGGGATGAAGCTGCCGATTACCGACCCCTTCGTCACGTTCTTTTTGGACTACGATAATGATAGCAATCTAGACATTTTCATCGCCAACTCCGGGTCGTTCAATGCTTTTATC
>CBCXVS010000612.1:0-564 GCA_965178525.1 uncultured bacterium | reverse complement strand
CTCGATCGGAATATGACGATTGAGACCCTCTTTTTGGGGCGCGCCCATCAACGTGAAGACGGACGCCTCTATCACTATGTCTCACGGGTGCAGACGGAAACGCTCGGGTGGGGCACGGAGCATATTCATTACCAGCAACGGCCACTCGCCATGGAAGGGCATGCCGCGATCGTGCGAGAGTTGCAGATGGTCTTGGCAAAACTGGACGCGGCGGGCCGTCAGTCGCCGCGTACCGACCATCCTTCCTAACCCTTCTACGAAAAATCCGCCCTTCATCCCCTTCGCATCCTTCGCGGATCCCTTTTTCATCATGTCAGGGCTGACACAGGTAAGGCATAGACGACCCTGTCGCATGGGCCATGCCAAGGTCTATCGCGCCATCTGCACCAGCCACTCAAGTCCTCTTGCATACGCCGATACTTTGTTCAACGAGCCTGATATCCCGTGATATACCATGTTGAACTTCTAGGAAGTCACAAAACCTACGTATGACCTACTCGTAAAAGCGAACTGCGTATCCGCGTGTGGTATTCGTCTTGCTTTGTCCCTGGGCACAATCGTTTC
>CBCXVS010000611.1:0-566 GCA_965178525.1 uncultured bacterium | reverse complement strand
CTACGCGGGCACCGATCGACGCATCAACGCGATGTGGCCCGAGTACGAGGCGGCGCTGAAAGCGAACGGCGTGACGTACGAGATGCAGCTTTTCGAGGGGACGCTTCACGGCTTCCACAACAACTCGACGCCCCGCTACAACGAGGCGGCCGCGGCGCTGGCGTGGAATCGCACCGTGGGCTTCTTCCGGAAACACCTCGCCGGGTAAGGCGCCCGCGAACGGGGACGGCCGACCGGGGTTCACCCGATGGGAACCTGCCCCGGATGCCCCGGGTCGTCAGGGCTGGTAGTCGAGTTCGCCGGCCTCGATCCGCACCGGCAGCCGGTTCTCCCGCGGCGGCAGAGGGCACGTCGTGTACGGGTTGATCGCGCACGGCGGGTTGTAGGCGCGGTTGAAGTCGACCGTCGTAGAGCCGTCCCCGGCCGGGGCGTCGGCGTAGAGGAAGCGCGCGGCGGCGTAGGTCTCGCGCCCGCTCGTCAAGTCGCGGAAGATGAACCACAGCCGGCCGCCCAGGTCGAGCGCGGTCATGCGCAGCTCCTCGCCGCCGAGCGTGAGAACGACCGAG
>CBCXVS010000610.1:0-566 GCA_965178525.1 uncultured bacterium | reverse complement strand
CACGATCTCGATAACTTAGGTCGGGCGGCTGATTTATACGGCATGTCTAGCATGATCAAAGTTGACCAAGAACCGCGCGGCTTTATTGCGCAACGCGCAATCGGCTCCGGTTTCCAGAGCGTGCTGTTCGCCGACTGCCATACAGTGGAAGATGTCAAGGAGTGTGTGCGCATCTCACGTCCGGATACCCCTGAAGATGGCGGTTCTTACGGTGTCGCGACTCGCCGTTTTACATACATGGGGTACGGAGGCTCCCAAAAATATGTTGAGGCGATTAGGGACGTCGTTGTCGTGATTATGATCGAGAAGGCGGGCACTGTCGATAACCTAGAGGAAGTCCTTGCTGTTGAGGGGGTCGACATGATCCAGTGGGGCGGATCGGACTACTCGATGAATATCGGCAAAGCAGGTGAACGGGGTTCTCCCGAAATTCAAGCTGCCGAGCGCAAGGTGTTTGAAACTGCCATAAAGATGGGTGTACCGCCACGCGCTGAGGTGAATACGGTGGATGCAGCGAAATCTTACCTTGATATGGGAGTGCGCCATTTCTGCGTCGGCACTGATAT
>CBCXVS010000609.1:0-568 GCA_965178525.1 uncultured bacterium | reverse complement strand
AGCCCGCCACCGCGAGGTCGGCGCCGCCGGCCGCCTCGATCTTCGTGACGACGTCGGCCAGCTGGTTTGCCGGAATCGCGCAGGTCATTTCGGAGTTGGACATCCCGGTCCGTACACGACTGAGCTGTCAGCCAACACTCGCGGCTGCGACTCCGTGTTCCTTCGCCATCGCCACGATGTGGCACTGCGGCTTGCCCTGCAGGCTGAGGTCCGGCAGCGCGTCGGACAGCACCATCAGCTGCCGTCCCGTGACGCGCAGCATCACCACGTCCGGGTCGATCGGCGTCTCGGCGAGCGGGCCGTAGGTGATCGCGCCCGGCTTCTCCGTCACCACCGGGATCAGCGGGACGACGTCCATCGTCACCCAGCCGCACTCGAGGATCGCGGCCACGTCGGAGTTGCCACCGACCTCCTCGAGGGTCTTGAGGCCGTGCGTCAGGCTGCCGACGCTGCAGTTGCCGTGGTCCTCGGGCACGGTCGAGAAGGTGCGGCCCGTGGACTTCATCCAGAACACGCAGCCGGCCGAGACACGGCCGGTGCGGCCATCCTCGAGCGGCTCGGGCATCGG
>CBCXVS010000608.1:0-570 GCA_965178525.1 uncultured bacterium | reverse complement strand
TGCCGGACCGGACGCTGGAGGTGGGTGCGCCGCCGCTGCCGGTGGACGTGGCGCCCGCGTTCCGGGACCGGGACGGGGACGTGCTGACGTATGCGGCCGCGTCGTCGTCGGCGGACGTGGCGGCGGTGGCGGTGGCGGGCAGCGTGGTGACGGTGGTGCCGCTGTCGACGGGCGCGGCGGTGGTGACGGTGACGGCGACCGACGTGGACGGCTCGAACACGTCGGCGACGCAGACGTTCACGGTGACGGTGACGGGCGGTCCGGAGCCGCCGGGCGGCGGCGGTGGGGGCGGCGGCGGTGGCGGTGGAGGCGGCGGCGGGCGCCGCAACCGGGGCCCGGAGGCGGTGGGGACGCTGGCGGACCGGACGCTCGCGGTGGGTGCGCAGGTGTCGGTGGACGCGGCGCCGGCGTTCCGGGACCGGGACGGGGACGTGCTGACGTATGCGGCCGCGTCGTCGGCGGCGAACGTGGCGGCGGTGGCGGTGGCGGGGAGCGTGGTGACGGTGGAGCCGCTTGCGGCAGGCGCGGCCGAGGTGAGGGTGACGGCGACCGACGTGGAGGGCTCGAACC
>CBCXVS010000607.1:248-580 GCA_965178525.1 uncultured bacterium | reverse complement strand
TTCAGGAGCCGGCGAGCGCCCTCAACCCGGTGTTCACGGTGGGCGATCAGATCGCCGAGACCTTGCGCGTGCACAGCCGCCTCTCGCGCGGTGACGCCCTGGCGCGGGCGGTAGAGTTGCTCACTTCGGTGAGCGTCCCCGAGCCAGAACACCGCATCCACGACTACCCCCACCAGCTCTCGGGCGGGCTGCGCCAACGCGTGCTCATCGCGATAGCCCTGGCATGTCGCCCGGCGCTGATCATCGCGGACGAGCCGACGACCGCCCTCGACGTGACGATCCAGGCCGAAATCTTGTCCCTGCTGCGCCGGCTCGCGACGACATTCGACCTC
>CBCXVS010000607.1:0-238 GCA_965178525.1 uncultured bacterium | reverse complement strand
TGTGTTGCTCATCACCCACGACCTGGGCGTCATCGCGGAAGCGGCCGACCGGGTTTTGGTGATGTACGCTGGCCGCATCGTTGAGGAAGGTCCCGTCGAGGCGATCTTTCACGCGCCGAGACACCCGTACACACGTGGCCTGGTCGCGTCCGTGCCGGGCGGCACGCCTGGGTCCCGTCTTCGAGCGATCGGGGGTGCGGCACCAGCGCTTGACAGCCTCCCGCCTCGTCGTGCGTTT
>CBCXVS010000606.1:0-591 GCA_965178525.1 uncultured bacterium | reverse complement strand
GATTGGCGGCGGCCCCGGTGGCAACCGGGAGTATTCGCTGGAAAACAGGACAATGTGATATCAATCGCTTTAGAAACCGAGTTTTTTCGGCAAAACTCGGTTTCTGTTGCACGAGTTTGTAGGTTGGGTTGAGGGCGGGAAATTAACTCCACCACCAGTTGTTGGGTTTCACTAGCAATCAATCCATTGACAGTATTTTTTCAACCGAAACCCAACGGGAGAGTCAATGGGTTTTGTGGACCCTCGTTCAACCCAACCTACGGCAAAACTCGGTTTCTCGTTTGTAGGTTGGGTTGAGGACGGGAAATTGACGCCACCACCAGTTGTTGGGTTTCACTAGCAATCAAGCCATTGACAGTATTTTTTCAACCGAAACCCAACGGGAGAGAATAGGTTTTGTGGCACCCCGTTCAACCCAACCTACGGAAAACTGTTTCGGCCGAAGTGTACTCGCAGTTTGTAGGTTGGGTTGAGGGCGGGAAATTAACTCCACCACCAGTTGTTGGGTTTCACTAGCAATCAAGCCATTGACAGTATTTTTTCAACCGAAACCCAACGGGAGAGTCAATGGGTTTTGTGGACCCTCGTTCA
>CBCXVS010000605.1:0-595 GCA_965178525.1 uncultured bacterium | reverse complement strand
CTGGGCATGACGGCTGCCGAAGTAGGCCGATTGAAGGGCTGACCACTCCACTTTGGAGCAGGATGGTTGGGCTCACCGATCTCCAGAAGCTTATCCCCCTCGGGATTAAACTTCTGAATGGTGTGGATGCCGTCGTCGGCCACCAGCACCGAATCGTCATGAGCAACATATATCCCGTGAGTGCGGTCGCTAAACAGACCCTCGCCAAAGGTGCGGATGAAGTTTCCTTCCCGGTCCAGCACGATGATAGGATGCTCGCCCCGCGTAAGAACGTAAACATTGTCCTGGGAGTCCACCGCGACCCCGGGACACTCTTTGAAATTCATTTCCCCGGGCAACTTTGCCCACCCATCGACGAATGTGTACTGGAACTCGCCGCTTCCGAATGTGTTTGGCATTTCCCCCCCTATACTGGCATCTCCGTCTATCCGAGTCGAATCTCTGATCTAGGAGAAGCCGCTGCAATTCTGAGGCCAATTGGACCGTGGATCGAAGTAATCCTATGTTGTCTCAAATTTGGTGTCAATGGGAACGTTCATCCGGATCGCTCCGTTGGCCCCTGACCCAGTATCTTGCTCTAGGTTCATCATGCAGG
>CBCXVS010000604.1:0-597 GCA_965178525.1 uncultured bacterium | reverse complement strand
TACTGGGTTGCCACACCGACGTGACGGCCCTCAAGCGCGCGGAAGAGGACCTACGCAGCCAGGCCGCCGAGCTGCGGTCGGCCCGGGACGCGGCCGAGCGCGCCAACCGCGCCAAGAGCACCTTCCTGGCGAACGTCAGCCATGAGATCCGCACCCCGCTGAATGCGGTGGTCGGCACGGCCGAGCTGCTCGGCGACACGGCGCTGACGCCGACGCAGCACGAGTACCTCGACGCCATCCGCGAATCCGCCGCCGCGCTGCTCGACGTCATCAACGACCTGCTCGACTTCTCCAAGATGGAGGCGGGCAAGCTGGCGATCGAGCGCCGCGCCTTCCGGCTGCGCGGGTTCCTGAAGTCGCTGCTGAAGTCGCTCGCGCCCCGGCTGCGCAGGAAGGACGTCGCCCTGCGGAGCGCCGTCGCCGACGATGTACCGGACGCGCTGGTGGGCGACGCCCGGCTGCTGCGGCAGATCCTGTCGAATCTCATCTCGAACGCGATCAAGTTCACCGAGCAGGGAGAAATCGTCGTGCGCGCGCGGCCGCTCGAGGAGGCCGACGGTGAGGTCTCGCTCGGGTTCGAGGTTGCCGATACCGGCA
>CBCXVS010000603.1:0-598 GCA_965178525.1 uncultured bacterium | reverse complement strand
AACGATTTTGCATCAATCCTTCTTTTGAAAGCTAGGTTCTGTTGACATTTATGTGAGGTGTGACCGTAATTCGTCGATAAATACCTAATCGTAGGGGCGAGGTTCCCTCGCCCGACGGGTTGGGAACCCCTAACCATACAAGTTGAGTAGATTGTAGGTCGAGATTCATATCTCGACACAAGACTATCGATTTTGGACTTCTGTGGAAGTAAACCTTGTGGTCTGAGACCTGCCCCTACATTTGGTCAATCATCCATAATTGACAAACGCTGTAGGGGTCGGGTTTCCCAACCCGTCGGGCGAGGGAACCTCGCCCCTACGATTGGGTACTTATCGGGGAATTATGGGCACGGCTTGCATGAATGCCAACAGTCCTATACCCAGTTGGGTTTCAACCCAACCTACATCACTAATTTTCCTCGGTGATAATAAGTAGTTGATTCGCTTCAACATTTGTGAGCCTTTGTTCTGCACCGCTGTGCCAGGTAATTTTCACCGTGTCCGCTTTTGTTTCTGTCCCCAGTCCAAAAATGAGCCGTAGGTCGTGTCCGGAAAGATAGCTTGATCCGGCTTGCACCTCTCTTATCTGGGAGTGGGA
>CBCXVS010000602.1:0-602 GCA_965178525.1 uncultured bacterium | reverse complement strand
AACTCCTGGTATAACGTGAGTTCGACGTAAGAATTCTGCGCTCGTCCGATGGGATCGGACGAGCGCGGGGAAGCGAGGGAGCGAGAAAGAGCGCCCCTCACACACTCTCGTTCATGTGTGGCCTACATCCTTATATCGAATTCACGTTGGTATAAGTACTTAGATGAGAGGCGGTCATAAATAGGTCCTGATGCGAGCACCCCTGAACACCCCTAATTGGTAGGGGTTGGGTTTCCCAACCCATCGGGCGAGGGAACCTCGCCCTTACAATGGATCCAGGCGACCTCGCCTCAATCCAGTGATGACGCACCTCTAATTATGACTATCCCTCACTTAGATTTCGCACAAAAAACAAAATATCCGGAGACCGGAACCACCAGTGAATCTGCGGATTATCTCTTAATCTCATACAAAGTCAAGTTGCTTATAGTGTAGAATATGAATTTTTGAAATTCAAGAGAAAATCTGCAAGGCACAGCGCATTTTTCATCCCGATCGGAGATCGGGGGCGCCGCAGGACGCGGCGAAGTTACGTTCTATCTGACTCCGACGGAAAACCGAGATTTCGATAGACTTTTCACATCGGCTGTGTTAAGATGTTA
>CBCXVS010000601.1:0-607 GCA_965178525.1 uncultured bacterium | reverse complement strand
CGGCGTCATGATGAGGTGGGTCTCGACCGGCAAGGGCGTGAGGAGCTCGAGAAGACGCACGCCGTAGATTGTGCCGGAAGCGCCGCTGATGCCGACGATGAGGCGACGGGGCGCGTCGGTCACGGCCGACGCTCCGCGAGGCGGGGGGCGACGAGAAGGGCAGCGGTTGCCCCAGGAATGGTGCGTCGCACGTTGCCTTTCCTGTTCCGGTACCCATCTGACGGGATCTGGCCGGCATCGTATCAGAAAACTTCCCTTGCCGGTAGGGACGAGCAGGCTGGTCAAAAGGATGGTGCCCAGGGGCGGAATTGAACCACCGACACGCGGATTTTCAGTCCGCTGCTCTACCGACTGAGCTACCTGGGCATCGCGCGGGGCGGCGTCCGGGAAGCCGCGCTCCGAAACGTCGCTTATAGAAAGATTCGCCCATCCTGTCCAGGGCCGGCGCGTGGCCGGCGGCAGCTCAGACTTCGTCCTCGCCGGGGCCGTCCTGATCGGCGTCCTCGTCGGTTGCGATGCGGTACTCCCCGCGGAGCCACCGGCCGAGATCGGCGTCGGCACACCGCCGGGAACAGAACGGCCGGTACCGGGCCACCGGGGGCCGTCC
>CBCXVS010000600.1:335-609 GCA_965178525.1 uncultured bacterium | reverse complement strand
GCACGTGGCCGAGTTTCCCCGGGACGCCCTGCTGCTGCGGCTGGCCCACCGGCTGTACATGCTGGGTTGCAGCGGGGCGGGCGTGGCCAACTTTCCCCCCGCATACCTGGCCCTGCTCCAGAGCATCGAGCCCTACTGCAACGACGACTGGGCCTTCCTGGCCGAGTACGCCTTCGCCCACCACGAGACGGGCCAACTGGACGAGTCGCTGCGGCTGGCGGAACGCTCGCTGTCCATCAACCCCACCAACGCCGTGGGGTGTCACTCGGCCACC
>CBCXVS010000600.1:0-325 GCA_965178525.1 uncultured bacterium | reverse complement strand
TACTTCGAGCGGGGCGACGCCGACGGCGGTGAGGACTTCCTAGGCGGGTGGCTGGCCGCTTTCGACGCCCCGCCCAGCTCCTACGTGCACCTCTCCTGGCACCTGGCCCTGTTCGAGCTGGCCCTGGGGCAATACCAGAAGGTTGTGGACCGATACGAGAACTACATCCGGCCCTCGGTAACCGGCAAGAGCAACGCCGCCCTGAACGACAGCGCGTCGCTGCTGTGGCGGATGCAAATATACGGGGGCGCGCCGCCCCCCATGCCCTGGGAGGAGGTGTGCGTCATCGCCGCTCCCGCCGCCGAGCGGGCTGGGGCGGGCTTCC
>CBCXVS010000599.1:0-610 GCA_965178525.1 uncultured bacterium | reverse complement strand
CGCACGGACTCGGCAAACAGATCGGCGAACTCACTGGAGTACGACCAGCTTCGCTCACCCTGGTAGAACACCAGCGGCACGATCGCTCGCAATTCGCGCTGATCCGGATGCTCACGAAAACTCAGGTCCCATATCCGGCAGCAATACTTCAACAGCCGGAACCGCATCCAGCGATCCGGCGTGGACTGATGTTCAAGCAGCACATAGACCCAGACGGATTCCTCGCCAGAGAGACGCTCGATTTCGTAGAGAAAGTCTGCTTCGCTCGCGCGTAAGTCCTCGTCCACAAACGAGCCGTCAACCAGCTTCAGCGTCGACCAGTTCAGCCCCTGACGAACCTCCTCGGACAGATGCGCTTGCAAAAAACTGGCGGCTTCAGTCAAGTCGCTCAGGACGGCGCGCACCATCAAGTCATGAGGATGATGAATGTCCTCTGCCATAACGCCTCAGCTGCTGCCGCTTGCCGCGATTTAAGCCGCCGGTTGTCTCCGGGGTGATTGTATCGAAGATGGCGCGCGGGGTCTATGGGCACGGCTGATCAAGGGGATTTCCGCATCTCCCCTCGACTCTGTAGAGCCCAACAGATTGGCGGTTTGATGCAAAAAGCCCG
>CBCXVS010000598.1:260-612 GCA_965178525.1 uncultured bacterium | reverse complement strand
CCGGCTCGCCGCATCAGGTGGGCCATTAGGGCTATGTCCTTGCTAGCCATTCCTCTGCCTCCTTATGCCAGGGATTCCTCCGGTGGTGCTTCCCCCAACGGCCCATATTCCTCGGTTCAAGGGTGGCCGGGTGGAATAGAGCTTTACCCACCTGGGCCTCCGTTCTCAGGGGGGAAGGATACGACGGCCGGTACTTAGCCGAAGGCCCTCCTATGGGAGGCGGCCGTCTCCTCGCAGGTGATGAATTCCAGCAGGGCCGCCTGTCCGTTCTCCGTCGCCCTCCGAGCGCGCTGGATGGCCGGACCGATCTCCCCAGGGCTTTCCACCCTCTCTGCGTAGCCACCCATGGCCG
>CBCXVS010000598.1:0-250 GCA_965178525.1 uncultured bacterium | reverse complement strand
GCGTAGTTGCCACCCAGGTCCCTTGTCCTGTATAGCTCGTGGGAGACGGGCATCGCTCGCGTCTCCGCTGCCATAGTCGAGTTGTTGGAGACTATTGCCAGTATAGGCAGCCCACTGCGCACCGCAGTCTCAAAGTCCAGGCCGACCATGCCGAAGGCAGCATCTCCCATCCAGTGGATAGCCAGCTTGTCGGGGGCTGCAAGCTTGGCGCCTATGGCGAGGCCCAGGCCAGTACCCAGGCCGTGGGACT
>CBCXVS010000597.1:0-613 GCA_965178525.1 uncultured bacterium | reverse complement strand
TAACTTGGCCCGGGACTTTCCAATGGCGGCCCATCTGCCCTCAAGTCCCTGGCAATCTGGATTGTTCATAGTCATTGGTACCGTTTTGGAGGCCTGGGTCTGGGAAGAGTGAGGTACAAAAGAGCAGACACTCCGTACATGGCGGCCAAGGGCACCACGGCCCAGAAATAGCTCTCGGTGCGGTCGAAGATCAACCCCATCCACACCGGCGTGCTCATGGACAGCATTTGGTCTGGCAAATCCAGCCAGCCTCGCATCATTGCGTAGTTCCTTCGGCCGAAGAAATCGCCGACTATGGCCCAGCTTAGAGCATTGGAGCTCTCCGACAAGGCTAGCAAGAGCGAAAACAACGCCAGTTCCCAGAGCGCTCCGCCGCTCATCACCAAGATCAGCAACGCCACCACGCCCATGCCCATGGCGACTGCGTTAATTTTTGGTTTAGACCAGAAATCTCCCAACCAACCAAGGATCGGGCTAAACAGAAGGGTTGCGAAGGACAATAAACCCACAAGCAATGCGGCCTTGGGCTGACTGGTGCCGGCCCACACCATTAACGGCACCAACTGGAAAGTCACTCCGGAATTCACCGCATTGTTCAACCCATAGGCTATCG
>CBCXVS010000596.1:288-616 GCA_965178525.1 uncultured bacterium | reverse complement strand
GACGCCGAGCGGGTTGCCGCCAAAGGTCACATCCGTAAAGACATCGAGGGTTCGGAAGTCGAGTTCCATGTGAAGCTGCCCCTCCGCCGAAGTTCGCGAGACCGCCTACCAGAAGACGGCAAACGACACTATCTTACACGCCCTGTGGCTCCCCGTTGCGGGTTGACGGAGATGTCAGCTGGGCCTGTAGCTCAGTCGGTTAGAGCGCACGCCTGATAAGCGTGAGGTCGGTAGTTCGAATCTACCCAGGCCCACCATCGGCGGGCGGGCCGCCGCCAGCGGCCCGGCGCGGGGGGTGTAGCTCAGCTGGGAGAGCACCTGCTTTGCA
>CBCXVS010000596.1:0-278 GCA_965178525.1 uncultured bacterium | reverse complement strand
GCGGCCGCAAGCCGCCGCGCGGCGCGGATTCCCCAACGAATACCCAGGTGGCTGAGAGACCACATTCGTTAGTTCATGTGGCTCATTGGATCGTGAAGAGGCTCATTGCTCGGACGCTCCGGCTCTTGCCGGGGTGTTGGAGTTTGCTGACCAAGTTCTGGCGTCTTTGCGGACTTGACGGTCCCTCGCGCATTTGACACGGCGCGCAGGGGATCAAGTAAGCAAGGGCATCTGGTGGATGCCTTGGCATCGAGAGGCGATGAAGGACGTAGCACGCT
>CBCXVS010000595.1:0-620 GCA_965178525.1 uncultured bacterium | reverse complement strand
TGAGGCCCGATCCCCGCGATGGTGCCTCCTGTACCAAGCACCCTAACCTTGGGCCTCGAGGATGCCACGTTCGTACCTCCACACAAGAATATTATGTCTTCTAGCGCCATCCTAGACCTGGGTCCCCTTGAGTCATTTCGAGCTTATGACAACCCGTAGTAGCTAGCACAGTTATCCCACAACAGCTTGCGCTTGTTCTCATCTGAGATGGGCAGTTTGAGGAAGGAATCTACGGCGTCGGGGAACTTAGAGTCGGGATGCGGGAAGTCAGTGGAAAAGACTATTCGATCGTCTCCCAACCAGTCGATGGCGTATTTGGCTGGCTCCTCATCACATTCAACAGATACGAAGCACTGACGCTTGAAGTACTCGGTAGGAGCCATCTTCAGCTCGGGGGCATAGACCCCGCCCAGTCGCTTCCAGTGCTCGTCCAAGCGCCAGAGCACGAAAGGCACCCAGCTACAGTTCCCCTCCAGAAACCCGACCTGGAGGTTGGGATGGCGCTCCAGTATGCCACCACCACAGAAAGACATGAGCGCCAGGGCCTGCTCAAAGGGGTGAGATGCGGTATGGCGCAGCATGGCGTTAGAGCCGAACCTCAGTCCCACCTGAGGAAGAAG
>CBCXVS010000594.1:0-628 GCA_965178525.1 uncultured bacterium | reverse complement strand
GAAGCACTCGCCCGGCTGAATCTCGAAGTCCACCCCGTCGACGGCCACGAGGTCGCCGTATCGCTTGAGCAGCCCTTTCGCCTGAATTACCGGTGGCACGGGATCAGAACACCGCTATGGGGTTGACAGGAGAGCCGGTGCCGCCTATCACGTTCAGTGGGTTGATGGTGAGCATGAACTCGTGCCGCCCTTCCTCCGCGCACGCCTCGGCCAGGGGCTGGAGCAGGGAGTTGTCCAACAGGGCGACGCCGTAGGCGAATATTGCGCCATGCACGGTCCAGGGGATGTCGTACTCACTTGGCCCCGCGTCCATCATGTCCCATCCCAGAATGGCGATGTCGTTGTCCCTGATGAACATCAGGCACGAGGCGTGAAGGCCCGGGCGGTCCCCTTGGATGGAGCCCCATGCGGGGTTTTCCTTGTCCCAGCTCTCCCGGCCGCTGTACACCACCAAGGCATCGCCCGGCTCCAGGGTTACGCCCTCTTCCCGGGCAATGTCCTCCAGCTCCCAGCCATGCACCGGCCTATCAGTGGTCACGAAGGGCTCCCCTCGGTGCCGGGGCACGTCCAGCAACACCCCCCTGGTAACGATGCCATCCTTCCAGTGGTGAATCGAACCCCAGGTGCC
>CBCXVS010000593.1:0-631 GCA_965178525.1 uncultured bacterium | reverse complement strand
CGTGAGCGTCGTGGCGCCCAGAGTTCGGTCCCTCTGCCACGTTCTGTCCGACGTCCTGGTTAGCACCCCCGAGCCGAACTGGCTCATGTGGCAGGAGAGCACCTCGCCCACGTATCCGTCGTCGATCAGCTCCTTGAGAGTCAGGATCCCCGGGGAGCAGCGCCCCTGGAGTCCTACCATAGTCTGGACCCCCTGACTGCGAGCCAGGTCTGCCATCTGCTCAGCTTCCTCCAGGGTTGCGCCCAGCGGCCATTCCGTGTAGACGTGCTTGCCCGCCTCCAGAGCGTCGATGGTCAGCCGGTGGTGCAACGGCACCCTGACCACGACCGCCACGACGTCGAGGTCCGCCTCACGTAGCATCTCGCGATGGTCGTGGAAGGCCAGAGGCGCGCCGAACTTGGCGGCCGACTCCCGGGCGGTCTCCTCGTGCGCGGTGCACACGGCCGCCAGCTCGATCTCCGGAAGGTGCGCGATTGCCGGCATGTGGGCGCGGGGAGTCCAACCGTAGCCGACATTGGCGCCGATTATCCCGAGCCGGAGTCTTTGGTTACTCATGGAACCCTCCCACGTATTCCCGTCTAGCATACCACCACAGGGGCCGCGAGAGCCCGAGGCGTTCCAAATTCCGACA
>CBCXVS010000592.1:328-632 GCA_965178525.1 uncultured bacterium | reverse complement strand
GCGCTACACCATAGTGAACGGCACAGTCACCTTCGAGGAAAACCAGTGCACCGGCCTTCTGCCAGGGAAGCTGCTCCGTAGCCGGGACATGGTCGGCTAACAAATCGAACATATCGTGCCGGAATTCGTCGAATTCTGGCACGATGGAAACCTATGTTATAACGCCTACTTTACATTGACCGTGCAAATGGTGTAGCGTTATACTTTAGATGGTGAGAATGGAGCCATATTTCGTTACCGGGTAATTGAGCCAGGGGCAAACCAATACGCGGGAGGAGCAAAAATGGCTGAATACAGGATAATT
>CBCXVS010000592.1:0-318 GCA_965178525.1 uncultured bacterium | reverse complement strand
GACTTGTGGATCACCCGGGCCGAGTCCAAATTCAAGGACCGGGTTCCAACGCTAATCCGCCAGGAAGACGGTGACTGGTGGTACTGCGACAACCACCGGGTAATCGGCGTCGGTGCCGGTTCGCAAACCGGCATGAGATTTGAGGAAGCCGAGAAGCTGGTGATAACCCGCACCCAAGACGATGTCCGTCCCGGAGGCTACATTCCCGAAGAACACGTTAAGGACATGGACATCGACGGAGTAGATATCAGCATCGTCTACCCCACCGTGGGCCTTTTGCTTTACAGCGTGCCCGATAGCACCCTTATGACCGAGATC
>CBCXVS010000591.1:0-634 GCA_965178525.1 uncultured bacterium | reverse complement strand
GAATCGTGCCGTCAAAACTCCCACTGGAAAGCGTGACCCCATCTGGAGAGAACGCCACGGAATTAGAACCTGTATGCCCCTCAAGGGTCGCCTTGAGTTCGCCGGTGTCAGCGTCCCACAACCGAATCGTGCCGTCAAATCCCCCACCGGCAAGTGTTTTGCCATCCGAAGAGAACGCCATGGCAGTGATAGGTATCCTATGCCCCTCAAAGGTCGCCTTGAGTTTGCCGGTGTCAGTGTCCCACAACCGAATCGTGCCGCCACCCCCCCCACTGGCAAGCGTGACCCCAGCCGAAGAGAACGCCATGGAACGGACAAAACTCCTATGTTCAAAGGTCGTCTTGAGTTGGCAGGTGTCAGCGTCCCACAACCGAATCGTGCCCCCACTCGCACCGGCAAGCGTGACCCCAGCCGAAGAGAACGCCACGGAACTGACAGAACCCCTATGCCCCTCAAGAAGCACCTTGAGTTTGCCGGTGTTAGCGTCCCACAACCGAATCGTGCCGTCAAAACTCCCACTGGCAAGCGTGACCCCATCCGGGGAGAACGCCACGGAATTGACAGAACCCGTATGCCCCTCAAGAAGCACCTTGGGTTGGCGGGTGTCAGTGTTCCACAACCAGATCGCGTTCAT
>CBCXVS010000590.1:0-637 GCA_965178525.1 uncultured bacterium | reverse complement strand
GGGCGGAGGATCCTTCGCGAGTTGGTCGGGTGGGCGGACGTTCTCGTCGAAAACTTCTCGCCAAGAGTAATGTCGTCGTTGGGAATCGACTATGACAGCCTGTCCAGACTGAATCCGGGACTCGTCATGACCTCGATCTCCAACTTCGGCGCCAACGGACCGAGGAGAGACCACCTGGCGAGGGAGTTGAACCTGTACGCCTCCGGCGGCCTGATGTATATCACGGGCGATCCCGACCGCGAACCGCTGCAGATGGCAGCCCGGATCGCGCAGTATGGATCCGGACAGAACGCGTTCGTCGGGACGCTTTCCGCACTATGGCACAGGGACGCCACCGGCCAAGGTCAACACGTGGATGTCGCCGTATCAGAGTACTTGGCCACGATACTGGAAAACGCTCTGAGCATGTTCTCCTACACGGGCGCCAACTTCCGCCGTACCGGAAACCGCGGTTACGGGCGTGCTGCGTGGGGCCCGTACCCCTGCCGTGACGGACATGTGGGAGTGATCGCAGGCCCTGATCACAGGTGGCCGGAGATGGCAGGACTGATGGACATCCCCGAGCTGGGTGATCCCAGGTTCGCGGACCGCGCCGGTCGCGGCGCCAACGCGGACGAGCTGGACGCACTCATGCTTC
>CBCXVS010000589.1:0-642 GCA_965178525.1 uncultured bacterium | reverse complement strand
GGCGCCGCGGCCGCGAGCGACGACGTCGGCCGCATCGAGGCCGCCCTCCTCGTCATCTACGCGAGCCACGACCCGCGCATCAACGCCATGTGGCCCGATTACGAGAGCGCGCTCAAGCAGCACGGCGTCGACTACGAGATGGAGATGTACGAGGGGACGCTGCACGGCTTCCACAACAACTCGACGCCGCGCTACAACGAGGCGGCCGCGGCGCTCGCGTGGAACCGCACCGTCGGCTTCTTCCGGCGGCACCTCGGCGTGTAGCGGCCCGCATCGTCTTCCTCGAAGATCGGCAAGGCCGGATTGCGGCGGCGTTGGGATTCCGCGTCTGACCGGTTCGGGCGCGTCGCGCCATGCCCCTAACCAGGGAGGAGCTCACCCACCAACTGACGCTGCCGCAATTCCCCCGGGCGTCAGCCTACGACGCCGAATGGGTGCTCGAGAACGCGATGGGGCCCAACGTCCTGTGGCTGACCGAGTTCCTGGCCGAGGCCATGGACCTCGAGCCCGGCATGCGCGTGCTCGACATGGGCTGCGGGAAGGCCCTGAGCTCGATCTTCCTGGCCCGCGAATACGGCGTTCAGGTCTGGGCCACCGATCTCTGGATTCCCGCCGGCGAGAACTGGCAGCGCATCCGCGCGG
>CBCXVS010000588.1:0-643 GCA_965178525.1 uncultured bacterium | reverse complement strand
GAATGCCGGGTCCAGGGTGTAGGCGGGTAGGGGTACGACGATTCCAACAGACATAGGGTCCCTCCGTTTCGGTGATGGGCGCGACGCTAGAGGTCACCAAACCGTCGCTCTGTACGGTATCACATAGGGTCAAATTAGACAAAGGTCCGACATCCGCCGTTCGTTGCATAAAGGTGATGTCATGAGCTGGTCAGCCCCCTATGTGAGTCTAACCCAATGAAACCTCCCCGCAGCAAGCTACGGGGTATCAGAAGGAAGTTGACGCTCAACTGGCCCGAAGCAAGCCCTCGGGGAATCGCACCCTGCAAGGGATTGAAATCATGTGGTAACTCCTGCTCTACCTGGCCTAAAAGGAGTTGTTCTCGGCAGGGTTTCCGTCGCCTTTCTCTCCGGCGTGGGAGTTCTCAAACGACACGCCACCATGCCAAATAAAGTGTCCAAATCAATGCCGCTGAATCTGGAAAGTCAAAGCTTCTGGAAATCCAGACCTCCGGTAGCACCCTCATATTCCGCTTTTTCCACCAGAAATGGGGTGTGCCGTTGTGGTATGATGGATCACCTGTGCAGCCGTATCGATGACGATTTTTGGCCTCGATCATGGCGTCGGCCACTCCCGTTCATGGGTTGAAAGCTACAGAGTCGC
>CBCXVS010000587.1:262-653 GCA_965178525.1 uncultured bacterium | reverse complement strand
GATCGAGGAGGGGCTCAAGGTCCTCGAGGCCGTCGCGCCCTCTTATGGACTCGGCTGGCGCTTCACCGAGCTGCCATGGAGCTCCGAGCGCCACCTGCGCGAAGGCCGGATGATGCCGGACGACGCGCTGGAGACGCTTGCGGGCTTCGACGCCATATACCTCGGCGCGGTCGGCCACCCCGACATTCAGGACCACCTGACCCTCAACGGCCTTCTTCTCCCGGTCCGCCGCACCTTCGACCAGTACGTATGCGAGCGGCCCAGCGTCCTCTATCCTGGAGTCACCTCTCCGCTGCGTGACAAACATCCATGGGATATAGACATGGTGGTGATAAGGGAGAACACCGAGGGGGAGTACGCGAATGTCGGAGGGTTCCAGTACGCCGGATTC
>CBCXVS010000587.1:0-252 GCA_965178525.1 uncultured bacterium | reverse complement strand
TCGAGGAAGAGATCGGCGTGCAGACCGGGGTCTTCACCCGCAAGGGCTGCGAGCGCGTGATCGAGTACGCCTTCGATCTGGCACGAAGGCGAGGAAAGAGAAGGCACGTCACGTCGGTCACCAAGTCGAACGCGCAGGGGTATGGGATGCTGGTGTGGGACCGGGCTTTCGATTCCGTCTCGGAGCGCTATCCGGACATCGAAACTCAGTCGCTGCTGGTGGATGCGGCCTGCATGGACTTCGTCCGCCGTC
>CBCXVS010000586.1:0-654 GCA_965178525.1 uncultured bacterium | reverse complement strand
AGCATTTTGGCGACCGAGGGACCATTGATATCCGCATCGAGCACGCCAACCCGCAGACCCTGCAGGGCACACGCCGCCGCCAGATTCACGGTCACGGCACTCTTGCCGACCCCGCCTTTACCACTCACCACGGCCACGATGTGGCGCACGCTGCTCAGACGCGCTTGCAGGCGCGCTACCTGCTGCCGCACCTGCATCAGCACATTCGAGCCGCCATCACCGACAATATCCGCATAGGTTTTCATATATCATATCAGCTTTTTATTCTTTCATTCCGCATTCCGCATTCCGCATGTACGTGCCAATCGTCTCTTGCATGACCTGTCGCGCCTTGGCGATCGCCTCCTCAGCCGTCTGCAGGGTCACCACCTCGACGCCTTTTTCCCGTGCCAAATCCTCGATACGGGTAATATCCCGCATGAAGCCAGCCGGCACCCGTGTCAGGCGTTGTTCCGCATCCGGCGTCCAGGTCATGGTCGTAGCGGTTTCATAGGCATTTTCCGGAGCCGCCGCCGGTAGGGTCTTGTCTTCACCGGCAATCTCCAGCGCCACCGCCTTGGTCACCGTCGCCAGCCCTTGCACCCGAGCTAGCTTTTCCATGCGCGCTTTGGCCCGGCGGCGCTCATACCCGGACGGTACGGTACGCAGCAGTTT
>CBCXVS010000585.1:0-657 GCA_965178525.1 uncultured bacterium | reverse complement strand
TGATGTGGATGTGATCGAATTCGAATGCTGGATTGCTCATCGCGACTGTGCTTCCTACCCAGAGGCTTGGTGGTCGGGCGTATCGGATTTAAAAAACATGTTATCTTATCGCCGTCCCTTCCAAAGCACAACCTGGATACCTACCTCTTAAGGGGCTTGGCGGGAGACACCTCGCCCGGCGGCCCGGCGCCAAAAGGGGCTGCAGGCGCTGGAAGCCAAGCGTCAAGGAAAGTATGAGGAGACATCATCTGATTGAGCCGTGCAGAATGAAACCTCCCCGCCGCCAGCGACAGGGTATCAGAAGGAAGTTGACGCTCAACTGGCCCGAGGCAAGTCTTCGGGGAATCACACCCTGCAAGGGATTGAAGAAAAATTGAAGATGTAACCCCCTTTGCTTATGCTTATGCTTACCGCGTCTCACTGACCAGTCGACTCAATCATACGAGGGGCAGCACATGAATATTGATGTATCGGGAGAATGGATTTTTGATGCACATCCGTGGGGCGTGCCCCACGCCGGGAAGATCCGGATGGTCTTAGAGCAATCCGGAACGATCATCTCGGGAGATCTTTTCCAGCTCATCAATCCCTTTACCAGTCAACCCATATCCGACCCGGAAGCGACCCGAGACCAGATTGAAGGCGAGATTATCGAAG
>CBCXVS010000584.1:0-668 GCA_965178525.1 uncultured bacterium | reverse complement strand
AATCAGCTGATTGATTGTGTTAAAATTGCCGATTGACAATGTTGGATAAAGCGTTCTCTTTGGCAAGATTCAACCGATGACACAAATTGAACCCTGCAATTAGGCACGAACGGAGGTAAACCACGATGACGAGCTTGTCAAAAGAAAAATGTGTCGCCTGCCGCCGTAACGCACCGCAGGTCACGGTAGAGGAGATTGACGAACTCAAATCGCAGATTCCCCAATGGGACCTCATCGAGCGAGAGGACCTCAAGCGATTGGAACACATGTTTCGCTTTTCAAATTTCGCCGAAGCACTGGCGTTTACCGACAAAGTCGGCGAACTGGCGGAAACTGAAGGGCATCACCCGGCAATTCTGACTGAGTGGGGCAAAGTTACGGTGACGTGGTGGACACACAAAATCAGAGGCTTACATCGCAACGATTTCGTCATGGCAGCAAAGACGGATCAGATTTATTCATCGTTATTAAGGCCCCATCATGAGCGTGTTCCGTGAACATTACATCGGCGGATTAGTCGCCTACAGCTCGTTTTTCATTCTTTCAATCGGTGCATCGGTAATTGGTTGTCTTATGCTTCAATACCCAATTGATTGGAATCCAACCATCTCTCTTAATCCGTGGAAGATTGGGGGCTGTTTCACAATCGCTGTGCTGTCAGGGCTATG
>CBCXVS010000583.1:0-669 GCA_965178525.1 uncultured bacterium | reverse complement strand
CTGAGAGATCCGGAGATTGGAAAGCTGATTGTACCCATCGTTCCCGACGAGGCACGCACTTTCGGCATGGAGCCGCTCTTTCGGCAAGTCGGTATCTATTCTCACGTCGGTCAACTCTACGAGCCGGTTGACGCCGATACCTTAATCTACTACAAAGAAGCCAAGAACGGCCAAATTCTCGAAGAAGGCATTACCGAAGCCGGTTCAGTTTCGTCGTTCATCGCCGCAGGAACTGCCTACTCAACCTTCGGCATCAACACGATTCCCTTCTTTATCTTTTATTCAATGTTCGGGCTTCAACGAATCGGCGACCTGATTTGGGCGGCGGGCGATATGCGCTGTCGTGGATTCCTCATCGGCGCGACAGCAGGGCGCACCACACTCGCAGGCGAAGGCCTCCAGCATCAGGATGGGCAGAGTCACCTGCTCGGCTATCCGCTCCCGAACCTTGTGACTTATGACCCGGCGTTTGCCTATGAACTGGCTGTCATCATCCGGGACGGCATCCGTCGTATGTACGAAAAGCAGGAGGATATCTTCTACTACCTGACCGTCGAAAATGAGCAGTATCCGATGCCACCGATGCCGGACGAAGATGTGACAGCGGGTATTCTCAAAGGAATGTACAGATACAAAGCGTCTGAGAAAACGGATACCAACCTGCACGCC
>CBCXVS010000582.1:364-671 GCA_965178525.1 uncultured bacterium | reverse complement strand
GCAAAACGAGTTGCGGGAGCGCCCCGACGATGATCCTATCCTCAAGGCGCTGAGCAAAATTGCCGGCGGCTGAGGCGATCAGCGCTCGGAAAGGATGCAAAAGGGATCCGCTAAGGACGCGAAGGAACGCGAAGAGATATGAGGCTCGTAGGAAGTTTGACGTGTTTACAGTAGAGGTGAGTCATGACTCTTGAAGAAATCGTCGTTGCAAAGTTGCAACAGTTGCCAGAAAACGAACGGCAGAAGCTGCTCGTCTTGATCGATGCCTGGATCGAACAGCACCGCACGACTGAAACGGGAGATGTCC
>CBCXVS010000582.1:0-354 GCA_965178525.1 uncultured bacterium | reverse complement strand
CACGTGGGCTACCGTAACTCTCGATCAGAAAACACTGCGCTGGGTCGCGGAAGACAAAGAGCTGGAATATGATCTTGGCTGACTTACGGGACGGAAGACCGAAAAAAGGGGACGGATTTATTTTCTCCTCATACGAGTTTTTAGGAATGGCAAACGTCTATCTATCGCGAGCAATATTGCAAACGATATTGGGGGAAAAGGGTCAGATCTTTAGTTTATAGCCGATAACTATAAACTAAAGATCTGACCCTAGGCGTTGAGAACGGAGCGGTCCTGCCGCTGAACCTCATCTGAAGAACGGAACTCGAAATGAACATCAAACTAAATCGTGTCCTTGTCATGATGGCCGTGGCA
>CBCXVS010000581.1:0-676 GCA_965178525.1 uncultured bacterium | reverse complement strand
CGTCGGCCGGCGCGTTCCTGTCGAACCGGTGCGCGGCACGCCTTGGGGAAGGGCAGGTGAGTAGTTTTGCGGTGGTCGAACGCGACAGCGTACCAGCGGCCCCTGAGGAGCCGTTACCGAGTCGGCTCTATCGGCTGCGATTGTCGCCCAGGACGCAAGCCGAGACCGGACCACAGCCGCAGGGGAGGCCATCTGTCCACCAGAGGGCGCGTCATGTCGACATGACCCGGTATCTTCACGACACGGCTTGGCTAACCCTGCCCATGAGTCCCGTGACGCCAGGACTCGACTGTGTCAGGCGATGACCTGAGTGGCGCCTGCCGTCCCGCACATGCACCCTCCCGACTTCTGGAGCCAACGTGGTCTTGCCATCGCTCACGCGCGCTGACGGCGCCTCGCCCCACCGGCCGCGCGCAAGCCCACCACGGCACGACGTTCAGTCCCGCATCAAGAGCAACAGGACGCCCTCGACCGCCGTATTGCTTAGAAACAGCCCCTTCAAACTGAGACATCGCCGGCGAACGATAGGACCGGGCTGGGGAAGAGGGGTGTCAAAGTTTTCGTTCGTACAATAGGGTCGCTGACGATATCTCCGGATCGTCAGCACTTCGAGTCCGGTCTCGTCTTTCGCCATCACCGTCACCCGACAGGCAAACGTGGGCACGATGATGGTGCA
>CBCXVS010000580.1:430-678 GCA_965178525.1 uncultured bacterium | reverse complement strand
ATCTCGAGGATTTCCGCCTTGCTGATTTCAAGACTACCGTCGTGGAAGTGTGTGCGTGAGCCGAAGGCCACTTCATCCACAGGGAAGGACCCAATCTCAAGACGCAAGGCTCTCCTCCTGAACCACACGGTCGGCAGGGTCAAAGAGCGTCGGTGAATCAACGGTGCACCCCAATGCCCTCAACGCGGTCCTGACTATCAGGCGCCCATACTCCAGGTCTTTGTCAGGCCCCAGACCCGGATCCCCGC
>CBCXVS010000580.1:0-420 GCA_965178525.1 uncultured bacterium | reverse complement strand
AACGTGCTCGATACGTGAGCCCCTGACTACCCGGGGCGCTCCCGTGGTCAGCGCGAGGCTGTACAGCGCAGATATCTGGGATACCGGTATTCCGGTCCGCTCGATCTCCTTGGCCATCGTTGCCCCGCAACGATTGCACGTACCTCAGGTGGCGACAAGGATGCAACCCCCAACGTCGGCATCATGCAACTCCTTTGCAATCTCGGTTCCCATACGTTTGGCCTCGGCTACCGCAGTACCGACACCGCTCGTGCTGAAGAACCACGGATAGAGGGACCCGATCTCGCCGCGGCGCACCAAGTCGCGCACGATATTCAGAGGCATGACGTAGTTGGGATTCTGATTCACTATGTTTGTGTAGAACCCCCGGTGCACACTCTCCCAGTCATCCGCACTGAGGGCGTTCAGTCCATCTATTGA
>CBCXVS010000579.1:0-680 GCA_965178525.1 uncultured bacterium | reverse complement strand
GAGTTCCTGGACCGCATGCAGAATCGGGTCCCCAAAGGCGTGAACATGATCACATACGTGCCGCTGACGCCCATCTATGGGTGGGTGATGGGGTGGCAGGAGGCCAAGGAGAGGCGGCCCACCGAGGCCGAGCTGGGCGAGATGTGCAGGCTGCTGAGAGAGGGTATGGAGGCGGGCGCCTGCGGCTGGTCCTCCCAGGTCCTGGGAGTCAACTCCGGCCAGCGGGACTACGACGGGACGCCGATGGTAACGGACCTGATGACCGATGAGGAGATCCTATCCTTTGGCCAGGTCCTCGCCGAACGTGGCAGCGGGTTCATCGAGCTGAGCTACCGCCAGACCGACGAGAATGCCCGCACGTTGGAAGGACCTACCTTGAAGTTCTTCGAACGTCTGGCAGCCGTAGCCCGGCGACCCATCCTCTACCAGGTGGTGGAGGCGCTGCCGGACCAGCCCGACGTCCACCGACGATTGCTTCGTTGGCTGGATGACTGTGCCAGCAGGGGGCTCCGGATATATGGCCAGGGGGTATCGTTCCGGGGCGGCTTCGAGCTGACCTTTGAGGACTGGAACCTGTTCGACTCGTGCCCTGCCTGGCGAGAGATTACTGTTGGGACTCCCGCTGAGCGCAAAAAGAATATGCAGGACCCGGATATCAGGAGGAGGCTGCGTGAGGAGTG
>CBCXVS010000578.1:0-670 GCA_965178525.1 uncultured bacterium | reverse complement strand
ATCGCTATTATGATGCACGTGGGTGCTTGGGCATGTGAAAAGAAACCGAGTTTTGGGGAAAAAACTCGGTTTCTCGCGGCTGTTGCGTGCTTGGGTATGGTTGAATTGTGAATCGTTGTGCGGTGTTTTTCTGTTTTCACTATAGGTATCCTTTCAAGAATTGTTTAACTGAGCGTGGCACATAAATAGGTTCTGATGCGAACACCCCTGAATTCGTAGGGGTTGGGTTTCCCAACCCGTCGGGCGCGGGGACCGCGCCCCTACCAATGACTCTCCTCAATTATTTCTACCGACGTGTGCTACCGTCTCTCGCGCGTCAACGCCAGTTCGCTCTCAATTGTGATCTGGCAGAAGTATACGCCACGTGCCAAATCCTCACCCGTACCGGTCTTACCGTCCCACACCTGCTTAAACTCACCAGCCTCGTGTGGGATATTTTCACGCAATGTTCGCACAAGCCGCAAAGTCATGTCGTAAATCCGAATCGTTACCTTCGCTTCTCGTGACAGCGTAAACGCTATCGTTGTTGACTCCTTGAACGGGTTCGGGTAGTTTCGCGGACTGACCATTTTCAACTGATTATCTTCTACGATGAAGCGCCACTCTTGGGTCGCGGTATTCACTTGCGGCGTCGCTTTATCGGAGACCTCTATCTGAACGGTGTGTCGCC
>CBCXVS010000577.1:0-682 GCA_965178525.1 uncultured bacterium | reverse complement strand
TCCAGGTTTTTTGGTCGCGAGCCTGAGCCGTTGTTCCAAGATTTGGAAAAAACTCGGCCACTTCGGGACCGATATCGAGGGTGTCATGCCAGGCGTGCCAAGCTTGAAGGGTGCTTCTGGGCACCTGAAGCTGCTTGGCGGCTTGACGCTGGGAGACGCCTTGAGCTTGCAAGTCGAGATAGTGCTCGAACAGATCGGCTCGCTCGAAGCGGTCCCAGAGTTGATGGCGGTCGTAATTGTCGCGGTGTGGAAAATCGATTACAGTGCTCATGGCTACCTCCCTCTCAAGCCATTGCCAGGTGGCGAAAAACGATGGCTAAGCATGGCGAGGTAGCTCTGCGATTGCAACCTTGAGGCGTGTTGAGCGTGCCGAGTGACCTGGTTGCTGAGAGACCACTTACACAAAGTGGCCGACGCTATGATCGAGGCCCTTTCTGGCTGCTGTTAATAACCATGGCCACTTTGCCCTTGAGCCCCGTCTCATCTGCCTCTGCCAGTGTATGATTGATGTCATTCCCTCGTTGAGCCATCCCACTGCCGCTTGCGACCCCGATCCCGAGTTGATGTATTCGGCGACCAGCCAGGACCTCGTCTTTTAATGCCCCCGGCTATCCCCTGATCATCTCTGCGACTCGGGTTCCTGTGGAGATGTGGGATCAAACGGGTTCAATAGGGACAATCC
>CBCXVS010000576.1:406-694 GCA_965178525.1 uncultured bacterium | reverse complement strand
TACCTGTGGCAATAATGGCCATATACAATGTACATTGTGACATCACATGATACCACATGATGGTCACATGACCCTACCTCTGTTTGTACACTATCTCCCACAGTCTGTATTTTGTTCTTCAGATCAGATATACTGCTCACCACTCCCTTAGCATGGCGGCTGATCCGATCCCTGTGGGTGAGGAGCTCAGCTGAGGGAGAGAGGGAGGGATAGAGGAAGGGAGAGAGGAAGGGAGAGAGGAGGGAGAGTGAGGGGGGCAGGAGGGAGTGAGGAGAGATATACATATAG
>CBCXVS010000576.1:0-396 GCA_965178525.1 uncultured bacterium | reverse complement strand
CTGTATACGTATAAAAATTTTTACCTTTTCTAAGCCATTGCGGCTGTATACATTTTACCTTTTTTTCTAAGCCACTGCGGCTTACCGTAGTTGCAAGCTGAATTTTAAACTTTTTAAACATTTTAAGCCATTGCAGCTGTATGCATTTTTTACCTTTTCTAAGCCACTGCGGCTGTACGTGGATGCATGTACATGATAAATCAAGGCAAAGCAATACACCCAAGGCAGTCAGTAATTTTCCATAGAAAAAACTGAGCTGCCTCAGGCGGGACTCGAACCCGCGACTCGAACCCGCGACACTCTGCGTTCTAGGCAGATGCTCTACCAACTGAGCTACCGAGGCAGCCCAGCTGGCTGAGTTCGAATCCATATATATATAGGCAATGCAAGGCAACT
>CBCXVS010000575.1:0-685 GCA_965178525.1 uncultured bacterium | reverse complement strand
AAGCGCTCCGTGGTACTCGACCTCACCACGCCGAACGAAGTCGCCGACCTCGTGCGGCTGCTGGCCAGCGCCGATGTCCTGCTCGACAGCAGCCCTAACGGCATCTGGACCGAGATCGGCCTCCCGCTCGACGAGCTGCGCGAGCGCCTGCCCCGACTGATCGTCTCGCGCATGACGCCGTTTGGCGACGACGGACCGTGGGCCGACTACCGCGCGTCCGACCTGATCCACCTGGCCCTCGGCGGACCGATGATGAACTGCGGCTACGACCCGCAGCCCGATGGCGCCTACGATCTGCCGCCGATCGCCCCTCAAATGTGGCACGCCTACCACATCGCCGGCGAGCAGCTCTGCATGAACACCATCGGCGCCCTGATCGACCGCCATCGCTCCGGCCGCGCCCAACTGCTCAGCTGCGCCGTGCACGACGCCGTCTCCAAGAACACCGAGCTCGACCTGATGTCCTGGGTTTACCGCGCTGCCACCTTCTATCGCCAGACCTGCCGCCACGCCGCCGAACAGATCACGCCGATCCCCTCGATCGGCCCAACCAAGGACGGCCGCTGGGTCATGTCGCTGGGCCGCGCGCGCTCGCAGGACCTGATCGATTTCCTCAAGCGCTACGACATGGCAGCCGACCTCGAGGACGACGCACCCGAAGCCGGCGGCGCCAGTCGCCGCGCCC
>CBCXVS010000574.1:0-687 GCA_965178525.1 uncultured bacterium | reverse complement strand
TACAAGTGTCGTACCAGCGTCGGTGAGTTGCTGCTCAGGTCGGTGTACATCGACCCCGGACGGATCCCCTCGAGGATGCCATCCTGCCCCATCGCCACGGACTCCACATCAGGCGGACCGGGGAGGGAGGTAAAAGTAATTTCACTTTGCGCCGCAATTTGCTTGGGCGTGTCGGCCCATTTGGCGCCCTGTTCCA
Organism: uncultured bacterium; assembly: GCA_965178525.1. GTDB lineage: Bacteria > Tectomicrobia > Entotheonellia > Entotheonellales > Entotheonellaceae > CBCXVS01. Next base: position 491 of record CBCXVS010000574.1, on the reverse strand, counting down.
GCAGAGGACCGGCGGCATCGCGCCGCACATCGTTGATCGTCAGGGTATAGCCAGCCTTGAGAAGATTGTTGGCCATGCCCGCTCCCATATTGCCGACGCCGATAAAGCCAATATCCATGGGGTCTCCTTTTCTATTGCAACCTTCCCACACTCGGCAGAAGGGCTCTCTGGAGCCATATCATCGTCATTGCGAGCTGAAGCGCTGCGCCTGCGCCACCATATTCATGCCCACTACCTCGCTCCATTCTGAGAGCAATCGCTGCGTGATCGGGCCGGGCTTGCCATCGCTGATCGGCCGCTTGTCCACCCGCGTCACGGGCAACACACACGGGCTGGTACTGGAGAAAAAGACTTCATCCGCGGTGTATAGGTCGTACGGTTGGAGATCTTCCTCGACCACGGGAATCTCCATCTGTTTAGCTAGGTCGAAGACCATGCCGCGGGAGACGCCCTGGAGGATACTGCGGTCGCCAGGCGTGCGCAGGACGCCA
>CBCXVS010000573.1:240-693 GCA_965178525.1 uncultured bacterium | reverse complement strand
GTCAAATAGGAAGGCGGGTTTACGCATAGAAGCGTAAATACGCTGGTAGTCCAGCTCTGTATAATGGGGCCATTCTGTCAGCACAGCGATGGCGTGTGCGCCGACTGCGGCTGCGTATGGATCGGACTCAAAAGTGACCCGACCGGTGGTCGAACCGGCACCAGTGGCGAGGTCATTACGGGCACTATCGAGCGCTTTAGGATCGGTCATGACAACTTCGGCGTGTTCTTCCAACAAACGCCGACATACTGCCACCGCCGGTGATTCACGCGTATCGCTGGTATGGGCTTTGAACGCGGCGCCAAACAGCACAATGCGTTTGCCGGCCACGGTATTGAACATGGACGACAACATGTTGGATACAAACCGATTCTGCTGATACTCGTTTAGTGTCACGACCTGTTCCCAGTAAGCGGCCACTTCTTGCAGGCCGTAATGCTCGCACAGGTAGAC
>CBCXVS010000573.1:0-230 GCA_965178525.1 uncultured bacterium | reverse complement strand
CTTTCTTGAAACAGGAGCCGCCAAAACCGACGCTGGCGTTTAGAAACTTGGGGCCGATACGGCTATCGAGTCCGATCGCGTGTGCGACCTCTGTTACGTCGGCTCCGGTGCGCTCACATAGGGCCGAAATAGCATTGATGGAGGAGACCCGCTGGGCGAGAAATGCGTTTGCCGTAAGCTTGGAGAGTTCGCTCGACCACAGGTTTGTCGTGATAATACGGTCGGTCGGC
>CBCXVS010000572.1:0-695 GCA_965178525.1 uncultured bacterium | reverse complement strand
CGTGTCCTGATGACCCGGTATAAGGAGAAATTTGTCGCCTACTTTCAACGGGGACGTCCCCTCGTCCCTGAGCAAGATATAGTCATCTTGCATCGACTCCACGCTGACTCCTTCTCTGCCTTCGACAGTGGGAGGCAGGTGCTTAGCGCCAGCCATTGACAACGTGCCCACATCGCCTATGGCAACGCCCGGGCGAGGCGTGCTCACGATCGTCCCCAGGACTTTTCCGGCGAATTCGAACTCTTTAAGGTACGCAAAGCCTGTAGACATCATGACGTAAGTCCCACCCTCTACCTCAGTGACTCCCGGCATTTCCGGTATAACATCATACGTTGAGGTCTCACCGCTAGACACGATCTCAACAGGGATGCCAGCGTCTTCGATGGCGTCTTTCACATCGAGGCACATCTGTATGAATCTACGCGCCTCAAGTATGCGATGTTCTCGACCTTCCTCTTCATCAACGTGCTGATGACTCATTACGCCTCGGAATTCTATACCGGGTAAGCTTCGAGCCAACTTCGCTAGTTCCACGCCTTGTTCAGCGTGTCTTATGCCAGCTCTAAGGATCGAAGTTTGTATCTCGACTAACACACCGATGGTGACTCCCTGAGCTTGAGCACACTCCGAAATGTCTCTGATGTTTTCGGCATTATCGACGCAGACTTTCATGTCGGCTCGCTTTGCTAAAGCGC
>CBCXVS010000571.1:0-697 GCA_965178525.1 uncultured bacterium | reverse complement strand
GACATTGCAGACGGTGCGACACTGATGATAGACGGTTTCGCGGGTCCCGGGGGGACTCCGCAAAACCTGATTCGGGCGCTGAGGGACCACGGAGCGAGGGAGTTGACCGTCATCAGTAACACGGCGGGGCTAGCAAGCGTCATCGGGTTCGGGACGATACCGGGGACGCGGCCCATCGACATCGGCGTGCTGATCGACAACGAGCAGATAAGGAAGGTGATAGCCTCCTATCCGGTCTCGCCTTCGCCGTCCAGGCCGACATCGTTCGAGCGGGCGTACAGGGAGGGCAAGGTCGAGTTGGAGGTGGTGCCGCAGGGCACGCTTGCGGAGCGCATCCGCGCGGGTGGGGCGGGCATCCCCGGCTTCTACACTCCCACGGGGGTTGGCACGCTGCTGGCGGAAGGGAAGGAGAGCAGAGAGTTCGACGGTCGGGAGTTCCTGCTCGAGCGTGGGCTGGTGGCCGACTACGCGTTGCTGAGGGCGCACATTGCGGACACTCTAGGGAACGTGGTGTACAGGGGTACGTCGCGCAACTTCAACGCGGTGATGGCGACTGCGGCACGCGTAACGGTAATGGAGGTCGACGAGGTGGTGGAGCCGGGGGGACTCGACGCGGCGGGCGTACACACACCGGGAATCTACGTTCAGCGGATAGTAGAGATACGCTGAGCGGGCCGAGGGGGCCAGGAAAAGACAT
>CBCXVS010000570.1:0-721 GCA_965178525.1 uncultured bacterium | reverse complement strand
ATCTACGAGGGACATCCGGCCGAGGTGTTCCATAATCTGGTCTACCTGATTGACGACATCGGTGCGACGTTCACGGTAAGCCTCTGCGACCGAAACGAGGACACGCGAGAATCCGGGGCGTCCATACCGGTCTGTCGGTGGATAATAGGTGCCACCGTAAAACGGTTTGAGGTCTGGCGTCAGGAACATCGTCATGGGCCAACCGCCCTGACCTGTCATAATTTGAACGGCGTTCATGTAGATTTCATCAAGGTCTGGGCGTTCCTCACGGTCAACTTTAATGTTGATAAAATGCGCATTCATGACGGCGGCAATCTCATCGTTCTCGAAAGATTCGTGCTCCATGACATGGCACCAGTGACACGCGGAATAACCGATGCTCAAAAGAATCGGCTTATCCTCACGCTTAGAGCGTTCCAACGCCTCCTCACCCCACGGATACCAATCGACGGGATTGTGGGCATGTTGCAGAAGGTATGGACTCGTCTCGTTGATGAGTCGGTTCGTGTATTTCGGATTGTTAGACATTGTTCGTCCTTTCCGTAAATGCGATTGCTAAGATGGTTACTTTAGATTACCTTGTGGGCATCTTTGGTAAGTCAAAACTGTTGTCTTTTACCGCTATCTATGCAGATCTAGTCAAGGGACGCGGAGCGTCCGAGAGGGCGTTCCCACGCAGAGCGTGGGAACGAGTCGTACGAGTCGTACGAGTCGTCTGATT
>CBCXVS010000569.1:0-725 GCA_965178525.1 uncultured bacterium | reverse complement strand
GGCTGATTTCCGAGCCTAGGTCTCGGTGCGAGCATATCATCTCTGGAAGTCACGTGTCTATTTTTGGGGTTTTGGCATAAAGCCCCCCTTATCCGCTGTCCTGAGAGCGTGCTAAAAAACGGGGGGATGGAGTGGACTCAACAATTTATGGAGTAGGAATCTAGGTATTAATCAAGTGCTCAAACATGTGCAAACATGTGCAAAGATGTCCATGATGAACACATAGAATCCACTCTAACGTGGTCAAGTGTAATCACCGTTGCCCCATCAACGCGTGATTGCTATAATCACCGCTGTCCTTAGCGACCTAGGTGGGCTCCACCCAAAGTGACGCCTGTGGAGAGGACGTGAGACCTGGGGGAGTATGCGGTTGCCTCATCGCCCTTGCTTCCCTGCAAGGACGATAGCATAAAACTCCCCACCCGGGAGTTTGATTGGCGAAAACGCCCTTGCTTCCTTGCAAGGACGTTCAAGCCGTCCCTTGATCACTTTTGATCACAAAGTAGAGAGCAGAAGATGGTCAGGCTCTAAGTGCCCAAAAACGGCAGGATTCGCTGTCTAGGACGGGGGCATGATGGCACGGCTTAGGCTTTCCCCCCGGATTTTAGCACGCTCGCGATGATCAGCCGCCGCCTTATGCGGGTTAAAATGAGCCAAAGGTCCGGGGAACTGTATCGCGCCATCCACCGGGCGTCGGACCGGATTCGCACCACCGAACACGGGGT
>CBCXVS010000568.1:0-731 GCA_965178525.1 uncultured bacterium | reverse complement strand
GCTTGCCGACCGTCGGCGGCGCCAGGATGTGAGCCGCCTTCCGGAGTTCGGCATAGTCGGGATGCGGCGCCGCGCCCTCTAGGGCAAGCTGACGGGCCAGCCCATGCTCACCCGTGGCGAGCGCGTCGGAGATGGCCCGGAGCACAGCGTGCGCCGAGCGGGGTGCGGTTGGCTGACCGTTGGCGTCCGGCACGAGACGCTGTTGCAGCAAGCGCAAGGCGGCGCTGACCATCTCCTCGGTGGAGGGATACGTGCCGCGGGCCAGTTCCTGCCGCACAAAGTGTTCCAGATCGGCGGGTAATCCGTTGAGATCCATGGCTTCTCTCCGCGTTGCTTCCTGTCTGGCAGGATATCACGGCAGGCTGGCGCTTTGAACCTGGCGACCGTGTCAAATGAAACCGCCTCGCAGCCAGCTACGGGGTATCAGAAAGAAGTTGACGCTCAACTGGCCCGAAGCAAGCCTTCGGGGAATCGCACCTTACAAGGGATTAAATAATCAAATCTATATGAATCATTAAATGATTAAATGATTATCAGCCTGTTCAAACGATCCATACGCCCTTCGCCAAGGGTCGATACCGGCCGCATCACAACCCACCCGTCTGCCCTCAAATATTCAACGCCTTCATCGCCCCCTCCAGGTCGTCATCAACGAGATGGGTATAGATCATGGTAGTAGACAATGAAGCGTGCCCCAGGGCCTTTTGCACCAGGCGGATATCCTTGCTCTC
>CBCXVS010000567.1:332-736 GCA_965178525.1 uncultured bacterium | reverse complement strand
GGATGCGGCAAGACCACCACGGCCAAACTGATCCTCTTGCTCGAAGAGCCAACGGACGGTCAGATCCTGTTCGACGGCGAGCTGGTATCCACCCTGACGTCGGCCGGGCTCAGGGAGTACAAGGCTTCCGTTCAGGCGGTGTTTCAAGACCCTTGGTCGTCGCTGAATCCGCGAATGCGCGTCACCAATATCGTTGGAGAGCCGCTCGAGATCAACACGAACATGACCAGGCGCCAGGTGAAGTCAAGGGTCGCCGAGCTCTTGGAAGAGGTTGGGCTTGCGGCATACCAGGCCGACCTGTTCCCGCACGAATTCAGCGGCGGACAACGTCAGCGAATCGGGGTTGCCAGGGCACTGGCGCTCAATCCGAAGGTCGTGATACTCGACGAGCCGGTCTCGGCCTT
>CBCXVS010000567.1:0-322 GCA_965178525.1 uncultured bacterium | reverse complement strand
GATAATGAACCTTCTCAAGGACCTTCAGGCCGAGCACAACCTCAGCTACCTGCTGATCGCCCATCACCTGGCCACCGTTCGCCACATGTGCGACAAGGTCGCCGTGATGTACCTGGGCCGGATCGTCGAAGAGGCCGAGACCGAGGAGCTGTACGAAAATCCCTTGCACCCCTACACAAGGGCGCTGATGTCGGCCGCGTTGCCCTCACACCCCGACATACAGCGCGACGAGATCATCTTGGTTGGCGAGGTTCCCTCACCGGTGGATACGCCCCCGGGATGCCACTTTCACCCGCGATGTCCCGCCAGGTTCGAGCCGTGT
>CBCXVS010000566.1:452-738 GCA_965178525.1 uncultured bacterium | reverse complement strand
GGGCAAAAAGTTGAATATTGACGGCGCCGGAGAAGGGCCGGAAGACCGAGATCACCGACAAGGCGATGTTGCGTTGCCGGCGGAAGAAATTAACCGCCACCGTGCGGGGCACGACACCGATAAGCACAGGCTGGCTGATTGTCCGAGCGACTACGGCGACAACAAAGAACAGCCAGAAAGAGTGGGTCCAGACTATGGAGAAGAGACAGGCGCCGAGGATCAGAGTGCCGGCGGGCATGAGTTTGCGGGCTCCGTAGCGGTCAACCAGCCGGCCTACTATGGGACC
>CBCXVS010000566.1:0-442 GCA_965178525.1 uncultured bacterium | reverse complement strand
TCCCGGAGCCCCAAACCCCAATCCCCGCCGCCAGGCCTATGGAGGCCCGGCTCCAGCCCGTGTCGTCGATGATGAGGGCCTGGATTCCGCCCAACACCACGCCGGCGATGCTGGTGGCGACGAAGGCGCCCAAGGCCACAAGCCCAATGACCAGCCAACCGTAGAAGAACGGCGTAGCCGGATGCCAATTGAGAAGGCGATTCACTGGAGGAGTCCGGGCTGGCTAGAAACCATTGGATCCGCTGAGTCAACTCATGGACTTTGACCAATTTTATTCGGAAAGCTAATCGGCGGCCGTCGCCGGCTTGTTCCAGACCCGGTGGCTCATAGCCTCGTCCTTAATCTCAACGAAGGATACCGACTCTAGCTCAATTGAAAAAAGATGGAACTCGGGCTCCTCTGGGCTGAATCCAATCTGCTGAAACAATGCTTGGCCATAACG
>CBCXVS010000565.1:0-739 GCA_965178525.1 uncultured bacterium | reverse complement strand
AGTGCTCGTGAAACTTGACGATCTTGGTCTTGCCGGTGAAGGCACGGGCCAATCTGAGAGCGAGGTAGGTGGACTCGGTCCCGGAAGTGGTGAACCGGACGGTCTGAAGGCTGGGTATGAGGCGCTTGACAGCCTCGGCGTAGCGGATCTCGTGCGTGGAGGCTCCGCCGATGTGCGAGCCCCTGCCCGCCTGCTCGCGGACGGCCGCGACCACCTCAGGTGGGTTGTGGCCCATGAGCAGGCAGCCGTTGCCCATCACGTAGTCGACGATCTCATTGCCGTCCACGTCGTACTTGAACGGGCCGTCACCGTGCTCGAAGTAGACGGCGTATGGGGAGGTGAACCGGGTCTGGTGGGTTACACCCCCGGCGAACAGCTCCCGTCCGCGCCTGTGCCAATCCTCTGAGGCTGGGAACTTCTGTCTGAACCGCTCTTCAATAGTTGCCATGATGGAGACTCCTCAGATATGTGGGGGTTCATGGGCTCTTGCCCCCACGATCTAATTGATCGGCGATTGTCGGACCCCAACGGTTGGGAGATTCCCTTCGGCTGCGCTCAGGACAGGCTTCGCTTCCGTTGCCCTCCGCTCAGAATGACAATGACAGCCCAGGGTTGACGGCGGCCGGGGTGTCAGTGGAAGGGGCAGACGAACAGCGCGGCGGACTCGACGAACGTCTCGTTGCCGGACTGCGTCCCCTCGCCGCCCGCCTCGTCGGATGAGGCGACGGCCGCGCTACCA
>CBCXVS010000564.1:0-742 GCA_965178525.1 uncultured bacterium | reverse complement strand
CGCGGCGTAGCGGCGCTCGAACTCGCAACGCGCGAGCCGGTCGCCGTTCTCCAGGGCAGGGACCCGTGCGACGGTTGACGGACGCTCTTTGCGTGAGGACGCTTCGGGCACCGATGCAACGTCTGGTTGCGCCATGCTCGGGAGTACCTCAGCCGGCCTGTCCGAGCTCAACCGCGCCCCGATCGAGGCAGCCAGCCGCGTTCTGGCGGGGCATGGTCGACATCACTCCAGATTCCTCCGGCCAGTCCCTATTCCGAGTAGGTGATCCGGTAGATCGCGCCGGCCGTGTCGTCGCTGACCAGCAGCGCGCCGTCCGGCATCACCTGCACGTCGACCGGGCGCCCCCACCACTCGTTGGTCGGCTCCAGCCAGCCCTCGGCGAACACCTCGTAGTCGGTCACCTGGTCGCCGTCGAGCGTCGCGACGGTCAGGCGGTAGCCGGTGTGGCCCGCCTCCGGGGTCCGGTTCCACGAGCCGTGCTCGGCGATGAAGATCTGGTTGCGGTACTCCGCCGGGAACATGGCGCCGGTATAGAACCGCATGCCGAGCGAGGCGACGTGCGGGCCCAGCTTCTGCGCCGGCGGGCGGAACTCGCCGCACGAGCGGGTGTTGAACTCCGGGTCCTGGATGTCGCCCTGGTGGCAGAACGGGAAGCCGAAGTGGAAGCCGGACTCCGGCGCGTGGTTCAGCGTGTCGGACGGCTGCGTGTCGCCGAGGCGGTCGCGGCCGTTGTTGGTGAACC
>CBCXVS010000563.1:295-745 GCA_965178525.1 uncultured bacterium | reverse complement strand
CAATGAGTGCGTGGGATTGTGCAATGAGATGTTGGAAGAAGAGAATAAGCAAGAACCCAATCTCAATGGTAGTCCTCTGCCTAAGCCGGCCGAGATAAAGGTTCAGTTGGACGAACACATTATCGGGCAGGAACGCGCCAAAAAAGCTCTTTCGGTGGCGGTATACAATCACTATAAAAGGGTTTACTCGGGCTCGTCAGAGGTAGAATTGAGCAAGAGTAACATCCTGCTTATCGGTCCTACCGGCACGGGAAAGACCTTGCTGGCCGAGACCCTTGCGCGAATTTTGCAGGTCCCCTTTGCTATTGTGGACGCCACTGTATTGACTGAAGCCGGGTATGTCGGCGAAGATGTAGAAAATATACTGGTGAGGATTCTCCACGCAGCCGACTACGATGTCAACCAGGTAGAACGGGGCATTCTGTTCATAGACGAGATCGACAAAATCGC
>CBCXVS010000563.1:0-264 GCA_965178525.1 uncultured bacterium | reverse complement strand
TCCGGGGTACCTCCAAAGGGAGGGCGGAAACATCCCGAGCAGCCTCTGGTACAGATCAATACCAAGAACATATTGTTTATTTGTGGCGGTGCTTTTGATGGGTTGGATAAGATAATAAGCCAGAGGACGGGCCGACGGGCAATAGGGTTCGGCGCCACGGTGGAAGACGCCGAAGAGTTGGACCTGGGTCGCGTACTCGGCCGGGTCGAACCAGAAGACTTGATCCAGTACGGTATGATTCCCGAATTCATCGGTCGCCTGCCG
>CBCXVS010000562.1:0-752 GCA_965178525.1 uncultured bacterium | reverse complement strand
GCCTGCATCATGTGATAGCGTGAAGCGCCCCGGTCGTTCGGCCCATCGCCGGCGGCCATGACGAATTTCGTCGCCACCACGAATTGATCCCAGCGGCCCTTGAGGGCGGGACCCAGGGTCTGTTCCGAGCGCGTCTGGGTGTAAGAATTGGAGGTGTCGATGAAGTTGATACCCAGGTCTTGAGCGGCGTCGATCACCTGATTGACCTCGTTCTGTGGCAGGGCTTCCGTGCCAAAACGGTTTGTACCCAGTCCAATCACAGAGACGCGGATGCCGGCAGGGCCTAATTGTCGATATTCCATGGTTGCCTTTCTTCCAAGCTCTCATGCTGCGCGAAACGTTTGTTGGCTTTCAGTGCCCGAACAGAGTTAAATTCATATTTTTCCTCTGGAAAAACGATGTCGCTAATTTTGTCCAGGGACTGATTATACGATCCTTTGGCTGCGACTTGACGCGAAAAATTCTTATCCGCTATCCGTAGACTGATAGGACAAGTTAATGTAGAAGCGCGTGTGACGTTCTTTTCCGCTGGCCCTGCCTTGGTTCCGCTGGCCCACGATGGTAGCAAAACCTACCGGACCACATACGATCTCCTGCACCGACGCGAATCCGAAAAGCCCGACGAAATCTGGCAAGCCGATCACACCCTGTTGAATATTTGGGTGCGGTATGATGGTAGACATGGTAGACAACCGGCTCGACCCTAGCTGACGGTCATTATGGATGATTACAGCCGGGCTATTGCCAGATTT
>CBCXVS010000561.1:0-755 GCA_965178525.1 uncultured bacterium | reverse complement strand
TGCTCCATAAAGGTTTTGTCAATCCCGATTTCATTGAGCCGATTGCTTCTGCTTATGCGTGAGTGGATTAAGGAACGATTTTTTTACGTGAGCCACGGAGTTTTGGTCGAAGGGAGTTGTCAATGCAATGCCCAAGTTGCCGCTTTGAAAACGCCGAGGGGATGAAATTCTGCATTGAATGTGGTACACCGCTCAAAAACTGCTGTCCGAATTGTGGATTTGAGAATCTGGCACAAGCGAAGTTCTGTGGGAATTGCGGGGGGACGCTCACCGCGCCGGATGGTGCCGAGGGGCAAACAGAAAGTGAGCCTGACGTAGCAACACGCGACGAATCAACCTCCACCGCCCGCCGTGCTCCCGAAGCGGAACGCCGTCAATTGACGGTGATGTTCTGTGATCTGGTTGACTCAACGCCCCTCTCCGAGCAACTCGACCCGGAAGAACTTCGTGAGGTTCTGCGTAACTATCAAGCGGTATGTGCAAAGGTCATCCGCGGCGTTGAGGGTTATATCGCACGGTACTTCGGCGATGGGATTCTGATTTACTTCGGGTATCCACAAGCCCATGAGGACGCGGCGCATCGGGCGGTACGGGCGGCGTTGGGAATTGTAGACGCGATTGATGAACTCAATACACGCCTCCAGCAGGACGAGGATATTCGTCTCGAAGTCCGCATTGGCATTCATACGGGTCTGGTTGTTGCTGGCGATATGGACACCGGCGCCCGGCTCGAATCAATGGCAATCGTCGGGGAA
>CBCXVS010000560.1:0-759 GCA_965178525.1 uncultured bacterium | reverse complement strand
CGGCCGCCGGGAGCGCCACCCCGCGGGCTAGGGCACGGTCAGCTCGACGAGCCGGTGGGCCAGGCGCTCCCGGTCGAGGTTGCGGCAGGTTGCGATGAGCTCCTCGAAGCGCGCCGCCGGGATGGGGATGCCGGGAACGATCTCGCGAATGCGCCGCACCTCCTCGTCGAAGTCCCAGATGAACTCGCGCCCCGTCGCCTGCTTCGTGTAGCTCCGCCCGTCCTTCGTGAAGATGGTGATGCGGGGACCGAAGAGCGGCATCTCGTGGGACGGGATGATGGTCACCCGCTGCATGAGCTCGAGCACCGCGGGCGGGTCCGGCGTGCCCGGCAGGAGCGGCAGGCCCCGCCTGACCACGCCGTACGCGGTGTAGTACTTGGTCCGGCCCGGGGCGGCCGTCGCCGTGTCTTCCCGGCGCGTGGGAAAGGCCGGGCTCGGGTACTGCGTCTCCAGCCAGTTCACCACCGCCTCGACGCGCTCGACGTCCTCGTAGCGGATGTCGTGCTCCGCGCACAGCTGCGCCGTGACGTCCACGTGCGCGATGTTGTAGCCGGCCGTCGAGTAGATGCGGTAGAGCGTCTCGAGGAGGAGCCACGTCTCGCCCAGGCCGGCCGTGAGCGCGGCCAGGCTGGCCCGGGTGTCGCCGACGAAGCTGTACGTCAAGTCGCCCCGGTTGTTGCCCGCGTAGGCGTGGTAGAGCCCGGCGTCGCCTTCGAGGGCGCGCTCCCCCGCCGTGCGCCCCTGCTTCGCCAGCGCGAC
>CBCXVS010000559.1:0-760 GCA_965178525.1 uncultured bacterium | reverse complement strand
GGACAAGGTCGCTGTGGTCTTCGGTTGTTGGACCTCTGTGAGCCGGAAGTCTGTTCTTCCTGTTTTCGAGGAACATAACTCTCTGCTTTTCTACCCGGTGCAGTACGAGGGCGAGGAGCAGTCGCTTAACGTTTTCTATACCGCCGCAACCCCGAACCAGCAGTTAATTCCTGCCGCAGAATATATGATGGAAGAGATCGGATCCAAAAAGTTTTACCTGTTGGGAACCGACTACGTTTTCCCGCGCACGGCGAACAAGGTGCTGAAGGCTTATCTGAAGACGAAGGGTGTTCCGGATGAGGATATCGTCGAAGAGTATACGCCGTTCCACCACCAGGACTATCAGACCATCGTTGGCAAAATTAAGAAATTCGCCGCCGGTGGCGACGCCTGTGTGCTGTCTACGATTAACGGCGACAGCAATGTGCCTTTCTACAAGGAGTTCGCTAATCAGGGATTGACCTCTGATGATTGCCCGATTATGGCTTTCTCTGTTGCGGAAGATGAGTTGCGAGCGATGGACGTACCTCCCCTCGTGGGACACCTCGCCGCTTGGAATTATTTCCAGAGCATCAATACACCAGAGAACAAAATGTTTGTGAAGAACTTCAAGACGTATTGTGACCAAAATAATCTACCCGGCGGTTCAAAACGTGTTACGGACGATCCGATTGAAGCCGCATACTTTGGCGTTTATGTCTGGAAGGCAGCCGTTGAGAAAGCGGGTTCCTTCGATGTTGATAAGGTGCGGGAAGCGGTC
>CBCXVS010000558.1:0-761 GCA_965178525.1 uncultured bacterium | reverse complement strand
CTTGATGGTTTTCAATCATCTCTCGGTCTATTAGATTTTTAATATATTTTATCTGCTTGATATCCGTTTCGAGATCGACATCGAGCAACCCTGAAATAAAGCTAGGTTTGATGTTGATACCAAGACTCTTGGCCATGTTTATCCGGTCTTCCAACATGTCTGGCTCGACTGGTTTATCGATCTCCTCAGAGAAGAAGTTCTCGATACCCGTGAGTACAGAGGTACATCCAGTCTGTTGCATAAGCCGCAAATTTTCATCGGTTAACGTGATCAAACACATCTGTTGTGACCAATGAAACCTCCCCGCAGCAAGCTACGGGGTATCAGAAAGAAGTTGACACTCAACTGGCCCGAAGCAAGCCTTCGGGGAATCGCACCCTGCAAGGGATTGAAATTGATATTCATCAAGAATGTGCATAACCTGTCTAGCATGACTAAATTTCATGAAGAAATAGGGATCAGCAACAGAAATTTTTGTCGCTCCAAATAGACTTTGTGTTTCTTCCAGTTCTTGTATAAGTATATCTTCATGTTTTATATTCTATATTGTAGACCTTCGGATTTAAACAAAAGTTGCATTTGTAACTGCAACCTAAGCTTGTGATAATGGTATACCGCAATTTATCGAGAACGTCATCATGATAGGTGTCTCTGATCCATTTTGAAGTTGGCAGAAAGCTTGTACGCTCTTGTTGGATTCCAGGGTTGTGGAATGTGAGGATGGTGTACCCTCATGCCATCCCATCTGCCAACCCCTGACA
>CBCXVS010000557.1:0-768 GCA_965178525.1 uncultured bacterium | reverse complement strand
TGACTATACGGGCCCAATGACCCGCACTGTGGAGGATGCGGCTGCTACCCTCCAGGCCACGGCGGGTTACGATCCATACGATCCCCGCCAGTCGCGCGACGTCCCGACCGGTATCGACGTGCTCGGACGGCTGGCCGATGGCGCGTCTGGGCTACGGGTCGGAGTGCTCAAGGAGGGCTTTGACGATGCCGAAGCCGACGTGCGCGACCTAGTGATGGCGGCGGTTGACATCCTCGCAGAGGCGGGAGCTGACGTAACCCAGGTGTCTATTCCCGAGCATCATGCCATCAGTGCGGCTTATGCCGCGCTCACGGGCGAAGGCGCCCTAGCCGTGTTCAAAACCGGGTTCTTCGGTGCCTTCACTAGAACCTACTACCCGGCCTCTATCATCACCGCGATAAACAAGATGTGGGCCTCCCAGGCCGACACGCTTGCGCCACGCAGCAAGTTGTCGCTAATCGGCGCCGAGCTGAGCCGCCGAAATTACCAAGGCCGTGCGTACGCCAAGGCCCAAAATGTGCGGAGCACTTACATTGCGGCTTACGACGCAGCGTTTGCTAATGCGGACATTCTCGTTATGCCCACTTGCATAATGACGGCGCCAAAGAACCACACTCCAGGTAGCTACCTTGAGGCCGTCGAGGACAATCTTGCCATGGTGCACTGGGGCGGCTCACGGAACACGATGCCATTCAACTACACCGGCCACCCAGCACTGGCCCTGCCGGTGGGCAAGTCGTCGGCTGGCCTCCCTGTCAGTATGCAGAT
>CBCXVS010000556.1:0-785 GCA_965178525.1 uncultured bacterium | reverse complement strand
GAATTTGTCCAACATGCCAGGGGCGGACCAGGCCGGTTACGCCGGCTTCAAGGACAAGGTCAACAACCACTGGCGGCGACGAGGCCACGCCGCAGCAACAGGTGGCCGCCTCGCTCGGGCAGGAACTGAGTCAGGTCAGCGGCAACCTCATCCGGCGCAATCTCGACGTGCAACCGACGCTGGAAATCCGGCCGGGTTACCGCTTCAACGTCATGGTGAATAAAGATGTCCTGCTGGAGCCATACGTGTGGCAACGGCAGCCAAGGGCGGTGGCCTCGCGACCGGCTGTCCCCCCTGCCCTCGACGATTCTCGCATGCAGCGTCTGCGCCAGTGGCTGGCGACGCAGGAGTGAGGGGAAGTCGACATGACGCCAAACGGAATCACCCGACTCACCGAGCGCTCGCCCCAGGTGTTGGAACCCGGCTTTCACGTCTGGGTGCAGACCGAGGACGACGACGTCGAGGCCCGACCGGGCCGCTTGGGGGACGTGCAAGCGGTGGCGCCGCATGGATTCCGAGCCACCCCCATCGAGCTGGACCCCGAGGCCATCAGCCAGGACTTCTACGTCCCTTGGGCTCGGGTGTCGTGGATGCGCATCGCCCGACCGGGCCAAAATCCGCGTCGATTGACCGTGGCCTACCTCGTCGAAGTGGCGGCGTGGGCGCGGGAGCAAGGGCGGGGCGACGAGGGGTGAGGCCAGTTCCGCTGTCCCGGCGCCCGACCCCTTCAGCATCCGACCGCTCTTCTGGCTATCGGTGCGCCCATCGTTGATCCAGGTTTCAGG
>CBCXVS010000555.1:0-790 GCA_965178525.1 uncultured bacterium | reverse complement strand
AGCAGGGTGTTGGGAAGTTCAGCCGACCCTGCCTCCAGTACAACGCGACCCGACGACGCCTTAATGTCGCCGCGAGACATCTCCGTGTATGCCGTTTCAATAGTTGTCAGTTCGGTCGTCAGCGTGTCGATAGTCGCCAGATGCCAGAAGCCGTTGTCCACATACTTGCAAACGATCCGTTCCGCGGAGTCGAAAGCGTAGGTACGTGTGCCCAGCGCCCAAGCCGGAGCGCCGAACTCGACCTGCATGGGCGCTACTGCCTCGATGTGGCCGCCGCGGAACCTGTAGAGGTTCCACCAGCCGGTGCGGTCTGAGACGAAGTACAGCACCCCGTCGGGAGACCACTCGGGTTGGAACACTGACTCTCCCGACTGTCCGGCGATCTTGCGCGCCCCGCCAAGCGAGCCGTCGTCCAGGATGTCCGCAGTCCAGAGCTCGGTGGTGTCCCAGGGCATGTTCGGGTGGTCCCAGGACAGCCACGCGAGCGTTGTGCCTTCGGGACTCACCGACGGATACCCATAGAAGTCGCTGCCCGACACCAGTACGTCGCCCTCGCCGCCCGCGTCCAGGTCCAGCGCGACCACGGCGTTGACGGCCTCCCCCGCGCCCCTGTGATCCTCTCGCACGCAGACGAGCCTGTCGCGAATTCTGTCTATCATCCCGTCGGCGTACCGCAGATCGACGCCCTCCGCGGTAATCGGTTCAGGATGGCCACCCGGCTCCTGCCGGTAAATCCGCTGGTCTTCGAAGTTGACGAAGAAGACCACACCGTCCGAGACCCAGAAACACA
>CBCXVS010000554.1:0-792 GCA_965178525.1 uncultured bacterium | reverse complement strand
GAAGGCGTCTTGCTTTGCCTTTTCGCCAACGGTCATGCGCTACTAGAAGGTGTTCCCGGTTTGGGGAAAACGCAATTGGTTCACACCCTGAGTGAAGTATTGAGCTTGAAGTTCAATCGGATTCAGTTTACGCCGGACATGATGCCGTCCGATATTACGGGCACGATGCTTCTCGTCGAAGATGAACAGGGGGGTAAACGGTTGGAATTTCAGCACGGACCGATTTTCACGCATATTGTTCTCGCCGATGAGATCAATCGCGCAACGCCCCGTACACAATCCGCTCTGCTTGAAGCAATGCAGGAGCGTACCGTGAGTGCCTCACGGACGAGCCACAAACTGGAGGAGCCATTCTGCGTCCTTGCAACGCAAAATCCGCTAGAGATGGAGGGGACCTATCCGCTGCCCGAAGCCCAGTTGGATCGATTTCTCTTCAAACTTCGAGTGAATTTCCCGAGCGAGGATGAGATTGTCGAGATTTTGCGACGGACGACATCGGATATGGAGATTACGCTTGAAAAGGTCACGGATGCGGAGACAATCATATCAATGCGTCAGTTGATTCGTCGTGTCCCGATTGCCGAAAATGTAGAACGTTACATCATCCGGTTGATTCGCCGGACACACCCGGACACTCCCGAAGCCCCGGAAATGATAAAACAGTACGTCGAATTGGGCGCAGGCATCCGTGGGATACAAGCAATTACGTTGACCGCGAAAATAAGCGCACTGCTTGATGAGCGTTATAATGTCGCCTTTGAGGATGTGCAATCGGTTGCGCTACCGGCGCTA
>CBCXVS010000553.1:0-805 GCA_965178525.1 uncultured bacterium | reverse complement strand
GGCGAGCCGGAGCCGACCGTGATCATAGAGTGTCTGCCGCTTCCTTTGGCCCAGCGGGCCAAATACTACCGGGACGGGCTACCGCTGATGGTCTCCTCGATCCGACGTACGCCTCCCGACTCGGTGAGCCCGAGGGCCAAGCTTCACCACTACGTCAACTTCATATTGGCGGAGCTGGAGGTCAAGTCGCAGGCGCCGGACTCGTGGCCGATACTGCTGGACGTGAACGGGAACGTGTGTGAGGGAAACGGCGCCAACGTCTTCATAGCGAAGGACGGTGTGCTGCTCACGCCTAAGGAGCAGTACGTCTTGGCGGGCATCAGCCGGCAGACGACGATCGAGCTCGCGCACGAGCTTGGAGTGGAGGTGCAGGAGGCCGACATCGACCTGTTCGACGCCTATACGGCGGACGAGGCGTTCGTGACGTCGACCAGCTTCTGCATCTGCGCGGTGTCGACTATCAACGGTGCGACGATCGGCTCCGGAGGCTTGCCCGGCCCGATCACCGACCGTCTGCAGAAGGCTTACAGCGGACTGGTGGGAATAGACATCGTTCAGCAGTACCTGTCGCGGCTGGGCTAGCTCTATTCCGGAGGGGTGGCGCCGGCTAGGAAGGCGCCGTCGACGGTGATGCACTCCCCGTTGACGTAGTCGCCGAGGTCCGAGCATAGGAACAGGACCGTCCCGGCGATGTCCTTAGGGAGGCCGGCCCTCCTGCTAGGGATCGCATTCATAGCCATCTCGTAGCTCTCTCTCTTCCCTCGAAGATGCTCCTCCTCCGGCGGAAGGAGGCGGCTGTCGATGT
>CBCXVS010000552.1:0-819 GCA_965178525.1 uncultured bacterium | reverse complement strand
GGCTCTTCGAGTTCAATCTCTTTTGCGACGGTCACACCATCTTTGGTAATTGTCGGTGCGCCAAATTTCTTGTCAAGAACAACGTTCCTGCCCTTTGGCCCTAGTGTGACTTTTACCGCATTGGCAAGCGTATCAACGCCGCGCTTGATAGCATTCCGCGCATCTTCCTGAAAACTCAACTGCTTTGCAGCCATATCAATGTCTCCTTCCTTAAACTAAGTAATTTTCGCTAAAATATCGTCTTCACGCAGGATGAGAAGTTCTTCATTTTCGTATTTGACTTCGGTTCCTGCGAACTTCCCGAACAGAATCTTGTCTCCCGTAGCGACATCAACGGCTTGGTATTCGCCATTATCAAGAAAGCGACCTTTGCCGACAGCAATCACTTCGCCTTCTTGCGGCTTTTCTTTCGCCGTATCAGGGATAATAATACCCCCAGTTGTCATCTGCTCTTCTTCTTCCGTGCGCCTTACAAGAATGCGATCTCCAAGCGGTGTAAGTGCCATGTCTATTTCATCCTCCTGTTTGTACGATGGGTTGATAATTATCATACCCGCAATTGGGTTTGACCCCGGCGCTTTACCTAAGCGAAGGGGTTTGGAAATCTTCACTTAGACGTAAGCAAGAGGTGTGCCAGCCCAATATGACTGGATCGCCGCGGGAATTATAACATTTTGACGCGAAAAAACAAAGACAAAATGTCACCCACTTTAATCATTTCAAAAAATGGGGACAATTTGTCGCCAATTAGACTGACACAATTGTAACGAGGAAGAATTGCAACGCAACACTCGTTTTTACCATGAAGCCTCTTGGTCA
>CBCXVS010000551.1:0-828 GCA_965178525.1 uncultured bacterium | reverse complement strand
GGCTGTCATCCAGAGTATGCAACGCCCGAATGTGATAAAGTCAGCGATCTTGTGGCGCATGATAAAGCGGGCGAACGGATTGTAGAGCGTCTATCCATCGCCGCCGAACGCCGGATGCGTTCTGATGGCTTCCTCGGGAGAATATCAGCGTTCAAAAATAATACGGATACCCCCGGAAACACCTGGGGTTGTCATGAAAACTACCTGATGGATCGGCGTGTGAGTTTTCGTCAATTGGCGGCACAACTGATTCCCTTTTTTGTCACCCGTCAAGTCTTTACCGGCGCGGGGAAGGTCAAATCAACGCACCGGGGCGGGTATGCGATTTCCCAGCGGGCGAAACACATTCGTGAGGAAATTTCAATTGCGACGACCACCGCACGGGGTATCATCAATACGCGCGATGAACCGCATGCAGACCGGGAAAAATACAGACGACTGCACGTTATCGTCGGCGATTCCAACATGTCGGAATTTTCGACTTTTCTCAAGGTCGGGACGACGGCAATCATTTTGCGTATGATTGAAGATAATTTTATCAAACAACGTCTCGCTTTACGTGATTCAGTTCGGGCCCTTCAGCAGATCTCAGAGGATACCACATGTACCCGAAAAATCGAGCTAGAAAACGGCAGACGGCTGTCAGCAGTCGAACTCCAGCGGGAATACCTCGAATGTGCCAAGAAGTATTTTGAACAGGAAGAATCGGACGCGGAAACTGACCAAATTATGGCGCGGTGGGAGTATGTGTTAACCTGTTTGGAAACAGACCCGATGCAACTTTCCCGGGAAGTCGATTGGATCGTTAAAAAGAATTTGATTGAAAAT
>CBCXVS010000550.1:524-832 GCA_965178525.1 uncultured bacterium | reverse complement strand
TTGAGCGCGACCCCACCAGCCATACAGAGATAATCAACCCCGGTTTCATGATGGAGAGTTTTCGTCACACGCAGCATCACTTCTTCAGTGACTTCTTGGATCGAACGGGCCAAGTCCATTTCCCGCTGAGTCAACTTGCTCTCCGGTTTCCGCGGGGGCCCACCGAACACCGCATCGAACTTGTCCCCCGTCATCGTCAATCCCGTGCAGTAGTTGAAATAGTCCATATTCAAGCGAAACGTCCCGTCCGGCTTGAGATCAAGGAGATGCTCATAGATGGCCTTCACATATTTCGGCTCTCCATAGGG
>CBCXVS010000550.1:0-514 GCA_965178525.1 uncultured bacterium | reverse complement strand
TACTCACCGGAATTGACCTTGAAGCCCGTATAGTAGGTGAAGGCCGAATAGAGGAGTCCCAAAGAATGAGGGAAGGGAATTTCCCAGAGCGGCGTCAATGTATTTCCATCGCCGAGCCACGCCGACGTCGTGGCCCATTCACCCACTCCATCCATGCAGAGCACGACTGCCTTGTCATAGGGCGACGGATAGAAGGCGGAAGCGGCATGCGACTCGTGATGCTCGCCGAACAACAGCTGAGGAAGCGCCGATTGACTCAGTCCCGGCGCCAACGCAAGAAACTCTTTCGCAAGTAGATTACGGAGGAAGAGCTTTTACTTTAGCCACACGGGCATGGCTGCGACAAATGACTGGAGTCCCTTTGGCGCAAATGCCAGGTAGGTTTCGATCAACCGCTCAAATTTCACGAGCGGTTTATCATAGAAGACGATATATCGGAGATCACCGAGAGTAATTTCTCCCTCCTTCAGGCAGTAGCTGACTGCATGAGCAGGGAAACCAGGATCATGCTTCT
>CBCXVS010000549.1:0-832 GCA_965178525.1 uncultured bacterium | reverse complement strand
TGCTTGTTGCTAATTCGGCAAACGCTATAATCATCGGGCAATCTGACAAATGTAGCGTGAACTGTTAGTTTGCGGGTTGAGATCACAATCTAGCAGATCGTGCTACAAAAGACTACTTTTATGAATTGACGTACTCCCAAACCTAAAGGATTGGGATTCTTCCCAGTTCCTTTAGGAGAGGAATTGTGCTATCAACAAGGACAGCTATCCGAAGACAGTCTTATGTCCTCTCGTTCATGGGTTGACGCCCCAACCCGATAGATATTAACCGCCGCATTGCGGTCTCTATCTAATATAGTGTGGCAGTTAGAACACTGCCATGTTCTGTCACGGAGATTTAATGTTTCATTCACAGCACCACAAACCGAGCAGGTCTTAGACGAAGGATACCACTTGTCAATGAAAGTGATTGTCACCCCTTTTTTGTTGGCAATATCCACTAACTTTTTGACAAAATCAGCAAACCCTAAATCACTGATTTTGCGCCCCCAAAGGGACTTCATACCTTGTAGGTTTAAGTCCTCAAGGCGGATTTCATCATACAAGTCAGTGAGGTTATGTGCTAATTTCCAGTGGAAGTCCTCACGTTGGCGTTCAATCTTAAGATGCTTACAAGCAAGATTGAGTCTGGCACGTTGTCGGTTGTTTGACCTGTTCTTAGTTCGCCAATGCGCTCGGTTAGCCCGTTTGATAGCATTGAGACCCTGTTTGAAAAACTGTGGTGATTCTATATCATGTCCGTTTGACCCTGTGAGATACCGTTTGAGACCAAAATCGAAGCCTGCGATTTGACCCGTCATGACCCGATTGAGATCCGGTTCCATATGGTCAG
>CBCXVS010000548.1:0-835 GCA_965178525.1 uncultured bacterium | reverse complement strand
GTCGATTCGTTCCAGGCTTTTGAGTTTTTATTTCAATAAGTTGTCGCCGAATCACGGGAGGAACTTCGGCCTAGGGCAGAGCCCAACTCGCTTGATACCTCCAGGGCCACCACGCCGACGGATCGGCAAACACCTCGGCGCGGTGCGCCTGGAGGGCCACGAGAGAGTCCAGCCCATTGACGCTGGCATAGATGCAGGTGGCGATCAGATAGAGGCGCTGGGTTCGCTCTTGTAGAACAGCGAGTTCTTACGCTGCCGGATAAACAGCTTCAAAGCCCACTCCACCAGCTTGTTGTCCAGTGGCGCGCCTTCCATCTGCAAAAATCGCGTCAGGGTTGCCCAGTGGGTTGGCATAGAGGTAATCGCCTGGCCCAACGCACTGTTGGGGTCCACTAGGCGATTGTCAACCTGTTGGCCGAGCCACCCCTTGAGGTCGTCCATCAGCGGCCCACAATCCGGATAGTGACCTCGATGAGATGGGCCAAGGGCTCGCGGTCGTGGGCACTGCTGGTGTCGGTTTGGACGTGCTCAAGCAGCCCCCATGCCTCGTCGGGGTTCAGATGGACTTTTGGGAGTTGGTCCAGCAAGTGGGGTCTTATGATGCGCGACCTTTTTCGATCCGACGGCACATCGCGCCGGATTCCATCTAACGGGAATGGCGGTTAGAGTTCTCATCGACCACGTCCTCGGGCAGGATGACACAGAGGGCGCAAAGCCCATGCTAACTGGGAGACGCTGGAATTATGGGCCTCTAGCGCGCGACCTGAAGACGCCTAACTTGAGTGGTTTGAACCAGTTGAAGGAAATGCAGGTCCGTGTGCGGACCTATCGCCAC
>CBCXVS010000547.1:0-841 GCA_965178525.1 uncultured bacterium | reverse complement strand
CTGATGAAGAGGTCATACGTTTTCAGCGGAGGCATGCCGACGTCCTTCTTCGTTGAGGCCCTGGATCAGAACGGCAGTCCCCGCCGTCCACCTCTCCCCCCGCATCCGCCGCGCCCGCCCGCGCCCGCGCCGCCCGGCGGGGGCGGGTCTTGACGACTCCCACTCATCTAATCACGGTCTGGATCGCGACCAGCATTACTCTGCTTCATCACCTTCCGCATATCAGCAGCCGGTGCATCGCACGGAGCGTCTGCAAGGTCGATTCGTTGCGGGCGAACGCCTCCAGATCACCCCGGTCAGAGCCGCTTCCATGGCACGGCGGACACGCTTCATCACGAGATAGTTTTTGTCGATGGGATCGTTGGGATTGAGGGCATCGAGGTTGACGCCATCATTGACTCCTTGGGACTGCCTGCTTTAGCGGGCAGGGGGATAGGAGTTGGCTGCGAAGCAGACACAATTTCGCATTAAGTTCTTGCAAATTCTGTTCGCTAAAGCGGAAGAGACTGGGCGAACGATGTTGGCCGTGACCCCAGCTGGAACGTCCCAGCACTGTCTGTGCGGGGCGCACGTTCCAAAGACCCCGTCGACCCGTCTGCATCGTTGTCCGCATTGTGGACTCACAGAACGCAGAGATACCGTCTCTGCGAAGTTGATTCTACGGCTCGGACGGAGCCTGATGCCGCGAACGAGCCTGATGTAAGGGCTCGTTGGCATAGAAGCCGCCTGCTTTAGCGGGCGGAGTCGTCACACACCTGTAACCGGTTGTGAGGGCCGGACCGGGATCAGGAGGGGTTGGCTTACTTGCCGATCCTGAACAGGTTCACTTGAAAAGGATGGC
>CBCXVS010000546.1:0-843 GCA_965178525.1 uncultured bacterium | reverse complement strand
TCTTCACGTATCTTGTTCCGCAACTCCGGGTCCTGCATCAAGGCCTTGCGTTCTGCCGGGGTCCCCATGGTCACCGCACGCCAGGAAGGGACGTCATCGAACAGGTTGTAGTCCTCAAAGGTGAACTCCTGACCGCCCCGGTTGGTGGAACCCTGGCCATAGACCTTGAGCCCTCTCCGGGCGCAGTCTTCCAGCCAGCGGAGATTGTCCCGGTGTAGCTCGATATTGCGGGAATCCGCTTGCACCGTCTGGTAGAGGACGGGCCGGCCGCTAATCTCGGCTACTTGTTCATACAGCTTCCGGGACTGGGTCGCCGCGTACTCGCCTCGTCCGTCGCCCTGGGCGCGGTAAGACAGCTCGATGAAGCCCTCGTCACGCTCGCCCAGCACCTTGGCAAAAGCGAGGACCTCTTCATCGGTCATCAAGTCGGTAATCATGGGCGTGCCGTCATAGTCCAACTGGGCATTGCCGCCCTCTTCCGAGCCGGGGCGGACCTGGGCCGACCAGCCGCAAGCCCCGGCGTCCATCGCCTCATGGACTATCCGGCTCATCTCCCGCATCTCGGCCTCGGTGGGCCGCCGCTTCTTGGCTTCGTCCCAGCCCATAACCCAGCCGTACACCGGCGTCAGCGCCACGTAGCTAATGACGTTGATTCCCTTGGGGGTGCGGTCTAGGGTATCCAAGAAATCGGGGAAGCTAACCCAGTCCCACGACATCCCCTCCTTCATCGCGTTAAAGGGGATAGCCTCGGTGCGGGTCAACGCCAGCATTGCCCGGTCCTGGTTCTCTATCCGGCACGGGGCGAAGCCGAAGCCGCAGTTACCGATGACCACCGAGGTCACG
>CBCXVS010000545.1:0-844 GCA_965178525.1 uncultured bacterium | reverse complement strand
TGAGTCAACCGCACAACGAGCCGGACCTTGATAACGGGCCTGGTATTGAAAAGCCCGCCCGAAGGGCGCTATGTCCATGCGATTGCTGCTGCCTCTGTGGAGATGTTTAGCGGACGAACTGTCAAACGGATCGAACAGTTGTTGAGTAGCATGAGTGGCACACCCGTTCAAGAAAGTTTTGAAGAGATCTTTATTGCGTCTCCAAGAGTGTTTCATTTTATGAAGTTGATTCGCGAAAAGCAGGCTATCGCCGTGCTGGTCACGCGTAAGAGTGTGAGTCAGGGTATGGGATGGGCATCACTGCGGAATGCGGTTCCGGACATCCTAACGACGCTTCCCTGAGACGAGATAGGCCCTTAGTTTTCTGGGAAGCATGTTCCATAACGATTGTTCTGGGCTCCTGTTATACTGCTGGCCAGCACACTTGTCTTCCCTCAGGTTCGCAGCCCTTGATAGGGGTAAGGTACGCCCTGCTCCTATGTCCTTCCGCAAATACGTCCACTACGCCTAGAGTTGGCGGGCTTCGGAATATGTACACACACCTGCCTCCCTGCCTTGGGTTGTCCTATCGCATCTTACGAGACCCTCCTCATATAGGATGGGAGATCCTTGGTGCTTACAAGCGCCAAGTGATGCTTATAGATCCAAAAAAAAGTCTAAAGTTTTGCAGGTGAGCCACCGATAATCAGACATGCCTGTACCGTATTATTTTTAATAATCTAAGCAGTACGTAGTTTTTGGAAAATTGACCTCGTCGCGCAAAGCTCAATCATCGGGTAGGGGCATCATGTCGCCATGCCCCCCCCCTCAGAACCGTGCGGGCGACTTTCATCGCACACGGCTC
>CBCXVS010000544.1:0-846 GCA_965178525.1 uncultured bacterium | reverse complement strand
GATCACCAAAGCGTTTGCCACAGTTGTGACGCTCATAGCGTTGACGAGCCGGTTCCGTGTCATCAAAGCCGCGCTGGATAACCTGTTTGGACTCACAAAAGAGGCACGCGACTCCATCGGGCCAGCGCAACTCGCGGACTGTCTGATAACCATCCTCAAATTCCACAACCCTGGAATCCAATAAGAGCGAGCGCACAATACGGCGCAGGGAAAACGCCAGTTAGAACAGGCATTCGAAAAGATTACGTCCGAGACCTGCCAACGCATCATCGCCAAAGTCCGATCGATCGAAGACCGGTTTTGGGAAGAAGACGCCCGGTTGGATCAGGCCCAAGAAGACCAGATAGTATAACACGGAAAATTTGAAAATCTATCAATTCATTTGCAAACTCAGCAATGGTAAATTTGAGAATGAGCTTGTGTCCCCCTGGAATCCGGGTTCGGATTCGAGCTCGGATTCCAACTCAAGCCCTCTCATCATGACATCCATCAAGTGAGACCAGCTCTCAAAATTCACACCTCGATGAGCCTGCTCGACAAGGTTCATGACCGTTGCTCATGCAGGGAGATCATACCCCAAAGGGCTTCAACTGAAAATGGCGACAGAACCGACTCACCTCAATGGGCCGACACACTGAAAATGGCGACAGAACCGGCACAGGGAGCTACTTCGATCGAGACCGCTTCGCCTCCAAGCGCCTGGCCAATTGCGCTTTGTAGAGATTGGGCGGATGGGTCTGCTCGCCTCGCCATCCCTCAAACCACGGACTTCCTCTTGACGTGTATCTCCCCGCAATGTCTCGTGACTTGGTCTTGCGGTTATAGAAAACCAGGTCATGCGTGTAG
>CBCXVS010000543.1:0-847 GCA_965178525.1 uncultured bacterium | reverse complement strand
GATTCATGCCATCGAATACTGCCTGCGTGAAGGTGGGATTTCACCGAATCAGCTTGATTACGTCGGGTTTTACGACAAACCGTTCGTGAAATTTGAACGCCTCCTTGAGACCTATCTCGCCTATGCGCCCGCCGGTATTCGCGCTTTCTTGATGGCGATGCCGTTGTGGTTAAAGCTGAAGTTGTGGATGCCGGACGCGATTAAAAAAGAATTGGGCTACGACGGAAAGGTACTTTTCTGTGACCATCACGAATCACATGCCGCCAGTGCATTTTTTCCCTCGCCGTTCGAGGAAGCGGCGATTATGACAATTGACGGGGTCGGTGAGTGGACCACGTCAAGTTGGGGGGTTGGGAAAGGCAATCATTTTGAATTGAAGCACGAACTCCGTTTTCCGCATTCGTTGGGGCTTCTTTACAGCGCATTCACCTATTATACCGGCTTCAAAGTCAACTCCGGCGAGTACAAGGTCATGGGGCTGGCACCTTATGGTGAGCCGAAGTATGTCGGGCTGATCTATGACCATCTCATTGATGTCAAGGAAGATGGCTCCTTCAAAATGAACATGAAGTATTTCAACTACTGCCAAGGGTTGACGATGACAAATCGCAAGTTTCATAAGCTGTTCGGCGGTCCCCCGCGTCGCCCAGAAACCTTAATTACTCAGCGGGAAATGGATTTGGCGCGGTCGGTTCAGGGTGTAACAGAGGAAGTCATGTTGCGGATGGCACGCCACATTCGGAAAGAGAGTGGGCAGAAGCATTTGTGCCTAGCGGGTGGTGTCGCGCTCAACTGTGTGGCTAACGGCAAAATCTTGCGGGAAGGCATATTCGATCAGCTCTGGATT
>CBCXVS010000542.1:286-850 GCA_965178525.1 uncultured bacterium | reverse complement strand
CTGGGGAAGTTGAGGATCTGGCGCATGGCCTCGATGTCTACATTGCTTTCCTCGGTGCTGTTGGGAGTGCACAGCGGATAGGCCCGAATCCCGGCGCTGGACGTCTCTTCTATGATTGCCATCAGTTGCTTCCATTCGTCGGGTTTGCGGGAGGTTTGGCCCAGATTGTTGTACACCACCTGCCGGCCCGTGGTCTCGGAAAGCCTGCTCATCAGCCGGTTTTTCAGCTCGGCGTCTCTGCCACCACCACCTTGGATGATCCCGGTGCCCATGTCTCTCAAAACATCGCCCAAGGCGAAAATCTCCTGCTCTGTGGCCCAGACCGCAGGGACCAGTACCCCCTGGGGGTCGAAGTGGCCCTGGTTTCGAGACACGGACAAGCCCAAAGCACCGGCCTGAATTCCGTCGCGGACCAACTGCTGCATCGCCTCGATCTCGTTCTCGGTGGCCTCGCGGCCTTGGCACTCGTCTCCCATGACATAGTACCGGAGAGGGGAGTGTCCGATCAGTGTTCCTAGGTTTACTCCAAGGCCCTGCTGGTCCAGGGCATCCATGTACTGGCCC
>CBCXVS010000542.1:0-276 GCA_965178525.1 uncultured bacterium | reverse complement strand
GGAGACCCGTTCCTGCGTGCCCGGTCGTACCGGCGCCAAGGCCAGGGAGCAGTTTCCTATCACCACCGTGGTCGCGCCGTGGAAACAGGAAAAGCTGCACATGGGGTCCCAGGTCACCTGTGCGTCGTAGTGGCAGTGGTTGTCCACGAAGCCGGGGGACACAACCAGTCCGTCGGCATCGATGACTCGGGTGGCCGGGCCACTTAGCTTGCCAAGCTCCACAATTTTTCCGTTTCTCACCGCTACGTCACCATGGAATGAGGGCATGCCGGAACC
>CBCXVS010000541.1:0-855 GCA_965178525.1 uncultured bacterium | reverse complement strand
CGTATAGGCAAACTGTCGTCTACGACCAGGGCCTTGCATCGTGGTATCGCGTCAGCTGGGGCAGCCGTGAGAACCTCAGTCGCTATCTGATCCAGGATTCTCAAGACAGCAGGCGCTAAAAGTGGACGCTGGAGATGATAGTGCTGAGTCTCTGTCAGGCTTCTCTCTTTACGGATCATGACGGTAGGCAACGAGGCTTTGGATGGATCGCTGACGCAGAGCGCACGCCACGCAGCGACAGCATTCTGCTCATCGCCATCGACGAGTAAGATATGCGGGCATGGGTCAGATGAGTCAGCTGTGATGGGCCTCAAGTCATACGACTGGGTTCGGTAAGAAGATAGTAGGAAGATGCGTTTTAAGGCACCTTGTTCACTCGGAGAGATACCAATGACAGATACGAAAAATGTCTGTCCCATGCTCATGAAGAACGTTCTCCAAAGTATTCACCCTCAATTTTTCACATATTTATTATCGCATATTGATTATTTTATATTGAATCAATGAATTTGATGAATAAATAAAATAAAATAATCAAATGAAACTATGAAAAATGACGTATATATGTGAAAAATTAATAAAATATCGTGTTTTTTCATTGGTGATATATCTTATCGGCACAATAGTTGCGTTATATAAGCATGATTGGAAAGAGCTATCAATAGGCGCGATACCAACAGAACAGTATACTATGTGTGCTCGTACGTGTAGGATGGATGTGTGCCTGGTAGGAATTATTTCAAACCCTCACAGTACTTTTTACATAACTGATTTGACCATGATTAGAGTTGTTCCTCAATAGCATAAGATCAGGTTCCCTAGCCCAGCCCAGATGCCCACCGAATCATCCTCAAA
>CBCXVS010000540.1:0-856 GCA_965178525.1 uncultured bacterium | reverse complement strand
AATGATCCGGACTCCAGACTCGCGCCACCAACTAACGCGCCATCTATATCGGGTTGTGCCATCAACTCGGCGGCATTATCCGGCTTGACGCTACCACCATACTGAATACGGACTTGTGCGGCTACGTCGGCTGAATAGTTCTTTGATAACAGCGCTCTGATGAAAGCGTGGGCTTCTTGCGCTTGATCGGGAGTTGCCGTTTCGCCGGTACCGATTGCCCAGACAGGTTCATATGCGATGACCGTGGACAAAAGCTCACCCGCCGATAGCCCGGTAACTCCGTTGATAACATGGTCTTCAACCACAGATTCCATCCGACCCGCTTTCCGGTCTTCGAGTTTTTCACCGACACAAATAATCGGCTGCAATCCATGCACAAGGGCTGCCTTAACCTTACCGTTGACGTTTTCATTCGTCTCACCAAAGTATTGCCGCCGTTCCGAATGACCGATGATCACGTAATCGCAACCCACATCCTTGAGCATCACCGGCGAAATTTCGCCTGTGAATGCTCCACTATCTTCCCAGAATACATCTTGCGCTGAGAGGCAGATATTGCTCCCTTCCAGCACCTTGGCAACAGCGGAGAGCGTCGTAAAGGTTGGAGCGACAACAATTTCGGCATCGCTGGTGTCCGCGACCAGATCTCGTAGTGCGACCACGAATTCTACGGCTTCATCGATTGTTTTGTTCAGTTTCCAGTTGCCAGCAACAATGGGTGTTCTCATATCGCTCAAATCGATCCTTTTCTTCCCAACCGGCTTGTGGATTGATAGTTATGTTTCTACAGCGACAAATTTGCATCACGTCAAGCCCAAGCGGCTGCTTACAGGACTCGTGCCGCCAACTCAACGAG
>CBCXVS010000539.1:432-867 GCA_965178525.1 uncultured bacterium | reverse complement strand
AGGGCCGGCGGCCGCGCCGGCTACCGCGGCCATGTGAGCGTGCTGCCGGGCGCGGAACGCTCGAAATCAAACGTGGTGTGCGACGCGCTGCTGTTCGACGACGAGTCGCGCTCCGACACGTATCCCTACATGGATATCGAAGAAAGCAACACCGCGGTGCAGCATGAAGCCACGGTGAGCAAGATCGGCGAGCAGCAGCTCTTCTACCTGATGAGCCGCGGGCTGACTGAAGAGCAGGCCATGGCGATGGTGGTGAGCGGCTTCATCGAGCCCATCGTGCGCGAGCTGCCGATGGAATACGCCGTGGAGATGAACCGCCTGATCGAGCTGCAAATGGAAGGCTCGATCGGATAGCCCGACTGGACCCGAGCAGGCTCAGCATCCGGGCCGGTATCAGACGAAGGACGCTCGCGCATGGCGATTGACGCACGGGCG
>CBCXVS010000539.1:0-422 GCA_965178525.1 uncultured bacterium | reverse complement strand
ACCCGTCGAGCAGTCGACGACGTGGCCGACGCGCAGCGCGAGCCGGATTGGCTCCGCGCCCGCCGCCAGGCCGCGTGGGACGTCTACGAGGCGACACCGACTCCGGGACGCTCGGATGAGGAGTGGCGGCGCACCGATCTGCGGTGGCTGCAGTGGGAATCGCTTTCACCGCCTCGACCGCAGGATGTCGTCGGCAGCTTGCCCGCGACCGTTCCCGCGACGGCGCTGGCGCCAAGCGTCACGGTGCTGCTGGGCGCGGCCGGGCGCATACCCGGCGATTGGCAACAGATCACGCCCGATCTACTGTCGCAGGCCGCGGCGGAGGGGTTCGGCGTCTTGAACGTCGTAGTGACAGATCCCACTCTGATGGACAATGGGAACGCCGACGGACTCAGATCGAAATTCGAAGAAGCGGGGATCGT
>CBCXVS010000538.1:0-872 GCA_965178525.1 uncultured bacterium | reverse complement strand
ACGTGCCCAACCGGTCCCCTTGAGGTTGCGCTGGCCCCGCACGTCACACCCCAAAAAACGCACGCGCTGACTCCAGTCGGTCCAGTTGCCATCAAAGGGGGTGGCTCGACCTTTGATGTTGACGTGCCCAACGATCGGCGCCTCCGTATGATTGAGCCACCCCACGCCTTCTTTGGCGCCGACGTGCCATCCTTGTCCCTGGTTGAGTAGCCCGTATGTTGCGGCGATCCATCTTCGGGATTGGCGCGGATGTCTTCGGCGAGCCCCGTGTCGGAGTTTGGCGTAGAGTCAATCTTTGAGCTTCGAGAAACTTGGCCAACTCACGACTCTGCCGTCGTGGTTGCACCATCCCCGAATGACTGGATTGAGGTTTCCAATCAGGCCCGCTTGGCAGGGATTTTTTGGGGGTAGTTAATTCTCTTCTTTTCTCGCTCACGGGCTGACCTCCTCAGTTCTTCCGTAGTTCGCTCGATCGGCACTCTCATTCCATATGGCGGTCAACTCTCCCTCATCTCTCTATCAAACCACTCATGCATGCTGGGATAACACGACTCAGGAGGCCATCCTGGACCATCGTACCGCTATATGGAATGAGACTATCCACGCCGCCTCGACTCTTGTCACCCCCTGTTATGCACCGCTTGGCACGGTTGGGCCCCAGCGTTAGAGCGGATTCTGTTGGGATTTGATCGCGCCCAACACCGGCTCGTTGGACCTCATGGCTCCCTTCCCCTCCTCGAAGAGGACGACCTCACGCGAAAGCGGGCCAGGCTCATCGAGGCTGAAGGTGACGCGCTCGGGCCTCGCCAGGCGGCGGAGACAGTCGGTTTCAGCAAATCTCGGTGCGACGACATTGGGGCCTTGAGAAGGGG
>CBCXVS010000537.1:0-877 GCA_965178525.1 uncultured bacterium | reverse complement strand
ATCGAGGTAGCGATGCCAGATGTAGAGTGCTATACCCAGCGCCCCGCCGGCATCTCCGGCGGCGGGCTGAATCCACATCCGATCGAAGATGCCTTCCCGCAGGATTTTACCGTTGCCAACACAATTGAGCGCGACCCCACCTGCAAGGCATAGGTTTTTCTGTCCGCTCCCTTTCCGAATATGTCGCGCCATACGCAACATCACTTCTTCGATCACTTCCTGAACCGACCGTGCTAAATCCATTTCGCGTTGGGTGATCAAGGTTTCTGGCTGGCGCGGGGGCTGACCAAACAGCTTATGGAATTTGCGATTCGTCATGGTCAATCCTTGGCAATAGTTGAAATATTTCATGTTCATTTTGAAGGAGCCGTCTTCCTTGAGGTCGAGCAGGTGGTCGTAGATCAAATCGACATACTTCGGTTCGCCATAAGGCGCCAATCCCATGACCTTGTACTCGCCGGAGTTGACCTTGAAGCCGGTGTAGTACGTGAACGCGCTGTAAAGAAGTCCTAACGAATGTGGGAAACGGATCTCGTGTTTCAATTCAAAATGATTCCCTTTGCCAATGCCCCAACTGCAAGTGGTCCACTCGCCGACGCCATCAATTGTCAAAATTGCCGCTTCCTCAAACGGAGAGGCGAAGAATGCACTCGCGGCGTGTGATTCATGATGGTCACAGAAGAGAACCTTCCCATCGTAGTCCAACGCTTTGCTGATTATGTCAGGCATCCACAATTTCTGCTTTAACCACAGTGGCATCGCCATCAGAAAAGAACGAATACCCGCGGGCGCGTAGGCGAGATAGGTTTCAATGAGGCGTTCAAATTTTACGAACGGTTTATCATAAAACCCGATGTAATCAAGCTGATCTGGTATG
>CBCXVS010000536.1:0-885 GCA_965178525.1 uncultured bacterium | reverse complement strand
GCACGCACTGGGGGTAAGGAATCGACGGTGCTCCAGGCGCTTCGTTGGTTGTCAAAACAAAACTTTATCGAACGTCGTACAGAAAAAGGGTGTACGGTCTATCATCTCCACCGTGACGTGGCCTTTCGGAACATTGCCCTGACCGAGGAAGCCATTCGAATACTCCAATGGTCCAGGCAGTACATCCAATGGATGTACTGCCTGGACCATCCCTCCATCGACGTGTCACTTGAGACGATGAGTTATGCCACAGGAATTGAGGAGGAAAGGGTCGCCATACACATCGAAACCCTTGAGGAGATTGGGTTCATGTATCTCATGTTTGATTATGCGAATGAAAAATCCGGCCTCGATCATAGCGTCGGCCACCTTGGGTAGATGATCTCTCGGCAACTGAGTGATTCGACACACTCAGCACGCCTCAAGGTTGCAATCGGAGAGCTACCTCGCCATTCTTACCCAGCATCATTTTGCCCTCTGGCAAGGGCTGGAGAAGGAGGTAGCCATGAGCACTGTAATCGATTTTCCATACCGCGACAATTCCGAGCGCCCTTTCGACCGCCATCAACTCTGGGACCGGTTTGAGCGGGCCGACCTGTTCGAGCCATATCTCGACTTGCAAGCTCAAGACGTCTCCCAGCGTCAAGGCGCCAAACGTCTTCAGGTGCCCAGAACTACCCTGCAAGCTTGGCACTCCTGGCATGACACTCGCGATATCTGTCCTGAAGTGGCTCAGTTCTCTCAAAGTGGTCCTGGACTTGCCTTTCTGCATCGCCTGGTTCTGGCTCTCCATCTGGTCTGTGTTGAGGTCGGCGCTGGCGGCATTCGCTTGGGCTGTCTCTTGCTGAAACTGAGCGGTCTTGACCGATTTGTTGCGGCCTCCTA
>CBCXVS010000535.1:0-886 GCA_965178525.1 uncultured bacterium | reverse complement strand
ATTGCCGATTGCCAGCACAAGCCCGCCATCGTTGTAGACATCGGCGGCGTCAATGCCCATACTGCCCCGCGGCTTGCCGCTTTCATCGAACGCCACGCCCATGACGAGGGCTTCATCGGTAAATGTGCCATCGCCGTTGTTGTGATACAAGAAGTTCGGTTCAGTGTCATTGGCGACAGCGAGGTCGAGCCAGCCATCATCGTCATAGTCGAGCAACGTCACACCGAGCGACTTGCCGTTCGGATTGTAAATTTCCGCCTTTTCGGTCACATCTTCAAAAGCAGTGTGTGTGGCAGAATGCGCCCCCACGCGATTTCCCCCACGATTGCGATAGAGCCGACAGGACTGCCCCGGATAAACGCCCGGCGTGCAGTAGGATGGGTGTTGATTATCGACGGTGCATGGGATATCCGTTTCAATCGTCCACTTGATGTAGTTGCAGACAAACAGATCCAACCAGCCATCTCGGTCATAATCGAAAAACGCCGCGCTTGTTGACCACCCTGGATCGCCGACCGCCGTGATTTCCGTCACATCGGTAAAGGTGCTGTCCCCGTTGTTGCGGAAGAGCCGGTTCGCGCCGAGATTGGTGAAATAGATGTCCGGGTCGCCATCGTTATCGTAATCTGCGATAGCGACGCCCATGCCGTACATCGGAACGTCTAGCTTTGCGGCGCGAGTGACATCGGCAAACGTGCCATTCCCCCGGTTTCGGTAGAGTTTGGGCGTCCGATTGGATTCACTGTCACCCCAATCTTTTCCGTTGGCAAAGAGCACGTCGAGATACCCGTCCTTGTCAAAGTCGAGAAAGGCGCATCCTGAACCCATCGTTTCCGGCATATATCGCTTCCCAGACGCGCCGGTGAAGTGCTTGAAGTCAAGCCCC
>CBCXVS010000534.1:626-901 GCA_965178525.1 uncultured bacterium | reverse complement strand
GGCGGTTCGTCAAAATACGGCTTATGCGTTGGGTGAGATTGGCGAACCTGTCAATACGATTAT
This sequence comes from uncultured bacterium, assembly GCA_965178525.1. GTDB lineage: Bacteria > Tectomicrobia > Entotheonellia > Entotheonellales > Entotheonellaceae > CBCXVS01. The sequence goes on along the minus strand of CBCXVS010000534.1, from coordinate 838 downwards.
TCCCGCTCTAATTGGGCAATTGAATGATAGGGAATGGAATGTTCGTCGGGTTACGGTGGCGGCGTTGGTAAAAATCAGAGAACCCGCCCTGCCTTTCCTGATCGAAGCATTGAATCATCCGGACAGGGAGATTCGTCGTGTCACTAAGATTGCCCTTTCTCAGATCGGCACACCTTGTGCATTAAAGGCTGTGGCAGAGTCCGAGTAGACGT
>CBCXVS010000534.1:0-616 GCA_965178525.1 uncultured bacterium | reverse complement strand
CGAAAAGTGACTCGTTTACGGCGACCCCATTTTTCAAATACAAGGAGATTCTGATGAAACTTCCTAAAACCAGTACGATTCCGTTCACCTCAGATTTACGCATCTGCCGGATTTTAAACGGCATGTGGCAAGTCTCTGGCGCACACGGTTCGATTAATCCAGAAGCAGCAATACAGACCATGTTCGACTTCGTGGATGCGGGATTTACGACGTGGGATCTCGCCGACCATTACGGCCCAGCGGAAGATTTCATCGGCGAATTTCGTCGCCAACTTTCTGCCGAGCGCGGCGTGGAAGCACTTTCCGGGATTCAGGCGTTTACCAAGTGGGTGCCACAACCGGGACAGATCGACAAGTCGTGGGTGGAATCAAATATTAACGTGTCGCTACGACGGATGGATGTGGAGACGCTAGACCTGCTACAGTTCCATTGGTGGGATTATGACAACGAAAACTACCTGTCGGCGCTGACCTATCTCGCTGAACTCCGCGACGCCGGGAAAATTCGGCATCTCGGCTTGACAAATTTTGATACCGAACACCTCAAGCGCATCACCGACGCGGGCATCCGCATCGTATCCAATCAGGTGCAGTTTTCGCTGATTGACCGTCGGCC
>CBCXVS010000533.1:305-903 GCA_965178525.1 uncultured bacterium | reverse complement strand
TGGCGTAGGCCTCCTCCCGGTCGTGAGTAACGAATATGGTCGCCGTTTCGTTTTCCCTCAGTATCTGTTCGACCTCCAAACGCATCTCCCGGCGCATATCCGCGTCGAGGTTGCTGAACGGCTCATCGAGCAGAATGGCGATCGGTCTCGGCGCGAGCGCCCGGGCGAGAGCTACCCGTTGCTGTTGCCCCCCGGACAGCTCGTGAGGGTACCTACCCTCCAGTCCCGTGAGTCTGACGAGCTTCAGTACTCCTGCCAGACGACTTCTTCTGTCTTCACTCGATAGCCGCTGAAGACCGAACGAGACGTTTTGAGCAACGGTCCTGTGAGGGAACAGCGCATACTCCTGGAAGACCATACCGACGCCCCTTCGGTCGGGGGGTACCTGTACCGTTCGGCCCGAAACCACGCGACCCTGGACCGCTATCTGGCCGGCGTCCAGGACCTCAAAGCCCGCGATCAGGCGCAGCAAGGTCGTCTTGCCACAACCGCTCGGACCCAGTATCGACAGGATCTCACCCCGTAGCAGGGTAATGCTGACATCGCTGACCGCAACGACGTCCCCGAACCGCTTGGTCACTCCTGTGCCCTGAACGAT
>CBCXVS010000533.1:0-273 GCA_965178525.1 uncultured bacterium | reverse complement strand
ACCGGTCCCGGCTAGCGTTCCCGCATGACCAGGAGTGCCATCGGGACTGAAGACATGAGAATGAGCATCAGTGACGGAGCCGCCGCCTGGGCGAAGAAGGCCTCAGACGAAGCGGACCAGATCGCCGTGGCGAGGGTATCGAAGCCCAACGGGCCCAGAATCAGCGTCGCAGGAAGCTCCTTCATCGCTATCAGGAAGACGAGGGCGGCACCCATCAACACCCCCGGGGCGATCAGGGGAACCGTCACGGTCCTTAGGGCCTGGAACGGACTC
>CBCXVS010000532.1:0-903 GCA_965178525.1 uncultured bacterium | reverse complement strand
CGTGCTTCAATACCACGGCGAGAACTCTTGTGGCTAACCGGCATCATCCGCGCATTACGGACGATCTGGCGTTTTGCCAAAGCAATCAATCTGAAGCCAACAGATTCAGCAAGTTCGGCAAGCACTGTGGGTGCCTTAATATCAATGCCCCGGATTATGGATGAACCAGCCACTAGAATCGCCGCTCGCCCTTCTCCCAAAACGCGCAACATCTCACGAAGCCCGTTTTCCATATCATGGAAGTAGTGTGCGACGACAGCAGCGCGACGTGGGGCGTCATGATTTAAGTCTTGTAGCACCCGGTTTGCTGTATCAGAAGGGAATACCTGATGCGGTGACTGAATCTCAGATCCGATATACATTCGGCGCAAATGGGTCAATGCCTCGGGGTCATGCCCAAGCCACATCAGAGAGAATTTGTGTGCCCGCATATAATCAATGGCATTCGCGGCGTCAGGCGGAGAAGTCACAATCAGATGCGCGAAATCATTCGGCAATGGCAATACGCGAGCATCTGCACGAATCACTTCAGCCCGTCCTGAGACACTCGCGATACTTTCAAGTAATTCAATAGCTGTGTATAACCGTTCGGTAAAAGCTTCAAAGGCACTTTGTACAACCGTCTTAGTTAAATCGCGGTGCGGTCGGCTGTGCGCCAAATCGCGAGCGCGTGTCAGTTTCGCGCTTTTGGTAATAATCGCAGAGGAGAACACGACCTGTAGAAAGGCACGAATATCAGGTGCTTCAACCGTCTGAATCACGCGACTCAATGCGAATAGCTCTGCAATGGTGTGTTCCTCAAACCAGTAGTAGAAAAACGCCACGGCTTTCGGGGAGTAAAAATCATTGAGTTCCTTCTCTACATTTGCAGGTAATCGTTGCCTTGCCGTTTGTAATACGTCC
>CBCXVS010000531.1:0-909 GCA_965178525.1 uncultured bacterium | reverse complement strand
CTTCATGAGGGAGATGGGGTACGGCATCAGGTCGGTTTATGTCCGCACTGGTGTAAAGGATGTTTTGACGAGGGCTGGACACCACCACGGGAAACGTCATCTGGCAGGCCCCAGGGTACACCAGCTCGACGCTTCCCGGACTGACGTGGCTATTAAATGGCCAAATGCTCGCTGCAGTCGATGATGCCGGAACGGTCTCGCTCTGTGATGCGAGCACCGGCGCCTTACGCCACCGCCTGACCGGCCACACCAGTATTGGCTGCACCCTTGCCGCATCGCCCGATGGCCGTCTTCTCGCATTAAGGCTCCATGGACCGCACCATCCGGCTCTGGGACGCAGAAGCCGGCGATCTGCTGCACACCCTGACCGGCCACACCAAGGGCGTCTATAGTGTCGCGTGGTCACCCGACGGCCGCACCATCGCCTCCGGCTCCGTCGATCGCACCATTCGGCTCTGGGATGCAGAAACCGGAGTCCTGCTGCATACGCTGGACGATCACAACGAGGCGGTCTATAGTGTCGCGTGGTCGCCTGATGGCCGTACCCTTGCCTCGGGATCGCTGGACCATACCATCCGGCTGTGGGAAACCGAGATGTGGCGGCAAACGCATGTCTTCGAAGCCCACACGTCCGCCGTCGATTTTGTCGCCTTCTCACCTGATGGCCGCTTGCTGGCCTCACGTTCGCATGATCACTTTATACGCCTTTGGCACGCTGAGACCTGGGAGGCGGTCGCGGTGCTGCATGAGCCCTCAGCCGGCGTGCTGCTGTGTGATCTGGCCTTCCATCCCCACGCCCCCATGCTGGCGACCCTCGGTGACAAAGAGCAGATCATCCCGAATGGCCTTAAGTCAAGCCAACTCCTTTCTTGATGAAGCAGTTACGCCGATTGCCTGAGACCGACTCTC
>CBCXVS010000530.1:0-910 GCA_965178525.1 uncultured bacterium | reverse complement strand
GTGACCGGCGTGAATTTCGGCAGAGGGCTCCCCCGCGCCATGTACGCCAAGGATGTGCCTGTGGCCTCCGTCGGCAACCTAGAGACTTACGGCCTAATGCCAGACATCAAGGACGACGCAGCCCGCAAGCTCGCGCTCGAAGCCTTCTCTCAGATCTACGGTGGCTCCGGCAAGGACACGATCTCCCAGTTCATCAGCCAGGTCGGTATGGACGCGCTCAAGGGTGCGGACATCCTGCGGACCGCCCCTGAGAAGTACTCATCCAGCATCGAGTACGCCGACACTCCGATCGCCGAGAACATGAAGAATATCGCTCAGGTGATGTTCGCGGACGTCGGAACGCGAGTGTTCTACACCCAGCACGGCAGCTTCGATACCCACTCCAACGAGCTCGCCGCCCACGCCAAGCTCTGGGGCGACGTCTCGACCGCGGTTGCCGACTTCATGGACGATCTCAAGGAGCACGGGCGTGACAAGGACACGGTCGTGCTGTTGTTCTCCGAGTTCGGACGGCGCATCAACGATAATGGCGCCGGTACCGACCACGGGTCAGGCGGACACGCCTTCGTAATTGGCGGCGATGTCAACGGCGGTCTCTACGCCGACTTCCCGTCTCTGCGTGAGGAAGACCAGATCGAGGGCGATATGCACTTCAGCAACGACTTCCGCATGACCTACTCGACGATTCTGGATCGGTGGCTCGGCCTCGACCCGGTGCCGATCACCAATGGCAACTTCCAGCAGTTCGACTTCATCCGAAACTAGTTCGGAACAGACAGCCCTAGGCAAGCTGAATTCTCCCGTCACGGCTGGATGCCGTGACGGGAGAATTCTCTTTCCACAGGCGGACGCTCCCAAGCTTGGGGCGGATGCGATTCCCATATGCCACCTCCGCGATGATGGTAGGATA
>CBCXVS010000529.1:0-912 GCA_965178525.1 uncultured bacterium | reverse complement strand
AATAATCACGGTACGGGCGATGCCGAACGCCGTGAGGACCCAATGGATGTCATACAACTCCACACGCAAGCTGGTCATAATCTTGGGCAAGGTGTAGCTGCTAACCGAGGCTTCGAGGGCCAGCACGATCAGGCCAATGCCCAACAGGCCCGTGGTGAGCCAGCGTTCCCGGACGCCAAGATGGGATGCGGTTGTGGGTGAACTCATAGCCGCGTGTCGATCAGCTGTTAGAGACGCAACGCTCGTCGCACAGTGACATATCCCAGCGACGCCTGTCAAGTAACACTAGGCGCGCCGTTGCTTGAAGGCACGTCCCCGTCTGGTCGCAATCTTAGCGAGTGTACACAGCTATGGGACATGAGTATACTGATCTTACTGAGAAGCCCTTGGTCATGTTCCAGATGTGGAGATATTGATCTCTATTCCATTGATGGGCGCAAATTTTAGTTGGGGGAGGGCTGGCATAGCCGTCGAAATCCAGTGCCCTTTTGGAATCGTTCCTATCAGATTCCACAAGGCAAGGACGCCGCCATGCTATGCCTTCATTGCCCACACGTTTTTAAGCTTCGGCTTTGCCAGTGTGGACCATGTCGCGGTGTCCATCGAGATCCGCCGTGAGAAGGGGGAGACGTATGCGCCCATTAAGGGCAGTTTCAAGCAGTATGAGATCATCTATGTCTGGGGGATGAGCGTGACCTGGTGCGTCTGCGGACGACTTATCGAGGCGAGGCGGTCTACCTCTACCCCACGACGGTCTCTACCGACTTTGCGCGCCGGCTTTTCGTGGATATCCTCCAACGGGTAAACGCGTTGGCCGAAACGCCCGCGTTCTACTACACCCTCGGCCACAACTGTACGACGAGTCTCCTCACGCACATGAATCAGATTTCTGCGCAGCGCGTCCCCTTCCAC
>CBCXVS010000528.1:0-913 GCA_965178525.1 uncultured bacterium | reverse complement strand
TAAAATGCCAGCCACCATTGAGTTCGTCTCGGGTTATGTTCGACAGCAGGTCGATCAACTGGACTTGACGCAGCCCGCATCATTCGCCATGCATGCCAAGCTGATTCTATCCTATTATCTGGATCGCGTGGCGCGGGCTCGGACCGTTAGGAATGCCGAAGCACTTCGGGAGCTAGCCGAGTGCCTTCGCGACCCGCTGTTTGAGCCCGGTGGGGCCTTAAGCCAGGTGAGCCCCGAGATGCAAGACCAACTCCAGCAGCAGGCCAAGACGCTGGCAGAGGTTTTCCAGCGTTCGAGTTCCAATGTCGAAGGGCGAAACGGCTATCTGTCGCTGCGCCACCACTAGCTTCGAGGGCTTGACCGGCCCCGTAAGCGGACATGCCTGACCGCGATTCACAACTTTTTCCTCACGCGCCCTGATGGAACCACAGCGGCGGAGCGGTTTTTTGGTCAAAGGCCACGATCGATGTTTGCAGCAATTTTGGACTCGGGCGAGCTGCCAACCGCGCCTCGAAGTCCGCAGCGCAGATTCTAAAGTGGCCGACGCTATGATCGAGGCCGAAAAGCCAACTGGGAAATTGGCGTGGTTATTGGTGTTTAGGGCCTTCCGGGAATTGCTGTTGGTCTCACACTATATTTCATTTGGAGCAAAGCGGACAACCCGAACGACAAATTGGCCAGGTCGACACTAAGTTCCCCTAAGGCGCAATGACTTCAGGCAAGCGCTCGGGCACCGTAACGGCGTCCTCGTCGTTTCTGGTTGGCCATTGCTTATCCAACCAGCCATATTTGATCATATAATAGAATATTAATACTCCCCATACGGACAAACATTGCTCTAGACCGAAGTTCCTCCCGTGATTCGGCGACAACTTGTTGAAATAAAAACTCAAAAGCCTGAAACGAATCGACC
>CBCXVS010000527.1:325-916 GCA_965178525.1 uncultured bacterium | reverse complement strand
AAACGTGATGCGTGATACGTGATGCGTGAAAACGAGAGAACGAGACAAGCCTCTCTCGTTTTCAGGTTTTCCCGTTTTTCTGTCCAAATCGTGCGACAAAATTATTCAGAAACGGTATAAGAAAAACGAGCAGGCGATTACCCATGTAGATGTCAATAATTCGGTTGATCATGGCGTTTCTCCGTTGTGTGTGCAGGATTCACGGGCAGTTCTGGATTTTCACGCTACTTCCGAAGACCGATGATAAAATTGACACGATGCCTCTTCGATTCACAATCGCGTGTTTCATTTTAAAACATTCCTTTTCATCGGTTTTCGATTTCAATGTGAAATCGGGAAAAAAATAAGCTGCTGAGTACCGAGATTCGTCGATACCCAGCAGCTCGAGTTCAGTGAGGGGTGTTCACAAATAGGTATTGATATGCCCCTGAACACCCCGGAATGGGTAGGGGTTGGGTCTCCCAACCCGTCGGGCGAGGGGAGTCGAGCCCGGAGACGAGTTCGCCCCTACTTGAGGATGACCATTCGGCGCACTGCTGTGTAGTCGCCTGCCTTAAATCGGTAAAAGTACAGACCGCTGGCAACCCGTTC
>CBCXVS010000527.1:0-315 GCA_965178525.1 uncultured bacterium | reverse complement strand
ACGGAACGGCCATCCCAATACGCCGCATTGGTCCGGTTCGTGTAGTAGCCCGCGGCTTGGTGCCCCACATCCAACCGACGCACGAACACGCCTCTCGCGTTGTAGATGGCGATCTGCACGTTGGCGTCACTGGCGAGTTGATACGGGATAAAGGTCTCCGGGTTGAACGGATTCGGGTAGTTTTGATACAGCACGGTGGCTTCAATCCTGCCCTGTACCCGTGGGTCGAAGAACAGGGGCTTTGAGCGATTCGTGATGCCGTCGAAGCCAACATCCTCGATCTGATACCAGTACGCCACTCCCGTTTCGGCGGTC
>CBCXVS010000526.1:0-916 GCA_965178525.1 uncultured bacterium | reverse complement strand
CGCCATCAGCGCTCGGACATGCCGGTAGTTCTGTCGAAGGGGATTCTGGAACTTGAACTTCTGCCCCGCTGGAAACACCTGCGTCCACTCCCGGTCCCGCTCCCTCCCGAAAATCCATCCCGCCATGTTCTTGGTTTCCACTACGAACACCCCGAACACTGACACCAACACATGGTCAATCTGCGTCGTCCCGCCAACCGTTGGCAGCGTCACGTTGTGGTAACGGCGGTATCGCGATGACGGCAGCGCCCATACCGCCGCCATCTTCACCATGGTTTCACCTACCAGCCCTTTGAGAATCGCCATCATGTCTCCTGCGCCATGTCAACCTCGGCCCCAGTAGGCTTTCCGATATCATTCGGTCCATCCGGAATGGCATTAAGTTAAGCCAAATCCTTTCTTGATGAAGTAGTTACGCCGATTGCCTGAGACCGACTCTCCTGTCATGATGAGGGCCTTCATTTTGAGCCCCACCTGCAGCGCCCGGCACAGCCCCCGAAGCGAGAGGCGTTCCCACCACCAGCGCTCGATGAAGGCCACGGGTTGCGTCCGCGACCATGGACGGTGCAAAGCCAGCGCCAACCTGACGGCCACAGTCCTGGCCTGGGTGGTGTTGTTTGCCGCTGTGGCTGTGAGCGTTGCGCTGGTGTTTGGGGGACTTGCAACGCGGACAGCGAGCTCGCATGAGCATGGTTTGGTGTTGCCCTCGGGTAGGGGGCTAAAGCGTTTTGGGGCAACCAGAGCACGGAATAGATTAGCCCGAAGTCCCTCCCGTGATTCGGCGACAACTTGTTGAAATAAAAACCCAAAAGCCTGAAACGAATCGACCTTTGGTCCCCTGTAAATCGCAAAATTTTCGCTCCTATTCTGCCCCATGGGCTTGACATCGTCTGCAAACGTATGACCATAAGCCATG
>CBCXVS010000525.1:0-918 GCA_965178525.1 uncultured bacterium | reverse complement strand
GACGCACAAGCCCCCCTCCTTCCAATCTTCCACCCTTCCACCCTTCCAATCTTCCATTCTTCCAACCTTCCATTCAAGTAGTCAGTCCTGGACATATCAGTGAAAGGAAATCAACACCATGAAAACACTCAGCGTTTTGGTAAGTAGCTGTTTCAGCATCGGCATCTTTAGCGCAATAGACAGCCAAGCGGATTTATCAGCCATACTTGCTGGTGAGCCAGAACGAATCGCGACGGGGTTCAGATTTACGGAAGGTCCCGTTTGGCACCCGGATGGCTATCTGTTATTTAGCGATATTCCAGAAAACCGTATCGTCAAATGGACACCCGATGGAGAGCCCGAGACGTTCCGCGCACCGAGCGGCAACTCGAACGGACTCACCTATGACCGGAGCGGCAGACTCATCGCGTGTGAGCACGGCAACCGGCGCGTATCCCGCACCGAACCGGATGGCACAATTACCATCCTTGCGGATGCGTATCAGGGCAAACGGCTCAATAGCCCCAACGATGTCGTTGTAAAATCGGATGGCAGTATCTACTTCACCGATCCGCCGTATGGCGTCGCCGAAGCTGAACGCGAGCTCGATTTTCAGGGCGTCTACCGCATCGCACCCGACGGGAGCTTGACACTGCTCGTCAATGACTTCGATCGACCGAATGGACTCGCCTTTTCGCCCGACGAAAAAATCTTGTACATTGCTGATTCAGCGCAAAGGCATGTTCGCGCCTTTGATGTGCTTGAAGATGGCACGTTGGCAAACGGACGTGTGCTTGTAGACATGGCAATCGACGCGGATGGCGTTCCCGATGGCATGAAGGTGGATACGGCAGGCACGCTGTATGTGACGGGTGGCGGTGGGACCTGGGTCGTTTCACCGACGGGAAACCATTTAGGAACCATCGTGACGCCGGAACT
>CBCXVS010000524.1:0-929 GCA_965178525.1 uncultured bacterium | reverse complement strand
CTGAATTTCCGCATGGTGACTGTTCGAGTAAACTTGCGTCTCCATCTCCACGAATTGCTTCATCTGCGGTGAGAGGGCGTTCCATCGATCCATATTGACCGTGAGGTCCATGAGGTCGACCGGCTGGTAGATGGACATGAATCCCGGGGGACCCATTGAAATGAACTTGGCAACCTGTGCGAGACCCATGTCATAGTTGATCGCGGGACCGACCACGTCGGTGATATCAATCGTGCCCTTTTCCATCGCCGGATAGATCTCGCTTCCCGGCAGCAGGGTGGTCTTGGCGCCTGCTGCGGTGAACAACTCGGCTACCATGCCGCCCGGTACTCGCATCTTCTTCCCTTTGAAGTCCTCGATGGAGCGGATTGGAGTCTTGGAATGAATGATGTTGGGACCGTGCTGGATATGGCCTACATAGTAAAGACCGAACTTCTCGTACAATTTCCGCGTGATTTCCAGGCCACCGAGTCCGTAGAAGAACACATCCCATTCATGCGGATTGCGCAGGCCCAGTGGATAGGAGCTCAGGAACACTGTTGCCGGCAGCTTGCCGGCCCCATAGAGGGTGAACCAGTTCATCGCGTCGAGCACGCCGGTCCGGGTAGCATCCATCATTTCGAAGGTGCCAACCGCCGCTCCGCCGGCGAATGGTTGAAAGGCCAGCTCGCCCCCGGTCTTCTCGACGATGGTCTTGCACCAATTCTCGAAGTACGGCCAGCCGGCAACACCCTGCCACCACGCCGTCTGAATCTTCCAGGTGGTCGTCTCCGCCGCCGTGGCGTCACGGATGTACGGGAAACCGACTGCTGCCGTCGCTGCCGCGCCGCCAATGGCCAGCGATCCTTTCAACAGTTGCCTGCGCTTGACGGGCTTGTCCGGTCTATCGGCGTTGACGGAACTCCGGGATCCTTTGTCGTGGTTCATGT
>CBCXVS010000523.1:0-930 GCA_965178525.1 uncultured bacterium | reverse complement strand
CTTGGCGGGCAAAGGCCAAGGCCACGGCGCGGCCGATCCCCCGACTGCCACCCGTGATCAGGGCGACTTTCCCGGCTAAACGGTGCATCTCTACCCTCTTCCTCCTCCGCGATGCCTTATTTCAAACGACCCTGTTGGAATTGTCAAGTCTTTCGAGAGGGGAAACGCAAAGGCCCTTTCCCCTATGATGATCTTCTCAAATTGACATGGCCTCCCTATGATGGGTGGCAGCGGCTCCAGATGGCTCCGGAAGCGTTAGAGCAAAAACGGTCAGCTCAAGAAGTGAGGGCGTGAGACGATCCCAAACTACCTATTTCTTGTGCTCACGATGTGCCAGCGCCAAGAAGCTGTTGTAAGATTTTAAGAGGGCACAAAAACAGCGGCTTAGGATAGCACCTGTAGATCACCTGAATCCGTTCGGTTCGGCGCGGTCAGCTTGCTATAGCCAGGCGTTATAAGTCCCCGGACAAAATGAGCGACATCGTTTTTCCAGAGGAAAAATATGAATTTAGTTTTGTTCGGGCACTGACGGTTTGAACCGCGAAGGGTGAAGCTACCCATCTGAACTTAACAACGCTCGTCTCTTACTGAAAATTTGGGCTCATACTTTTTGCAACAACGTCTACATACGGTTTGGATTTCCTATGCTCCCGAACGATTGTCTTAACGGGGCACGTTTGAAAGTGGATGCATCATAGGAGGTACGATGATGGAGCAGGCACTTGTTCCCTCCGAACCGCTGACGCCTCCCGATCCGGTCCGTACCGTCGAAGCGGCGCAGGCGGATCAGATGGTGAAGCTCGATCCTGAACACGTTCTCGAGCTTGACGCCAGGGTGACCGCCTTTATTAAACACGTCGCGTTGACGGGTGTGCAACACCGAGATTTTCAGCTCAAAGTCAACGCGATTCACCATCTGGGTAACGAAGA
>CBCXVS010000522.1:0-951 GCA_965178525.1 uncultured bacterium | reverse complement strand
ATGTCAAAACGAAGTTGTCAAAATCTCGTAAAGCTGCTTGATAGCTCGTCTTCAGCTTGCAAGGTGTCGGTTTCGAGAGTAAGCCAGCGTGCGGACTTTCTATCTGATAAAAGTCAACCGTCAGTTGGATAAAATCGTCTCGGTTCCGCGTCACAAAGATGCGGCTTTCGGCCGCAGCATATTGCAGCTGGGATTCATCATCGAATCCGCGCCGCTGGATTTCATGAACACGGATGATATCAAGCTCAAGCCACGACCAATCTCCGCAACAGCAGGGTTCACGTCCTCATCCAGCAAGAAGCGCATCGGTCTCGATCACGGGGAGTAAGGCAGGACAGCAAACGGAACTTCACACTTGATACGTGCGGCAGTCCATTGCTGCTCACGTTGGAGGCGTACGTCAATTTCGTCCGGGTAGAGCCGATAATACGCTAACGCCGCTTGCAACTGTGGCGGTGCCACCCAGGGGTAGTGTTGGGCGAGTTCTTCGTCATGTTCACCGCAGACACGCCATGTCGCGATGATCTCCCAGACATCCAGGCCGCTACCGGCAATCGCTGCCCGTCGTCCAGTGGGGCCATCTCTCATGATGATACCGGGAATGCGACGTATTTTGAGCGCCTCGGTGAGCAGGGTAACCGCCACGGCCGACCATGACACACCTTGCGCTTCTGCTTCGCGTGAAATTTCCTGAGCCAAGTCATCAGGTATACAAAAGTCCCGTACTTGTGTCATTCCATCCATTCCTATACGCAGCGTGTACATCTGCGCTAAACCTAGCAATCTATCCCTCTTCAGTCAAGCGTCTACACCGCTCGTCCACGGCTTCACACTGACGATGACGAAAGCATTGTGGTGTCTGGGAGCCGGTGTCACATCTTCAATCTTCAACCCGCGGATTGATTGAGCGTAAATATTAAACCGAAGTTCCTCCCGTGATTCGGCGACAAC
>CBCXVS010000521.1:0-965 GCA_965178525.1 uncultured bacterium | reverse complement strand
TTAATGGAGCCGTGGGACGGTCCTGCCTCTATCGCTTTTACCGATGGCACGGTTGTTGGGGCTTCTCTAGACCGCAACGGTTTCCGTCCCTCCCGCTATTACATCACAAGTGATGACATGCTCGTACTCGCTTCGGAAACCGGGGTACTGGACATACCACCTGAGCGGGTTGTCTACAAGGGACGTTTACAACCGGGTCGAATTCTTCTGATTGATACAAATGAGGGACGCATCATCAGCGATGATGAAGCTAAGGATGAAATTGCTTCTGAGCATCCGTATGGTCAGTGGCTAGATGAACACCTCATTTCATTGAAAGACCTACCGGCGGTTGAACCGAAGGAACCTGCAAAAGACCACGACAAGATCTTACAACGCCAACAGGCATTCGGGTATACATTTGAGGATCAGCGCATCTTCCTTGGACCCATGTCGAAAATCGGCCGCGACCCCGTTGGGTCAATGGGGAATGACGCCTCTTTGGCGGTACTGTCTAACCGGCCACAGCTGCTTTACAACTATTTCAAACAGCTATTCGCGCAAGTGACCAATCCGCCGTTGGATCCGCTCAAGGAAGAGATTATCACTTCGTCTGAAACAACAATAGGTACTGAACGTAATCTGCTTGCGCCGGAACCGGAGAGTTGTCGTCAGATTCACCTCGACACACCAGTTATCTCAGATGAGGACCTAGAGCAGCTGCGCCGAGTTGATCGACCGGGGTTCAAATCCACAACGCTTCCAATCCTGTTTAACGTCGCCGATGGAGAAGGCGGTCTTGAAACATCGATGGGCGAGCTCTTTGAAGCCGCTGATCGCGCGATCGAAGAGGGCTATACCATTATCATCCTGTCTGACCGCGGCGTTGACGAAAAATCTGCACCTATCCCTGCGCTACTAGCTGTTGCAGGTCTCCACCACCACCTGATTCGGTGTGGCACACGGACGAAAGTCGGTATCGCACT
>CBCXVS010000520.1:0-966 GCA_965178525.1 uncultured bacterium | reverse complement strand
ACAGCGACATTAGTCGTTCGCTCGGTAAAAATGCTGTTTTCCGTGAGAAGCGCGTTGTATTCATCAATTTTTGGCTCGAAATAGTCAATGAATTCTTTAACTTCGTCGATGAACTGCTGTTCGGCAAGGGATTTCGGGGGCATCGTGATGATTTCGGAAACGCCTCCGATACGGATATAATTATACGTCAAACGCGCACCGCAAATCTTTTCAAACAGGAGGAGAAGTTTCTCCCGGTCTCTAAAGGCATAAAGAAACGGCGTAAATGCCCCAATGTCCATGCCGTAGGTGCCGAAAGACAAGAGATGGCTGGAAATTCGATTCAACTCACAGATGAGCACGCGCAAATATTCCGCACGTTCGGGAACTTTAAAATCCTTCTTTTCATCCGCTTCCAGCAACTTTTCGACGGTCAGACAGAATCCCCAATTCTGATTCATTGCGGCAATATAATCCATCCGATCGGTAAACGGAATTATCTGCTCGTAGGACAGGTTCTCGGAATGCTTTTCAAAACAACGGTGCAGATAGCCAATATGGGGGACCGCCTCGCTGACAATTTCACCATCAAGCTTGAGTTCAAGTCTTAAAACACCATGGGTGCTCGGATGCTGAGGCCCCATGTTAACGACCATCTCTTCTGAGAAGGGTTTTAACTCGATAAATTTGCTTTCGAGTTGTGGTGCTACCATGTTCTTCTCCTCGTTCGCTGATTACGGACGATTTTCATCCCACATCAAATGCGGGCCGTCAAGCAACAAAGGCACTAAGTTCAATACATTGCGGCCAAGGATACCCGATACTTGATCAATCACCAAGAACTGTCCCCGGAAAGCTCGCCGGCAGAAAACAAGCTCTAACCGAACAACCGGAGCATGACTTATATTTCCATCAAAACTCATCAACTCATAGTGCTGGTTTGAGATAATGTCTATGCCTAACTGACTGACAGCCGCTTGCGGGATA
>CBCXVS010000519.1:0-978 GCA_965178525.1 uncultured bacterium | reverse complement strand
CGACCTTCAGACATGATCGGTTGGCCGTTCCTGCAAGACCCTGCTTTGCCTCCAGTTGCAGCCCCGAACGAGGTTCGGGACCACTCCTTGCGCAAAGCTCTATGAAAAGGCCAACGTGTTCGGATACGTGTAGAGGTGCGAGAATAAGCTGAAAGAGCTAGCCAAGACGGCAACAACCGTGGCCTCTCGTCAGCCTTCTGAAACTTCGTGTCATGTTATTTTGAACATGACACGAAGTTTTCGTAGGGTGACAAGATTTCGCTCTAGAATGTGCTTCTATTCTATATGTGAGGCTTTTTCGTACCCCCCACCCCGGCCTCACCGCCTGGCATGATCGTTGACGAGAAAGGCCATGAGAGCACCGACGACACCCTTCTGGCTTAGTCGAGCACGCTTGGAAAGATATAGTCCCGCAGCATCTTGAAGGTGGGGTCACCCCGCGGGACATTCCTCGCCGTCGATACCACGACCAGACGCAGATGGGGCACCACAAAAATAAATTGCCCGCCATAGCCCCAGCTAAAAAACACGTCGTTGCTCCGCAGCGCTTGGGCCGTACGACTGCTGGCGGAGAAGCGCCACCACTGATAACCATACTCCAGGGAGCGGCTTACGGTGACATGACGGGCCGTGGAACGCTTGACCCACTGAGCCGGCAGGACTTGGTGGTCGGCCCAGCGTCCCTGGTGCAAGTACAGTTGACCGATTTTGGCCATGTCGATGGGGCGCAGATGCAGCCCCCATCCGGTGTTGACGACGCCACGTCCGTGTTCCCAACGCAGCTGCGTGATGCCTAAGGGGTTGAACAACATGGCACGGGCATACTCGATCACCGAGGGCTTGAGGCGGTGAGCCAAGATGCCGGCCAGGAGGATCGTACACCCACTGTTATAGGTAAAACGGGACCCGGGAGGCGAGACCACGGGGCGGTCGAGCACGTAGTGGAGCCAGTCCGGGCTGGTATTCAGGTTGGAGGCG
>CBCXVS010000518.1:0-984 GCA_965178525.1 uncultured bacterium | reverse complement strand
CAGCCCGCTCGTGTCACGGGACGCAACGTAGCCAGATTAATCAAGTCGTGCTAGATACCCAGACATGGGAGCGTTCGGCTTGCTTCTGGCTAGAGCAATCTGAGGCTGTTCAATGCTATGTCCGTAACGACCACCTGGGACTGAGCATCCCATATGACTACACCGGCATTTCTCACAGCTACGAGCCCGATTTTATCGTCCGTCTCAAGAATAGCGTCAATCTAATTTTGGAAATCAAAGGACTTGAAACCGAGCAAGACCACGCCAAACATGCAGGCGCGAAGCGATGGGTATCCGCGGTCAATAACTGGCAGAAACTCGGACGATGGGATTTTCACGTTTGTCGTGACCCACAACAGCTACGGCACGAATTAACCGCAGCAACTTCGTTAACCTGATTTATGAACCACTCAGTAGGAGCGAGGCCCCCTCGCCCGACGGGTTGGGAAACCCAACCCATACCCATTCAGACCATGTTTAAGAGCTACCTCAATCAACGAAGGAGACATTCAAAATGACCGAAAGAAACTGGACCTATTGTGTCCTCGCAGGCATTTTAATTTGCCTCGTCAGTGTATGTTCACCCGGTGTCAAGGCACAGGAATTGCCCGCACCGGAAAAATCCACGCCAACAGAGATGCCCGCCTCGACGGTGACCTCTCTGATGGAGATTGCACCGGCAGATGCGCTACTGGTGCTACAAATAAAAGACGTTGCCGAAGCCCTCGCGCTCATTGAAGACTCCAGAGCATGGCAACAGTTTCTTGAAGCCCCGATGGGGGAGCTACTGTGGGCGATTTTGGAAAGAGAAACTGAGGTTAAAGATTTACAATACCTCATCAGACCAAGCCTTTCAATCCTTTCTCACCTACTTGGACAGGAAATCCTGCTTGTCGTTCCCAAGTTCCGGGGACTCCTAGAAATCTCTCCAACCCTCATGGTGGAACTGAATCGATCAGATGACCTCGGGGAGATACTGTCGGC
>CBCXVS010000517.1:0-993 GCA_965178525.1 uncultured bacterium | reverse complement strand
AGGTCAATTCGTTTCAGGCTTTTGAGTTTTTATTTCAACAAGTTGTCGCCGAATCACGGGAGGAACTTCGGTCTAGTTTGTGCCTGGCCGTTTCACGCCAAGGAGGGCGTATGATGAGAAACAAATTCCTGAAAAGTGGTATCGTCGTGAGTGCGGTGGTGCTGCTGCTCGGTCTGGCGGTTTCCGAGTTGCGTGCGCAGCCTCGTTTAGGGTGTAATGACTATCTGAATCTGGATCTCCGTCAGGTGGCGGGCAACATTTTCAACGTCTACACTTATAGCATGAGCCCGTTCCCTGCGAGCCGGAGCCAGTATCCGGGAGGATTCCCCCAGTTTGCTGCCCAGTGCAGTTTCCGCGGCTCGCCTCCCGAACCGGCACCCTTTCCAATAGTTGCAATTTCGTTTTACGAAGGCTCGTGGGTGGCATTTCTTAACGCGATCCACCCAACTCGCGTGCTGCCCCCGCATGCGGGCCCGACCCAGCTTGTGCCCACATTGGAGTCTTGGTGTACAGCTGATATAGTGTTCCAAACTTTGTTCAATGGCGGTCCGGACAAAGACAGCTGTTATAGCGGAATGGCGCACCCGTTTTTTCCTATTCCGGAACTGCGGGCACAAAAAACCGACGATCTCGAAGTCGGCGAAGCGGGCAAGCCCGCGGGCGTCTTGATCGATGATAACGGCAATCCCCTGTTTTATTACATCCGCGTGAATTCGACTTATGCAAGATTTGTTATTGAGGGTAGCTTTTATACGGGGACGGTACCGCAAAACGCTACCGTGAACGATTGGTACGATATTCTGTACCAGACGGGAAAGTCTGCGAAATTTGTTGACTTCCCTCCGGGAAGTGTGGAACTTAAGCTTTCCTATCGGATTGTAACGGGCGCTACGGCGGCTTCAAAGACCACCCCGTCTGACTTCGATCAGTATTAGGGTTGTTCCCCAATAGTTAATGAGGTAGGCTATCCTCCCCCAAACGATGGAGGGAGCC
>CBCXVS010000516.1:0-996 GCA_965178525.1 uncultured bacterium | reverse complement strand
AAACCGGCGCAAACGCCTCACCCCCCGATCCTCCTGGGTGGCAATGCTCCTAACGTGCTCCAGCGCGTGGCGAGTTACGCCGACGGCTGGCTGCCAACGCGTACGACCCCGGGCCAGGTGGAAGCAAGCCGCAAGATCTTGGAGACCCTGGCGACCGAGCGGGGCCGGGACTCGGGGTCGGTGAGCATCTCGGTTTTCGGCCAGCCCCCGGACACCACCCGGGACCAGGTGGAGGCCTTCCTCAACGCCGGCGCGGTGCGCGTCGCCGTGCGGCCAACCCACTGCGAGAGCGAACCCGAAATGGGCGAGCAGTTAGAGCGGATGGCGGATGCGCTGGTGCGGTAGTCCGATCCCTGACGACACGTACAAGGAGATTATTCTAGGTACCAATTATGTGAAGATAAGTGATCAAAAGTGTACCGGATGAGTACCCACATCGATCTTGCGTTCCTGCTGGATAGCAGCTATATTCGGCGTTGGCTGCAGGGCCCTAGGGTGGGCTCCACCCGAAGTCACACCTGTGGAGAGCCTATGAGACCTGGGGGAGTATACGGTTGCCTCATCCGCGTAAAACTCCCCACCATGGGGAGTTTTATTGGCGAAAACCAAGCCGTCCCTTGGGCAAGCTCATGGAAGCAGGAACTATACCGTGATCACTTTTGATCACAAAGTAAAGAGCAGGTCAGACCATGCCGAGTTACGTTTACGTTGCCTCACAAGACGATAATCAGATATCCGTGTTTACCATTGATAGCGAGACCGGCGGGTTAACGTCCAAGGCGGAAGTGCCGATGCCGGGAGGGCCGTCCCTGCTGGCAATAAGCCCCAACCGGCAATGCCTCTACGTTGGGCACCGCGAGGTCCCGGAGATATCCAGCCATCGCATCGACCCCGGCACCGGCGGGCTCACGCGCAACGGCAGTGTCTCGCCTCCCGACGCCGCTGGCTTTCTGGCCACCGACCGCAGCGGCAGATACCTGCTGGCCGCCTACTATC
>CBCXVS010000515.1:0-1030 GCA_965178525.1 uncultured bacterium | reverse complement strand
CCCCTCTCACTGAAACGATTTGAGGTTCTCATGAGGGGTTTTGCCATGTCCATCGTGGCCCCGAAAGGACGCAAGCATCTCTCTGCCGATGCACTCTTTCGCGTGGGGCGCAGCGGCTTTGCCAACACCCCGGATCATCGCTGCGGCGACCCGGACATTTCCTTAGTCGATGCGCTGATGTCAGGGTGCGCCATGGTTTCCCTCAACTCGCTCTCTTGACTCGCCTTTGACAAGGAACGGACCGAGGGCAATTTGCAAACCATCTACGGTATGGAGCGTGCCCCTTGCGACACGTACAGGCGTGAGACCCTTGAGCCGGTCTCACCCGAGTCGCTACGCCCCGGGTCGAAGAGCATCTTGAGGCAACTCCAGCGAGGTAAGGCACTTGAACCGATGGCGTTTCTTGATGGCCACTATTTTCTGGCGCGCGATGGCACGGGGTATTGTTCCTCCAAGACGATTCCCTGTGCGTCGTGTCTGCAACAGGCCCACCGCAACGGCTCGATCACGTGTGATCACCAGATGTGAGGGGCGGCGATCATCCATCCCGCCTTTCGTGAGGTCATCCCCTTGATGCCCGAGCCGATTGTGCAACAAGATGGCACGAGCAAAAATGATTGTGCATGCCATGCAGCCAAACGCTTTGTGGCCAAATTGCGGCAGGATCACCCGCACCTCAAGGTCATTGTCACCGCAGAGAGTCTGAGTTCCAATGCCCCGCACATTGAGACCCTGCAAGCCCACGATCTGCACTATATCTTGGGTGTCAAAGCAGGCGATCACACCTGTTTGTTCAATCGAGTCCGGGCGGCGGAGCAAGCCGGGCGCGTGACCTGGTATGAACGACACAACCGCGCTGCAGGTCTTGTGCAGCGCTTTGGGTTTGTCAATGACGTGCCGCTCCGTGCCTCGCATGCGGACGTGCGGGTCAATTGCATCGAGTCCGGGGAGAGTGGCAAGGACAAGGTCCAACACTTCAGTTGGGCAACGGACTTGCGGGTGAGCAAGCGCAACGTGTTGCACCTCATGC
>CBCXVS010000514.1:0-1032 GCA_965178525.1 uncultured bacterium | reverse complement strand
GAAGGACGGGAAGAAGGACAGCAACAGCAAAAAGAGGTGATTGCACGCTCCCTAATGAGCGAAGGGGTGAGTGTTGAGCTCATCGCTCGCACAACAGGACTTCAGCCCGATGAAATCCGGCAACTGATGCCGAAGTAGATATGTGCCAGTGAATGGATATGATGTGAAAAGAAGGGAGTCAGATATGGTTCAAGTTGTCCCGTTGCGATATGACACCGCTTTTAAGAAGGCGTTCAGTCAACCGGAAATCTTCAGCGAGTTTGTCAAAGATGTGCTCGGAATCGAGTTGACTATAGATGAAGTGCATCAAGGGTATAAATACCTCAAGCCCGTCGGTCAGGTTGATATTGAGTATGATCTCTTTGCCGAAGATGAGGCGTCGAGAATCGTCGTCGAGATTCAGCATGTCAAAGAACGGCACTTCTACAGTCGTTTCCTTTACTACCACCTCATCGGTCTCGTCGAACAGGTGAAAAGTAGCCGGGCGTATCAGTTTAACCAGACGGTGTATACAATCGTTGTCTTAACGAGTCCATCTCGGGAGAACGGAATCGACTTCAGTGTGGCGGTATCGGAGTTCAATCCGGTCAACGAATTCAAGCGAAAAGTGGCAGTGTATCCGCATCAACTCGTGTTCTTGGTGCCGCGTATGGTCAATGAGCAGACCCCCGAAGGCATCAAGGCGTGGCTGGAGTTTATTTTAGATTCGCTTGACGGAGAAATTGATGAGAGTCGCTATACTTCGCCAATCTTCTCAGCGGTGATTGAAGCGGTGGAAATCGAGAACATATCGCCTCAGGAGCGTCGTGAAATCAAGGACGAGGAGTCTTGGGAAGATGTCCTGATCGAAGAACATGAAGATGGGGTCAAAAAGGGTTGGGCAGAAGGACGGGAAGTGGGGCAGGAAGAAGGACGGGAAGAAGGGCGAGAAGAAGGACGGGAAGAAGGGCGAGAAGAAGGACGGGAAGAAGGACAGCAACAGCAAAAAGAGGTGATTGCACGCTCCCTAATGAGCGAAGGGGTAAGTGTTGA
>CBCXVS010000513.1:0-1046 GCA_965178525.1 uncultured bacterium | reverse complement strand
CCCCCGACCGCGTTTTGAATGGCGTTTTGGGCGAGATGGCCAGGTCCGAAAACCGGGTAAAGAATTGGGCTCAAAAACGGCGTTTTTAGACGGCCTAGGCTACGACTGTGGCCATCTCACATCGCCATTGTCTGCAAGACGATGCATTTTGGATGAGACTGCTCACGACGTTGCAAATGCTTCTCAGGTAATGGGCCGTATCGCGCGTCCAAACTGTCCCGCGTGCCGCCGTCTGTGCTAAGATATGCCCGTGCAAGCGACATGGTATAAACGAGGAGAGATACGCTTTGGAAAGAGCAGCACAAATTCGCGTCCTCAGGCAATTGTTAGACCATCTCGATGCCAAGACCACGGCGGATGCCGGTGGCATTCGCCGCAATCCCGTCGCGGTCTACACCTGTCCGGAGCACGCCAAGCGAGAGCAGCAGGTATTCTTCCGGGAGACACCGCTGTTTGTCGGGTTGTCGACGGAACTGGGAAGGCTAGGCGCCTACCGGGCGAGTGACGAAACGGGTCTTCCAGTCCTGATGCTGCGCGATGAGGAGGGCCTGTTTCGCGCCTTTCTGAACGTTTGCCGACATCGCGGCGCCCAAGTCGTGAAGAATGGGCACGGCTACGACGACCGCTTTTACTGTCCGTTTCATGGCTGGGGTTACGACACCCAAGGGCACCTGGTCAGCATTCCCTACGGGAAGCAATTTGGCGAGATCGACCGCTCATGCCATGGGCTCACGCCACTGCCAGCAGCCGAAAAGCACGGCATGTTATGGGTGCAGCCAGCACCGGGTGAGGCGTTTGACGTGGACGAGCAACTCGGTAAGATGGCGCCGGATATGGCAGCCTGGCGATTGGATCTGCAGCGCCACGTGGGCGGCCAGACGATTCACGCCGAGATCAATTGGAAGCTCGCGGTTGACACCTTCGGCGAAAATTATCACTTTGATGTGCTCCACCGCAACACCTTGGCCAATTTTATTCACGGCAACTTGCAAACCAGTGATGTGTTCGGGCGGCATTACCGCATGGTGTTCGCCATCAAAACCATC
>CBCXVS010000512.1:0-1052 GCA_965178525.1 uncultured bacterium | reverse complement strand
CTTCAAGCCTCGACACAAATACAAATCATTCACTTTGCGACAAGCCGGTTGGAAACTTCTCGCTGGTAACAAGATTCAGATCGGGAAACAGGTCTATCGCTATTTCAAATCACGACAAATACGAGGCATACCCAAACGTTGCACCATCAAACGGGATGCTGTTGGTGATGTCTATATTTGTATCTTGACTGACCATGAAGATAAAGACCTTAACGCACCGATGACGGGTCAAATCGCAGGGTTCGATTTTGGTCTTAAACGCTATCTGACTGGGTCAGATGGGGTCGATATAGAATCGCCACAGTTTTTCAGACGTAGCATCAATGTCATTAAGCGTGCCAATCGAAAACATTCACGCAAACCCAAGGGGTCAAATAATCGACAACGGGCGCGATTGGATTTGGCTCGGAAACACCGCAAGATTCAGCACCACCGCGAAGATTTTCACTGGAAACTTGCCCACTGGCTCACCGATAGATACGACGAAATCCGTCTTGAGGATTTGAACCTGAAAGGCATGAAGTCGCTTTGGGGTCGGAAGGTGAGTGACTTAGGTTTTGGTGATTTTGTTAAGAAGTTAGTACACATTGCCCAAAAGAAGGGCAAAACAATCACTTTCATTGACAAATGGTATCCTTCGTCTAAGACCTGCTCGGCTTGCGGTTTTGTTAATGAATCGTTGAATCTGCGTGCTCGGATGTGGCAGTGTCCGAGTTGCGAAACAGAGTTGGATAGAGACCGCAATGCGGCGGTGAATATCTATAGGGTTGGGGCATCAACCCTTGCAGAAGAGGTTGTCAGTCCCGGTTCGCCGGGCTAACCTCGTTTATCGCACAATTCCACTCTCTAAAGGTCTGGGACTCTCGGAACGGAGAACGGGTAAGAATCCCAATCCTTTAGGTTTGGGAGTATGTCAAGGAATATTTGCCTGCCTTCAGCCAGTCGTGAATGCCGTTGAATGAGAAGGCGTCCTCGTTAAAGATTATGGTAAAAAAGAAACCTAATGACTATACCTTACCATCCGCATTTTTCGTTGTCAGATTTTAACAGAA
>CBCXVS010000511.1:0-1055 GCA_965178525.1 uncultured bacterium | reverse complement strand
TTTGATCTGGAACGCATGCCGGATCGGCGTCGGCTGCAAGACCCCTATCTGGCATTGGAGCCGTTGGGTCGGGATAGGCCCAGAATGAGCAAAGCTTCTACCAACGGCAAAGTAGCTCTATCAAATTACAAAACAATGACTTCTGGACGGTGAAAATCGACTGTGCCAAAAACCATCAGGGATGACATCCGATGGCACATTGATTTTGGCACGGCTTCTGGCACAGTTTCTAACGCTTTGAAATAGCACATCATAGGGCGTGAACAGGAGTGCCGTTAACGGAGGTTAAGGGCTCAATCTCAGGCGGCAAAAATGCTACTTTGCCGCTCATGACACGTTCGCTCATTCTGGGCCAAAAAAGAAAGGCTGAGCACAGAGCTCGAATGATCAACAAGCCCCTGTGAACGATTTTGTGTGGCTTGTGTGATTCAACCAAACAAGTTGGAGTTATTTTTATGAAAAAGTCTTTCAGAGTTTTAGGTGTTGTCAGTATTTTGTTCTTAGTTATAGGCTTTGCCTATGTGATCTACGCCTCTGATAATCCGAAACATTCCAAGAACATTCCAGATTGGCGTAAAACTGGCACCCCCGAAGAGCAGCTGGCGGCTTTGGTAAAAGTTACGCCGGGTACCCATCACTGGATGCCTGAAATCGCCTACCGTTATCAAAGTCTTTATTGGGCGGCTAAGCAGGACAAATGGGAATTTGCTGAATATCAAATTCGATCGATGGAAAAAATGATTAAGCGGGTTGTGCATGCACGGACTAAAAGCGGTCCGTCTATAAAGGCATTTCGCGGAAATGTCTTCCCCAAACTTTATAAAGCCACGGAAACCCGAGATTGATCTACCTTTAATAAGGCATTTGTCAATACTGGTGTGCAATGTATGGTTTGTCATACAAAAGAAGGTTTTGCATATATCACTGTTCCATCAGTTCCCCCTAAGCCGAATAGTATTGTACTTAATCACCTTAAATAAATAGGGTTGTTCCCCAATAGTTAATGAGGTAGGCTATCCTCCCCCAAACGATGGAGGGAGCCCAGCCAGGTCATT
>CBCXVS010000510.1:0-1056 GCA_965178525.1 uncultured bacterium | reverse complement strand
CTTTGAGGATGATTCGGTGGGCATCTGGGCTGGGCTAGGGAACCTGATCTTATGCTATTGAGGAACAACTCTAATGCTTCAATCGTCTTGACCATCTCTTTCTCCTCTTTGATCTATTTTCCAAGGACAGAGCTCAGTCCGAAATGGCGCTTGAAACTACAACTATATAAAAGGTAAATCATTTTCCTCCCGCAGGCGAGATTCGCTGTAGGTCAGGCTGGAGGGCGCCCTTGGCGCCGGGCGGCCTAAAACGCCTTGACCAAAGCGGAAGAGCCCCTCCAGCAGGTTCAAGAGCCTCACAAAATCAACCCGTTTGAGGTAAGGCGTGTTGATCATGAGCACCCCGTCCAACCCGACACGACCCTCAGCTGGCACCGCAAGCTCGCCACTGAGAAGTTCGATAGCTCTGCCCAGCGCAAACAGCTCGCTTTCACGCGTATCGAGGAGGATGAGGCTTTCCCGCGCCGGGATTTGGCTAGCTAGCGCTGCAGATGATCTTGATTGATACGGCGATCGCACGCCGCAAGCGCTTGATTTCCTTTTGCCAAGCATTTTTACTATTTTTTCTATGCGTATGCTTTCTCCAAAGTGAAACTGAGGGAACTCACGATATAGCACGCGAGTAGGGTGGTGTCTGGCAATGTGCGTGACATGGACGGACATGCCGGACGATGGGGCGATGCCCGTGCATAGGATACGATAGGGACCACATCAGGAAGCGTGCCCATATCGGGCATAACGACTAACTGTGGAGAACCGGTGGGCATGGACCGTTATCTCGACCATACGACGAATACGCATTTCATCACGACACCCGATCCTAAAAACCTTTTTTTGATTCCAAGCCATACGAAGGCTATAGAAAGTGTCATCAATGGGATTGAGGAACGGCAAGGATTCATAGCTCTCATTGGTTTGCCTGGCATTGGTAAGACAAAACTTCTGAACACTTACCTAGAAAAAATTGATAGGAGATCACTGGACATAGCGCCCTTCGGGCGGGCTTTTCAATACCAGGCCCGTTATCAAGGTCCGGCTCGTTGTGCGGTTGACTCA
>CBCXVS010000509.1:0-1081 GCA_965178525.1 uncultured bacterium | reverse complement strand
TGACCTGGCTGGGCTCCCTCCATCGTTTGGGGGAGGATAGCCTACCTCATTAACTATTGGGGAACAACCCTAATAATCTATGCAATACAAGCAATGATGGGCTATCTATTTCATATTAAAAACATGCGAATGAAATTTAAAGACTTATTCTGGCTTTAACGAAACCTCGTCGATCCATGCCACGCCGCTGGGTCTATTATATGCCTCAATCCTTGCACTATAATCACCTTCCTGTTGGATCACGACTGGTTTGCAGACCCGATACCAGTCACGCGTTCCCGACGCGACCGATGTTGCGGCAATGTTCCCGCTGCCCCGTCGGCTCGCTTCATCTTTCACGGAGAGCCGCACACCGCTTCTGCGGCCATCCTGCGCCCCAAGGTTTTCCATAGCAATACGGGCGCAGAGCATGTAGTTGCCTTTATCCAACGTGACAGGCAGAGCCGAGGCAATGGGTGTCCGCCGTTGGGTGTCCGCATCGCGCAACTCTAAGCTATATTTTCCCGCAAAAGCCTTCGTCGCGACCACTCGCAAGGCACGCGTGGAGCCAAGCTTCCACGCAAACGCCTGCCCGTTCCCTTCCGGCTCTTCGAAGCCGCCATTGGCGACGAAATCGTCGCTACTCTCCGCCTCACTCACCGTAATGTCTACCCTCGCCACGTCCGTAGCGCCCTCCTGGTCGCGGACTGTCAGCGCGGCAGTATACACCCCAACGACGTCATACGTATGGCGTACGACGTCGCCCGTGGCCTCGCTCCCATCGCCAAAATCCCAGTCGTATGAAACAATACTCCCATCGGCATCCACGGAGGCCGCGCCACTCAACTCGACCTCGAGTGGCGCGGCTCCAGCTCCGGGCGCCACGGCGATATGGGCAATCGGCCTCTGGTTTTCCACCGGGAATTCTCCGTCCACGGGCCCATCGTCATACCTCACCTCGAGTTCCGGAATATTGGCCCTGGCCTCTCTGCTGGCAAAATTCACCAGCTTGTTGCGTTTCGACTCGTCTAGGCCGAAGTTCCCCTGGCAGAATAGGCGGAGGGTTAAGTAGATCAACAGGTTGGCCCAATTCAAAAGTCCA
>CBCXVS010000508.1:0-1086 GCA_965178525.1 uncultured bacterium | reverse complement strand
TGGTCCGTCAAATAAGTTTTTTGACATTCTGGTAATGACGCTCAAGTTTGGACCGGGCTTTCGTCTGGGTAAACTGCCAGTTCACCGTGGTGCGATTGGCATTTCGTTGCTTGGTCCAGGCCTCAACTTCGTCTCTTAGGGTCTCCACATCCGCAATCCGGCGGTCCAAACATTGACTCGACAGAGCTGAAAATTCAATCTCTGCCATGTTGAGCCAGGAGCCTTTTTTGGGGGTATAATGAAGGTCAAATTGTTGACCGAATTCAAACGCTTCTTTAGGATCAAGGATTTCAAAAAATGACCCTGGCGTATGTGTATTGAGATTGTCTTGCACAAGACGAATCCGTTCCACATGGGAGTAATACTTGTTTACGAGATTACTCATGAACTCTGCATAATCAACGGCGGTACGTCTGTCACGGACTTCAACATAACGAAACCCGGTATGAGGTCCAAAAGCGAGCAACACACAACATGACCCATTCTTGGCATACTCATAGTGATAACGTTTCGCTTTACCCGGACTCATCGGCAAGATCGAACCCACATCATCAATGAGGAAACAAGGACGTTCATCGAAACAAATCAGAGGACACAACGGATCGTATGGTAAGGCATACTGAGACAGGACATCTTCCATATTCCATAAGAAACTGCCCGTGATTTCTCCAATACACCATTGTTCATTTAACCAGGGCTTAAGTTTGTTTTTTTAACAGACTGCGAACGCTTTCATGAGAAATCGAATCCACTACATTGAGCTGGACGAGCTTGTCAGCGATTAAATGGAGCGTCCAACGAGCATATTCTTTGGGTGCTTCAGAACAGGCGACATCGAGACATTCGCTTCGACCTGATAGTCGAATACAATTGGTCGTCCTACACGTGGTTTATCGTTGATAATTTCAACAATATGATCATAAGGTTGTTGATGATATTTCTTTCGTACATTATAGACGGTGGTCCGAGTGATGCCGAGAAGTTTTGCAATATCTTGATCATCCTTGCCCTCATGAGACAAGAGCAAGGCTCTTGCCCGGTTGATGTATCGGGCCTTTTTGTGACCCCGAGCGACATAAGTGATCA
>CBCXVS010000507.1:0-1104 GCA_965178525.1 uncultured bacterium | reverse complement strand
CCCCGCCGCCACTTTGCCCAGATACAGCCGCGTCATCGTCGCTTCGACCCACTCTAAGGCCTGTACCGATGAGCCATCGTGCGCCTTGGCCACCTTATGGAGGTATTGCGCAAAGTGATACTAGTCGAGCACGTGACGCGCGTGGGGAAACAGGGACTCGACGTGTTTCCATATCCACGAGGCGCCATCGCCCACGACACAAAGCCGCACCTAGTCTTCGGGAATCAAGCCCGCGTCTTTGACCTGCTTGAGGGCGTCGCCGAGTTCGGCCTCGGTTTGCACCTGATGCCAACCCAGCAGATGGATGATGCGATCGCCATCCATCAGATAAAAGCGAAAGCCCTTGGCATCACGCCACTGCCCCTTCCACCGAGGCCGCTTGGCCCGCTGGCGCCCTTGCCCCGGACGGCGTCCCCGGGCGCTCTCAGGACGCGTCGGCCCAGAAGCCCCATCAATGCCCAGCACCAACATCGGACGCCGAAAGCGCCCCGCCGCCACCTCGGCGATGCGTCGCTCTATCTCCTGACGCGACGGCGCCACATCCCACACCGTCAGGCTCTGGGCCCCTTGATTCGTCAACGTGTGTATGCGTTCACTGCCCATGCCGACCCCGGTGAGATCGCGAAACATCGTTTGAGCCTCGTCATAGGGCATGTCGATCACCACCCGGGCCGCGGCCTGTTGCACATCGAGTTGCTTGCGCCCAGGCGTTCAGCCCAAGGTCTCGTCGAAGGGATAGCGACCACAGCGGCACCCCGTACAATAGAAGTAAGGCCGCTCAATCTGTACTGACCCCACCATGGTCTCGACCGTGCGCGCAACGGCAGGTCGAGCTTGCACGAGCCGCTCACACCGGGCACACTGGGCTTGCTTTCGGCTCTGTTCACCGAGATGGGCCTGCGTGATAAGCGTCTCGCTCAGGCCGCCGGTGCGCTCTTGGCGCAGGTTCCACACCGTCTCGGTCACCTTCGCTAAACCGAAGTTCCCCTGGCAGAATAGGCGGAGGGTTAAGTAGATCAACAGGTTGGCCCAATTCAAAAGCCCATTTACAGGGGAACAATCCAACCTCCTGAAACGACATGGCTTATGGTCATACGTTTGCAG
>CBCXVS010000506.1:0-1122 GCA_965178525.1 uncultured bacterium | reverse complement strand
AAATGGACTTTTGAATTGGGCCAACCTGTTGATCTACTTAACCCTCCGCCTATTCTGCCAGGGGAACTTCGGCCTAGGCGTCGCCCCTGGTGGCGTCTCGTCAGCTCTTTAACCCGAGCTTTGAAACGCGCCAGGGCCTTTGGAGCAATCCTGAGTTTTCCGTTTAATGCTCTGGGCTCCTAACGGCGTGGGCTTCCGCCTGGAGCCTCATGAAAGTCCATAACGTTCAAGGGCTTTGCAGTTCACGCTGGACCAATGGTGGGTTAAGTTAAAAATGATTTCATCCATCGACATCGGCCCTTTGAAGAGGACTGGGCTGGTGTAATACAGAATATCCAGCATCAGGTTGTCAGGTAGACCCAAGTCGTGTAGAGCTTGATGCCAGGCGTTGATGGCGCGTTGCGCTTGTTGTTGCTGGCGTTGGTGTCGGGCTTTGGCGTTGAGACGCCCGCGGCGTTTGGCTTTGGCTTGTTGTGTTGCGTATCTTTGGGGTAAGGTCATGGCAAGGTCCTCCGTATCGAGTGGTATAGATACGCCGGTCGACCGACCCCATGGCCGACATGAAGTCAGAAGCGGCAGACTGCCGATGACACTCCCACAACACCTTCTAAGCCATTGAATCATGAGAGCTTTCAAGGGGGCTCAGCCGGAACCCCGCATCACCTCTAGGCGGTAAGAAAAAACGGAAAACCCAGGGCCTTGAGAATTCATCTATCGATTGCTCCCTACATCCTAGAGGAACCTGCCTAGAGGAACCTGCCCGAACAGGCGATCAGAACTTCTAACGAACTTACGAAACGGACTACTAGACCGGACCCCGTTATCTGCCTATAGATGCTAGCCCCCCCGGCGGTGGTCTCAACGGGAGGTTGGCATCTGGATCGGTACCCGCTGCTCGACGGCGTCGAGGAAGATGTAGCTGAAGTCGGTGCCGGCGTTACTATGGCAACCCAGACAGCTGCGGTTGCTACGCTGTACCGGCTTGCCCAAACGGTCATTGAAATAGTCGGCTATATAGGACTCAATCACCGAGTTGCGCAGGTCCTCCGGCACCAGAGTATAACAGCCTTGGCCAACCTGCTGCGAGCAGAAGTCGTCGGTCGGATCGCAGGCACAGCGTCT
>CBCXVS010000505.1:0-1253 GCA_965178525.1 uncultured bacterium | reverse complement strand
CTCATGACAAAACCCCCTCATGTGTTGGGTCAACCGTTGACACGACATGCAGTTAGAGCTTCACTTAAGGCCATTCCCCTCTACCCCCTGTGAACACCTACAACAGAAGGACGATCATGGACAGCGCAGTGACAACGAGGTATGCGAGATAACGTGTGGCTTTTCTTCTTTGAGGCATGAGATGTCTCTTCTTCTCCGTAAGACCGCCCTGCGGTCGTGACGTTTCTCATTGGCTGCCAGCAATATTCATATCAGCAGGAAAGAAAAGAAGGAGAGAGAGCAAGTCGCGTGGGCCTTGGGATTGTTTTGCATGCGTAGGACAGGAAACGACTGCGGCACGTCTTCGGCAGATGTGCAGGGCTCTGGACATTGTCAAGCGCCTTACCCCCCTTGTCAAATTTGTGACGATGACAACGGTTGGACGTCGCACGTTCCACCCCTCCTCAACGGAAAATGGAACGCGTCTGCCAGACGTGATTGCTATGAGAGGAACCTCTCACCCTTTTCAACTCATATCCGATAAGAGTCCTGTCATTGCTGCATATATTTAGCAAAACTCATGCCGCCCCAAGATTACTGAGAAAGTGACTAGAATGTTAATGGCAACAAGGCAGATGTTGGCCCTCCTGTCCTCAAGCTTCAGGAACAGCACCCATCATCGGCTGCCAAGCGTCTTACCTCATCAGCGATGGCAGTCGGAGGGCCTGACGCTCGTTGAGCTGATCATCGTGACCGTGATTCTTGGGTTACTCGCTATCGTTGCCACTCCCACCATCCATGCCTACTTTGAGCGCGTCCGAGTGACGAAAGGCATGAGCATTGGGAATGCCGTGCAAGCCGCGCTGATGGCGTCGACCACAACGAGTGCGAACAACACATATCCAAGCGCCATGCCGACTTATGGCGAGCTCGTCACCTTGGTCAATGCCAATGGCGCTCTCCTCAAAGAGACAGAAGTTGCCATGGGCCTCGAGCTTCGGGCACATACCCCGTTGGACTCTGATAGCGATGGCCTGTACGAGAGGTATACCATGAGCTTTACGGTGACAAACGTGTCCCCCACACGGCGTGGGTGGTGCATCATCGTCCAACCTTCCGGCGTAGAGCCTTGTCCGCCCGAGTGAGAACTCTGTGGAGGCAGACAAGCCAGAGCAGGGTCGCAGACGCCATCCAAGCAATAGACCGAAGTTCCTCCCGTGATTCGGCGACAACTTGTTGAAATAAAAACTCAAAAGCCTGAAACGAATCGACCT
>CBCXVS010000504.1:0-1306 GCA_965178525.1 uncultured bacterium | reverse complement strand
AGAGGAGAGTCGGTCTCAGGCAATCGGCGTAACTGCTTCATCAAGAAAGGAGTTGGCTTGACTTAAGGCCATTCCCGTCTTTCCCTGCAAAACGCCGATGGCGTCAGGATTGAGGTGGTCGGGGTGACCGTGGGAAATCCAGACATACGGACACTGCTGCACGGCGTGTTTTTGCTCCGCCGGGACGACATGCGACAGTCCCCAACTGCCGAAATAGGCAGAGCCTTCAAGCCAGGGATCGGTCGCCAACACCGGCTTGCCATCATAACCAATCAGGGTGGCATTCCCAATCGTCTCAAATCCGATGTGCATCGCTTACGGCTCCCTTCTCAGACGACGGCTGCGCCGCGAGCAGGCGCGATACAGCGCCATAACCGGCAGGTACATGAGCAGACGCTGCAGCCGGTACATCGTCCACTTGGCGTCCGCGCCTACCCGGCCATTGGCTTGCCGGAACGCTTGCACGTCGGCGGCGAAGCGCTGACCGTACTCACGAATCTGCTGCGGGTACAAGTCTTCCGTCACAAGTCGGTACAGCTTGAGATCGGAGCGATTTGCCTCGGTGAGCCGTTGCAGCGCCGTGGGGTCGTTGAGGACCTGGGTGGCGATCGTGGTATCGGCAAACGTCTTGTACGGCGGATAGTGCAGTTGCAGCGCCGGCTGACCGATGCGGTGGCGCAGCAGCACCATCGCCTCGTCGAGCCTCTCGGTCAGGCCCACAAAGAAGAGCTGCCGAGACGCGATCTCAATCGCGGCATCGGCGTCGTCTTGACCGGCCAGATAACGCGTCTGTCGATTGGCATAGCGCTCGTCATCGATCCAGTCATCAAACGGAATGCGCTTGCCCATGACCGTGATCTGGAAGTTGTAATGGGCGGTACAGCGCTTTAGTGGATGCCGAATCATCGTATAATAGCGCACATCGGGGCAGGCGTGCGCCAAGTCGCTATAGGGCCGCACGGTATGGCCACTAATGCTCTGCAAGCGTGGATAGAGGCAGCGCAGCAGCCGATACTCTTTCCCTCCGAACACCGGCAGACCTGCCCAGGCATATAACGAACAATGGCGCAGACCGTAGGCGCATTGCATGGCCCTGGCAACAGTCTTGCCGGCGGATTTTTCGATATGAACGAAGGCAAGCATGACCTGAAGACCTTGTGATGTCTATAGCACCGGGCTATCGAGCGGAAGGAGCGGCAATATGGACGTCAAACGGCGGTATGGGGTCTCCTGCCAATTCATTCAGGAAGTTTTCCACGTTGGTATAACCGTTTGAGGCCATCTGCGGACCGTCATCGGGCTCGTT
>CBCXVS010000503.1:0-1323 GCA_965178525.1 uncultured bacterium | reverse complement strand
GTCGCTGCGGGCCGCAACCCGATGGCGCTCAAGCGCGGCGTCGAGAAGGCGGTCGAGGCGATCGTAGATCGCTTGCAAAGCGTTAGCAGAGAGACTTCCGAGAAAACAGAAATCGCGCAGGTCGCCGCGATCTCTGCCAATAACGATGGCGAGATTGGAAGCCTGATTGCGGACGCGATGGAAAAGGTCGGCAAAGACGGTGTTATCACCGTCGAGGAAGCCAAGAGCCTTGAAACTACGCTTGATGTGGTCGAGGGTATGCAGTTTGATCGCGGCTACCTGTCACCCTACTTTGTCACCGATCCGGATCGTATGGAAACGGTGCTTGAGGACGTATATATCCTCATCCATGAGAAGAAGATTAGCGCCCTCAAAGATCTCGTGCCAATGCTTGAGCGGGTTGCCCAGCAAGGCAGACCCTTCCTCATCATTGCAGAAGATGTTGAAGGTGAGGCGCTAGCTACCATAGTAGTCAACAAGATCCGTGGAACCATCCGTGGCGCAGCTGTCAAAGCACCGGGTTACGGCGATCGCCGGACCGCAATGCTCGAAGATCTCGCTGTCCTCACCAATGGACGCGTCATCTCCGAAGACCTCGGTATTAAGCTCGAAAACGTGAATCTGAACGATCTCGGTCAGGCAAAGCGGGTTGTCATCGACAAAGACAACACAACCGTTATCGAAGGTGCAGGCAGTACCGAAGCCATCCAGGGGCGGATTAATCAGATTCGCAGACAGATTGATGATACCACTTCCGACTATGATAGCGAAAAACTGCAAGAGCGCCTTGCGAAACTCGCCGGTGGCGTGGCTGTCATCAATGTTGGTGCAGCGACCGAAGTTGAGATGAAAGAGAAGAAGGCGCGCGTTGAAGACGCTATGCACGCAACCCGTGCAGCCGTTGAGGAAGGTATTGTTGCGGGTGGAGGCGTTGCGCTTGTCCGTGCAGTATCTGCACTTGATGATGTCAGCCTCGACGACGAGACCGAGCAGGTCGGTGTTGACATTGTACGCCGTGCACTTGAAGAACCACTTCGTCAGATTGCCCACAATGCGGGTCAAGAAGATTCCGTAATCCTCGCAAAGGTCAAAGATGAAGGGGAAAGTGTTGGCTACGATGCCCTGAAAGATGAGTTCAACGATATGTTCAGCGCGGGTGTCATTGATCCGACCAAAGTGGTCCGTGTCGCCCTTCAGAATGCCTCCAGCATTGCTGGGTTGATGATCACCACAGAAGCATTGGTTGCAGACATTCCTGAGAAGGAACCGCCGATGCCGGCAGGACCTCCCGGCGGTGGTGAGATGGGTGGTATGTACTAAGCG
>CBCXVS010000502.1:0-1331 GCA_965178525.1 uncultured bacterium | reverse complement strand
AGGTCAATTCGTTTCAGGCTTTTGAGTTTTTATTTCAACAAGTTGTCGCCGAATCACGGGAGGAACTTCGGTTCTAGCCGCGCCGCAGATTCTCCTGGCATGGCTATTGCTGTTAAATCCGGACACAAACGTGGTCCGTCGACAGCATTGCGGGCCACGCGACTTGCGGCTGTGGGCATGGCCGTAGGGCCCTATCCTTTCCTATATCTCATCATGACCGCTTCCTGTGAAAGCCGATTTCCTTGAGGTCATGTAACTGAGAGGGCAAAGCTCTATCTTCGGGCCCCATGCGTCACCCACCTCGCACGGGTCGACTCTCGGAAGCCCTATGAGGCAAAAGGAGTGCAGTATGCGTTCGACGCAAAAGAGCCCAGGATATGAAGTGGCTCTTGACGTATTGAGACGGCGAAAATGGCTGGGTATCCTGGTATTCGCCGCGATTTTTACGGCGGTGGTGAGTGCGGTCGTGTTCTTGCCCGACGTCTATCAATCAACCGCCACCGTGATTGTAGAAGGGCAGAAAGTACCGGAGGCCTTTGTCCAATCGGCGGTCACGCTCGGTATTGATGACCGTCTGCAAACCATTACGCAACAGATTCTGAGCCGTTCACGGTTGGAAGAGTTGATCAACCGTTTCAATCTTTACCCCGATTTACTACAGGATATGCCGCGTTCAGCCATCATCGAGCGGATGCGCCAGGATATCCGACTCGATCGTCGAGGTTTGAAAGACAAGAAAAGCAAGAACCGGGCAACCGTGGCTTTTGCTATCAGCTATTAAGGTCGTAATCCGGAGCAAGTTTCCCAGGTAACAAACACACTCGCATCCTTTTATATTGAGGAAAATCTCAAAGTTCGCGAACAGAAAGCAACCGGCACATCGCAATTCTTGCAAGCACAGCTTGAACAAACTAAGAATGATCTAGAAGCTCAGGAGGAACAATTAAGTCAGTTCAAAGAGCGTATATTGGTGAACTGCCCGAACAATTGCAAGAAAATCTCGCTGTCCTTGAGCGTCTGAATACACAATTGCGTCTCAATAGCGAGCGGCAAGCGCAGAGCCGTGAGCAACGGGCTACTTTAACACAACAACTGTCCGATGTGGAGAGTCGTCGCCACACTGGAGAATCCACCTCAACGGACCAGCCCGAGCGTGCCGACACTCAACTCGCACGATTAGAAGCTGTTGTAAAAATATTAAGCTAATTTTTTCAATAAGATACGGGCGCTATTAAGTTCCAATTTACAGGGTTGCCATTGATGACGAAACCCCCATAATTCCTGGCTTTGGCGATGTGATTACGCCGAACCAGACTGGTTCAAGTGCTATG
>CBCXVS010000501.1:0-1436 GCA_965178525.1 uncultured bacterium | reverse complement strand
AAATGGACTTTTGAATTGGGCCAACCTGTTGATCTACTTAACCCTCCGCCTATTCTGCCAGGGGAACTTCGGCCTAGTGTATACACGCTCCGCAAACTCGAAGGCCGCTTGAGTTTCCGTAGTGACAGTAGAGCTACGTGCAGGTGTCCCTCTTCTTATAGCACTTTTGTAAGCCTGTAAAGCTCATGGAGCAAAGTCTTGGTAAGCTCAGCCTCCGATACAAACGCCTCTCGCCCGAGGAGAAAACCATTTGCAGCAAACATAGTCATCCCGGAGGCGGGCAGGTCGGGCTCATATTGTATAAAGCGTTCACCTATCCGTCTGGTAACACTGGCTCCCGCCACGTGTGCTGCACGAATCTGCGCTATCTCATGAGATGCCATAATGCGTTGTACTTCAGTGATAATAGCATGCTCTGTCTTCGTGAATCCAGTACTGCCTGCAGCGTTGCTTTCCTCACGGGGGTCCATGGCTAGATATATCCAAAAGTGATGAACACGGTGATGGGACTGTTTAGCCTGACGATAGGGGTCGCGATCATTCTTGAGACGTCACTCTGCTTGTTTGGAGTGGGCGTGTCACCGGCCAGACCTGAGTGGAGTTTAATGATGTCTAAGGGGCTTGGTCTAGCGGACCGATATCGGATCTCCGTTTTCCCGGACCTCAGCATCATGTTGAGGGTATTGTTCATAGACCATTTGGGTGATTGGTCAGCTTGACAACCCGGCCTGTTATGATTAATCTAATATAAGTTAATGATTAATACAAGAAGGAAATTGCCAATGAACAACCTCAGTAATCGGAGTGAGCTGCAGGTATTGGAGCCCATTGACAGCGCCCTAGGACAGACGGCGGGTAAGATGGTCGCCATTAGCGCTGAGGACGCACGTCATCGTTCGGTGTTTCTGCTTGCGCGAGTGGATAATGTGTTCGACCATAACCCGCACGAGGATCCGCTGAGCTCTACCGTGAGCGAAGTCATCCCCTTTGAGACGCGATACGCCCCGGAAGGGGACTCTACGGTGATTTATCGGGAGGCTCATGCTGGGATACTGGAGGAAGCGGTACTTAACGGCGATGGAACGTGGGGGGAAATCAAAGCGCCGGAATCTCTGGCGCGGGCGGGAGCCTGGGCATTTGAAGCTGACCCCGATCTCGTCGTGGCCGCATTGGGCTTGAATCCTGTACCTGCCCTCTCCCTTGAAGTTGGCGCAGTTCATGGATCGGATATTCCAGCTACCTTAGACCGAAGTGTCATCCAACGTCACATATTTATAGGCGGCGGCATCGGCAGTGGTAAGAGCTATACGAGAGGCGTCATAGCGGAAGAGCTGGTGCGCCACGGCGTTCCACAGGTGAATATTAGAGTTGTTCCTCAATAGCATAAGATCAGGTTCCCTAGCCCAGCCCAGATGCCCACCGAATCATCCTCAAAG
>CBCXVS010000500.1:0-1477 GCA_965178525.1 uncultured bacterium | reverse complement strand
CCGCATTCCGCATTCCGCATTCCGCATTCCGCATTCCGCATTCCGCATTCCGCATGAGGTCGTTGGTATGCGTCGGCGTTTGCTATGGAAACTCTTCAGCATCAACCTGCCGGTCATTGGCGTTGTCATCCTTGTGATATGGCTCGCCATCGACTACCTCGCGGCTGACTATTTCACGGTGTTGATGCAAGATTACCAGATTGCGCCAACGACGACGCATCAGATGTTCCTCGAAGCTGTCCATCGCTATCTGATCTGGGCCAGCCTGCTCGCTCTGGCGTGTGCGAATGCTCTGCAGCTTCTTCCTCACCCGCAAAGTGCTCCGCCCACTGTCGGAGATGATAGCCATCACGAAAGCGCTAGCGGCTGATGAGTATACGCAGCGGGTGCGGAGTTCCTCACGGGATGAGGTGGGCCAGCTCGGCGACGCGTTCAACCGTATGGCCGAGAGCTTGCAACGGATCGAACACCTGCGCTGTAGGATGGTAAGCGATGTGGCCCATGAGCTCCGGACACCGCTGACGAATATGCGGGGCTATCTCGAAGCCTTACGCGACGGGGTGATCGACCCGAATCCCGACACCTTTGAGCTTCTTCATGAGGAAACGCTTCGCCTCGTCACGCTCGCCGAAGACCTCCTGCAACTGACCCAGGCAGATGCCGCTGCAGTGACGCTCCAGCGTCAGGACATCGCCTTAGCCGACGTGATCCATCAGGCCGCCGATTTGTTCCAACCGCAATTTGACGCCAAAAAAATCGATGCGGATCTGGTCATTGCTACGGATGTCGATACCGTATCAGCTGATCCCGACAAGGTGGCGCAGGCGCTGCACAACTTGTTGCACAACGCCTGGCAGTACACCCCATCTGCTGGCGCGGTCAGCGTCAGCGTGACACGCCAGCCAAGCCGTATGGTGATTACCGTGTCGAATACCGGCGAGAGGATTGACCAACATGACCTGCCGTTTATCTTCGAGCGCTTTTATCGGGCCGAAAAGTCCCGCTCTCGCGAACACGGCGGGGCGGGTATCGGCCTGGCTGTGGTCAAGGAGCTGGTTGAAGCCCACGGCGGCCAAGTTGGGGCCGAAAGTGTTCGCGGCATGACCTCTGTGTGGTTTACCCTGCCGGCCTAACCCCTGTTGATGACCTTGCCTTCCCTGATTTGCTTCGTGTCCCTTCGCGTCCTTCGCGGATCCCTTTTTCATCATTTCCCGGGCCAATCGCCTCGGCATCATGACTCCTCAATATATGAATGTATCCCGCACGCCTTAGGGCTCGTCAGTCATTTGCCGATAAAGCAAGAACACTGCGAAAGAAGTCATCACGATGGTGGCATGCAGTCAAGTGGACATTGCAACAGGAGACGCATATCGTGCTACATTTTTTTCCTGGGATACTCCTTCTAGCCCGAAGTTCCTCCCGTGATTCGGCGACAACTTGTTGAAATAAAAACTCAAAAGCCTGAAACGAATTGACC
>CBCXVS010000499.1:0-1511 GCA_965178525.1 uncultured bacterium | reverse complement strand
AAATGGACTTTTGAATTGGGCTAACCTGTTGATCTACTTAACCCTCCGCCTATTCTGCCAGGGGAACTTCGGTATAGTCAGGGTCAGTCCGCGCTCCATTGGCGCTTTGAACACAGGTGCGAATGTCCTCCGTTTCCAGGGCAACTTCAAAACGGTTGTGCAAACCCATGATCAATTCGGGCAGACTGAAGCGAGACGGGGGGGCGGGAAATCGTCTCGACGCGCCACAATAGGGCGAGAATCCCATGAGAAATTTTGACCAATTGGCGCCCTCTGCTCGTCGGCTCTGGCGTGGCCGTATGATCGTCTGAACCACGCTCTTGAGCGTTGCTTTGGTAAACGTGCGCCACTTTCGAATATCCGGCGCCAAAAATTTGTAGCCCAAATAACACTCGTCGGAACCCTCTCCCGTCAGGACGGCTTTGACGCCGTTATGACGCACCCATTCGCAGACCATTAAAAAGGGGATCGAACTCGGCATGATCGAGAAGGGATGCCCATAATGTTCCATCGCTTCCGGAAACCGATCGATGAAATCTTGATCATGAGCGTCCACGGTTTTTAAATCGAGTTTCAGGTGCTTGGCCAACTGCGCCGCAGCTTGATACTCGCTCAGCGGGCCGGTCACGTTGGCATGAAAGATCGCCAAGTTGTTGTGAAAGCGGCTAGCCATGGCCATAACGAGGGAAGAATCCACCCCGCCACTACACAACGCCCCGACCGGGGCGTCGGCAAAGAGCTGCTTCTTCACACTCTTGAGCAACCGCTCCTCGACCTGATCAATCAGCTGTTGTGGCTTGAGCCGCTGTAATGTTGCGGCCTCATCCGGATCCCAGAAGTCCGGTATCGAGAAGAATTTGCGGTATTGGGCCGGTGTGCCGAGGCGAATCTTGACGACCGTGCCGGGTGCCAGGAACGCGATGTTTTTAAAGAAACTATGTCCCTTGGTTGGACCTGCAAATCCGTAGAGATAGGAGGAAATCGAGAGCAGATCCGGCTCGAACGGGATCCAGGGTCGCATGGCCCCAATCTCGGACGCAAAGAGAAACATGTCGTCTGCGTCGTAGATAAACAGCGGCTTCATGCCAAAACGGTCGCGTGCAAGGATGAAGGTCTTGTCCACCTTGTCATACAGCGCGAAGGCAAACATGGCCTCCAGCTTCGGCAACGTGGCCTCAACCCCACAGGTGATGAGCCATGCCAGGAGGACCTCCGTGTCGCTGGTCGTGCGAAAGTGCACACCCTTCCGTTCTAGGGCCGTCCGCAGCTCTTTGAAGTTGTATATCTCCCCGTTGTATATGAGACCGTAACGCCCTTGCTGATCCCAAAAGGGCTGATTGCTCCGAGGGTTCAAGTCAAGGAGGGAGAGCCGGGTTTGCACGAGACCGATGCCGGCCTCTATCGGGTAGGGGCATCATGTCGCCATGACCCCCCCCCTCAGCACCGTGCGGGCGACTTTCATCGCACACGGCTCAAGCAAACCGGTATCCTTCATGACTTCCTCCGGTGTA
>CBCXVS010000498.1:0-1561 GCA_965178525.1 uncultured bacterium | reverse complement strand
AAATGGACTTTTGAATTGGGCCAGCCTGTTGATCTACTTAACCCTCCGCCTATTCTGCCAGGGGAACTTCGGGCTAGGTAGAAAACGTGGGAATCGGCGGTGTCTTTGGCTGGCAACAAACTGATCCCATCGTCGTTCCGATTCTTCGATCAGCCGGGACACTTCTGCCGGTAATTCGGTGGTGGAGAGGTCGAGGTCGAGTTCTTCAATCGCCATATAGCATCCCTACGTCGAACCGTCTTGGGCCACCCTGCGCAGCCCAGATCAGGCTCGTCTCATGGTCACAGAGGAGACCGAAGCCGGACTTGTCCACCCATCCCACGTTTCCGCCTTCATTTCCACTCCGTCCGCGATACCTGGCCCTGCCTGCCCGTCATGCGGTCCAACTCAAATGATCCGAGTATATCCTTTTCATTCGGGTACAACGCCTGATACCATTCGGCCTCGGTGAACACGAAGCCGTGCTCAGCGCCCAACTGCAAGAAATCGACGGAGTGGGTTGCCGTTCTCTCATTGATTTGGGCTTGCAACTCGGGGGTGGCCTTGATTTTGTTCAGAAACGCCCTGGCGGTTTCGATCGACATGCGTACCTCCTCAGCTTCTGCTATCGCCCTTTGAAGTTCGCCTTCCGCTTCTCAAGAAATGCTTGCACCCCTTCCTTATGGTCCTCTGTCTGACGGGCCAGGTTCTGCGCCCGTGACGCTTGCGCCAAGTGCTCCGCGAGATCTTGCTGCTGGGCTTTATGGACGAGCATCTTGATGAGAGACATGGCATAGGTCGGGCCCTGGGCAAGCCGTGTGGCCAGCGCCATCGTCGTCTCCATGAGCTCCTCATGCGGGACGACTTTGCTGCGCAACCCCAGGCGGAACGTCTCCTGGCCGTCGACTGCGTCACCGGTGTACTGGAGCCATAAGGTGTTCGACATGCCAATGAGCCGGGGCAGCTGCCACGCGCTGCCATCTGCCGGAATCAAGCCGTTGCGGACAAACGCTTCGGAAAAGCGCGCGGATTCCGACGCGATGCGGATATCGCAGGAGAGCGCAACGCCGCATCCCAGACCATAGGCCGGGCCGTTGACCGCGGCGATCGTCGGTTTCTGTAGATTCCACAGCTTGCGCACCATGGCCGGTCCCATGGCCTCATGCAGGCTATCGGCCATGTAGGCGGGATCGAGACGCTCCCAGGGGGTCGGGGGAGGCGGAGGCCCTTGCGCCTCACGCTGCTGCACGGCACGATTGAACCCCCGTACATTGGCTCCGGAGCAGAAAGCCGGGTCGGCGCCAGTCAGCACCAGAACACGAAGCGCCGGGTCGTCTCCGAAGCGGTCGACTTCCCCCTCGAGTTCCTCGCTCAATTGACCGCCGAGTGCGTTACGCGTGGCCGGATCGTTTAAAGTCAGGATTAACACACCTTCCTCTGTCGATTCCGAGCCGATAAATTCAAATGCCATCAGAGGCTCCTCCTATACGTGAATTGCGCCGTCAACCCCGAATGGCCTTAAGTGAAGCTCTAACTGCTGGTCGTGTCAACGGTTGACCCAACACATGAGGGGGTTTTGTCA
>CBCXVS010000497.1:0-1767 GCA_965178525.1 uncultured bacterium | reverse complement strand
AATGGACTTTTGAATTGGGCTAACCTGTTGATCTACTTAACCCTCCGCCTATTCTGCCAGGGGAACTTCGGTCTAGATAAGCGATACGCCTTTGGGGACTTTCAGGTGGCGTGCACCGGCAAACCTATAGACAATCTTCCCTCTTGGTATCGATGATCCTACATGTAGATTCAGAAAAATACAGTTCAAGACTCTTTAAAATTTCATCTCAATGTTAAATGACACTCATCATAACAGCATTGGTATTTTATATCAATTGCAAATAGAATTGACAGCATGAGATGATGTGTTGTGGAAGTATGATCCGGCTTGTCGTGTGATGATGAG
This sequence comes from uncultured bacterium, assembly GCA_965178525.1. Classification (GTDB taxonomy): domain Bacteria; phylum Tectomicrobia; class Entotheonellia; order Entotheonellales; family Entotheonellaceae; genus CBCXVS01. Next base: position 1,440 of record CBCXVS010000497.1, on the reverse strand, counting down.
CCAAATCACATATGAAGCAAGCCGGGACGGCGTCAGATCCGGCCGCTTTATCTCTGCGGGTGTTCGGCGTATAATCCTGCCCAGTGCGCAATCGATCGGGGGGAAGCGTGTCAGGTGTCTGACGCGTCTGGGCAGAGCGCCCAAGACCTGGTATGACGGATGACGCATGGGTGTTGGGTGCAGCCGTCGCGAGGCGTGGCGGATGGAGACAGACACGGCGCAAGCCGTAAGGTCAAGAAGGAGAAAAGCATGGCCCATGTAACACAGCTCGGATACCTCGGCATTGGGGTCCGTGATATGACGGCCTGGGAAAACTATGCCACGCGTATTCTCGGTCTGCAGATCGGCGAGCGCGGTGACGATGGCGCCCTGTTTCTGCGTATGGATGAATATCGCTATCGCTTCGCTTTGCATCCGCGCGGCGACGATGATGTGGCGTACATCGGCTGGGAAGTGGCGGACGAGCATGCGCTCCGCCAAGTGAGTGATCAGCTACGGGCTGCGGGCACGGCCGTGACGCTTGGGACGGCTGCTGAAGCCGAGGCGCGCCGTGTGGTGGGGCTGATTCAATTTGCCGATCCGAGTGGTACGGCGACGGAAGTCTCCTATGGCCCCATGCAGTGTTTTGACGCACCGTTCGCCTCGCCACGGGGGCTGGCTGGTTTTGTCACCGGCACCATGGGCCTGGGGCATATTGTGCTGGCCGTGGATGATCTCGAGGCCAGCATTGACTTTTACCGAGATGTACTGGGCATGCGGATTAGTGATTTCGTGCAGATCGAGCGGCCACCGGGGAACAAGATGCGTATGGCCTTTTTCCATTGCAACCCGCGCCATCACTCTCTGGCATTCATGGCGGCCAAACCGGCAAAACGGCTGAATCACTTCATGTTGCAAGCCCAATCGCTCAACGACGTCGGCTCTACCTACGACCTGTGCCAGGCGCAGGACATCCGGATCGCACGTGGTCTTGGCCGGCATACGAATGACCACATGGTCTCTTTTTACATGTATACGCCGTCCGGTTTCCAAGTCGAATTCGGCTGGGGCGGGCGCGAGGTGGATGATGCCACCTGGCAGGTGCAGCAGCACACCAGCGGAAGTATCTGGGGACATCAGCCCGTGCCGGAACCCGAGGCTGTGAGCGCTGGAGATTAAACCCATGTAGGGTGCATTTGATGGGCTGTTGTCTACCCTTCGGTGGATGCCATGGCGTCTAGAATACGCCCGACGTGTTATCCGCATACCATATTGCGCCTCAGTCTTGGAACAAGGGCGTTTTGGCCTTTGCGTAGGTCATCTTGCGCACCAGCTGATCGCCCTCGAAATGCAACAGGTCGAGGCCGCGCCATGAGGTCGGTTGTCCCTTGACGTCGAGCGTGCAACGCCAACTTACCATCACTTTTCCCGTGGTGGCGTCGGCGACGAGATCCTCATCAA
>CBCXVS010000496.1:0-1839 GCA_965178525.1 uncultured bacterium | reverse complement strand
AAATAGGTTTTGAGATACACCCGTTGGCTCATAGATGCGAGCCCTAAATTTCCAATTTATTTCCTGAAGGTCTATAGTTCCGCGGACGCGGATATAGAATATGTCTTTGATGTGGACTTCGCGAACCTGGGAATTGACTTGAACCGCACCGCGGTGGATGGTATAGTGGATGTCGAGATCGCGAACAATGATCTGCCGCAGCTAGAAGCCACGTCGTCTGTGGAATCGGTGCCGTTGCAGCAGATTGAGCAGGCGTATTTTAGATCGATCGGTCTGCTCGCCTAGCTTGAGATCGTTTGTAAATTTCAGTGGTAAATGTCCGGGTATCTTCGGCGTTAAATATCTGTATCTAGGGTGTGTAGCCTTGCTCTTTGAGCAATGTTTTCGTTCATGAGCTTCCTCCTCGCCAAGGGCTATCGATAGGTCGTCCTCATTAGAGCGAAGAAGCTCATGGATTTCCAGTAGGTAGCAACTTAGATTAATTATGCTTGAAATCATTACCGAACGTCTGCCGAATGGGATTGTCGGCCATTCCTATGAAGTACAGCTTCGGGCCAACCGTAGCGATGGATTGGTTTGGGAGGTCCGTAATGCGCTACCGGTGGGGCTCACCCTTAGCCCCAGTGGTCTGCTGTCCGGCACGAGCAAGCGACTGTATCTAGCGACGATCTTCATCACGGTAACAGAACAATCATCCGGAATACTGGCCGGACGCAACTTTACGTTGTATGTCGGTCGCAGCGAATCGCTGGTGATAACAGTCACGGAACTGCCGGATGGCATAGTTGGGGAGCCGTATCAGTCAAACCTGAACGCAGTAGGCGGTGTTCCTCCTTATACGTGGACGGCCGAGCCCCTGCCGACAGGCTTGGTTCTTGATGGCAACGAGGTGAGTGGAACGCCGACGGAAGTATTCAATGAAAATGTCCTGCTTACAGTTATCGATCATGCCTCCCAGCCAAATAAGGCTCAGAGTTTCGTGCCGTTGATGGTAACCAAAGACATCGCCGTACTCACGATTGACACCATGGAGCTACCTGTTGGGCGAGTGGATCAGCCGTATGCCGTGGCGTTGGAAGCGTCAGGCGGCGTACCGCCCTACCGTTGGGAAGCGCTCAACTTGCCGCCTGGTTTGACACTGATAACGAATATCATTTCAGGCAAGTTTTTTAACGCGAGAGGAGGGAACGTTACGGTGATAGTCAGAGACAGCTCGGTGGTCCCGAACCAAGCTCAGACCATACTGCCGCTCAAAGTCAATCCAGCGATCGCACCGCTTGCTATAACGACCTCACACTTACAGCCGGCCTTTACCGGACAGTTCTACGAACAACTACTCACAGGGGGCGGCGGCGGTCCCCCCTATACATGGTCGGCTGTCGGTTTGCCACGTCGTCTTAGCATAAGTAGTACACACGGCATCATTTCCGGATACAACGAGGAATACATCTTCATTCCCCTTACGGTCACGATTTCTCTTACCGATGGCCGTGGTTCCACGGTTTCGCGGGACTATAAACTCACATCACAGTAATTCCCGCTCATGGCTTGTGAATTCTATGCGGCCTATGTCGGCGGTGTCTCGATGGGCAATTTGACACACCATTTGTCGATTTTGAAGCCCCACGTGCCATCGAAGGAACCACCCCTTTAGGCACCAAGCAGATTCCAGTCTTGACGCAGACGCAGCTCCGCCCTGGCGATGCCCATCCGCGGTTTGTCTCGGATTGGACCCAACGTTAGAGTCAAGAGATCGATTAGGATGAATCGAAGTTGGACATAGCGCCCTTCGGGTGGGCTTTTCAATACCAGGCCCGTTATCAAGGTCCGGCTCGTTGT
>CBCXVS010000495.1:0-1862 GCA_965178525.1 uncultured bacterium | reverse complement strand
ATGGACTTTTGAATTGGGCCAACCTGTTGATCTACTTAACCCTCCGCCTATTCTGCCAGGGGAACTTCGGTCTAACACCTTGGCCATACAACTCGCTAAGAGGCTCTGGCGAATGGGTTTCGTCAGATAGGCGGCGAACCCTTCGCGTGCGGCGAGGGCGCGGTCCCCGCGTTGTCCGAAAGGCGTCATCAAGACCAATGGCATAGACTTCAGGGCCGGCTCTGTCTTGATCGCTCGCGCTAACGCAATGCCATCCATGTTGGGCATCCGATGGTCCACGATGGCAAGGGCATAGGGCAAAGGATCATCTGGCATGGCTCGTAACCGCGCCAGCGCAGTTGGAGCATCTGCCATGCAGTCCGCCTGGATGCCACATGCTTCCAGCTCTGTCTGCAAGAGCGTCCGGCTGGTCGCGTTGTCATCCACACAGAGTATGCGCACACCGCGTAATACTGTGGCATCTGGTGGATGCAGATCCCGCGGTACCGGTCGTTTGGTCAACCGCACGGTAAACCAAAACGTACTGCCATGGCCGGGCAGGCTATCGACGCCGATGTTGCCGCCCATGGCGTGGACGAGCTGCCTGGATATAGCCAAGCCCAGGCCGGTACCGCCATATTTGCGCGTGGTAGAAGAATCGGCTTGGGTAAACGCCTGGAATAGGCGTTCTTGAGTCTCTAGAGTGATGCCAATCCCGGTGTCACGCACCGCAAAGCGAATGATCGTCTCTTGCTCGGTTTGGGCATCGCAGGTGACGTGTACTCCCACTTCACCGGAGTCGGTAAACTTCACCGCATTGGCCACGAGGTTGATGAGAATCTGCCGCAGACGCCCTGGATCCCCCGCCACCCAGATGGGCACGTCGGCGTGGACCAGGCCTAAAAGTTCCAAATCCTTGCGATGCGCTTGCTCGGCAACCAATTCGAGGACATCTTCAAGGGTCAAACGGACATCAAAGTCAAGGTGTTCAAGGTCCAATTTGCCACGCTCGATTTTGGAATAATCTAAAATACTATTGATGAGCGTCGGCAAGATATCCCCACTGTTTCGCACCGCGTCTGCGTATTCCCGCTGCTCGGGCGTGAGGTCCGTATCCAGGAGCAAGCCGGTCATGCCAATGACGCCATTCATGGGGGTGCGGATTTCATGACTCATAGTAGCTAAAAAATCACTTTTCGCCTGATTCACCGCTTCGGCCGTTTCCTTCGCCACGCGCAACGCGCGTTCCGCTTGCTGACGCTCGCGTACTTCCCATTGCAGCTCTTCATTGGCGCGTGCCAAGGTGGCGGTGCGTTCATGCACGAGTTGCTCCAAGTGTTCCATCTTCAAGGTGGCTTGCTGCGCCAAGCGCCGTTTTTCGGTAATGGCCAGGGCGAGTTGGGACACTTCGATATTATCGAAGGGTTTTTTCAGGATGAGAAGGTTGTCGCTATATCCTAAGCGATCGACAATCTGCGGCCAGGCGTAATCCGAGTAGGCCGTGCAGATCACGATGGGCAGGGCGGGATCGTGCTCCCACAGATGCTCGATGGTGGCCACGCCATCCCAACCCGGCGGCATCCGCATGTCAACAAATGCGATGTCATAGGGCCGATGGGCTTGCACCGCTTGTATCACCAGTTGCAAACCCTCCTGCCCTTGCAAGGCGTCATCAATCTCATAGGTGATCTGGCCCGCGGGATTGATGGGGACAGCCAAAAACGCGGCCTCGGCTTCGGCAAATGCTGACGGACCGTTGTGAGGCTTGAGAATTTTTCGGAAATCGTCGTGAATCGATGGCGTGTCGTCAATAGGGTTGTTCCCCAATAGTTAATGAGGTAGGCTATCCTCCCCCAAACGATGGAGGGAGCCCAGCCAGGTCA
>CBCXVS010000494.1:0-1884 GCA_965178525.1 uncultured bacterium | reverse complement strand
GACAGGAGAGTCGGTCTCAGGCAATCGGCGTAACTGCTTCATCAAGAAAGGAGTTGGCTTGACTTAAGGCCATTCCGGCCGACCCCAACATGCTCTACGGCGCCATTGAGGTCGGGGGCATCATTCGGACGCTGGACGGCGGCGAGCATTGGGAAAACCTGAGCCATGGTCAATATTTGAATGACGACTACGTCGACATGCACGGCATCATGGTCAGCAACTGGCGTTCGGACACGGTCTATAGCATTGGCCGCGCCGGCATGTTCTGCAGCTCGGACCAGGGAGAGCACTGGCTGCATGTGCCGTTGGAGTCCCTCAACGCCAAGGGGCAGGTCTACTGTCGCGACATCGGCGAAGTGCCGGGCGACCCCACGTCGATTTGGGTGGCCGCCGGCGGCAATTTCCAAAGCGACGTGGGCACACTGTTCCATAGCACGGACGGCGGTATGAACTGGGAACGGGTCGATATGGGCGTGCACCCTCGCACGACGATGTTTGCCCTCGCCTTTGACGAACGGCATCCCACCCACATGTACTGTGCGACAAATGGCGGCGAGGTGTTCGCCAGCCAAAACGGCGGCGAGACGTGGACAACGCACGCGCTGCCTGAAGGCGCGACGCAAGTCTACGCCTTGGCGTGCGGCTAACGTTGTCAGCGGGCGGTTATGCCGTCCGCGGCCTCTCGGATGTCGCTTGGCTCCACCACATTCCCCTCAATATCGCTCACGACCTGGCCGGAAATACCATAAGAAGCGCCAGCAAAGTCTGAGGCGGATTATCCATCCAAGGCACATTCAAAGCCAAGAACTCGAAAGATTCACACGCGAGCCTTTACAAGCGTCTTTTCTCTTGTAAAGATGCGTCCGGTTTGGAAGAGCAACCTGTCATCGAAGCAGGAGCGCCTCAAATTTTTCAGGAGCTGCTCATAGAATCGCCCCGGTCTGGCCAAGGTAACGTGGGAACCAACCATTCGACTTGACCTTGTGACGCCTGCTCGCAGGGTCTCTTGGTTTGGATTCAATCGGGTAGCCATATCGCCTTTGTCTAGAGTTTGTCGGGATGCTAGCCGGATCGGGCAACATCCGAGAGGATGATGCAGAACGTTTGGCGACCTTGATGTGGACATATAGGCATGAGAGTAAACGCGTCTTCTGCTATGATAAACGGCATGATATGAGGTCCGTACAGCCACGAGGCATACAAAGGAGCGGCTGTGACCTTTGAAAAGATTCTTGACCAAGTGGTGGCCATGCTGCAGCGGCGAGGACGGGTCGCCTATCGGACACTCAAGGTTCAGTTTAATTTGGATGACAATGCCCTTGCGGCCCTAAAGGACGAACTCATTTACGCCCAGCAACTCGGTATCGACGAGGCCAACCGGGTCCTCGTCTGGGCTGGGGACGCATCGCCGCAGGCGGCGCTAGCGCCAGCCGACAGCCACCGACCCGCAGCCGAACGGCGGCAATTGACCGTGATGTTTTGCGACCTTGTCGCCTCCACTGCCCTTTCCGGCCAGCTCGACCCCGAGGATCTACGTGACGTCATCGGCATCTACCAAAGGACGGCCGCCGAGGTGATTCGCCATTTCGAGGGCCACATCGCCCAATATTTGGGCGACGGCCTGCTCGTCTATTTCAGCTATCCCCACGCGCACGAAGACGATGCCCAACGTGCCATCCGTGCCGGCCTCGGTATCGTTGAGGCGATGAAGGACGCCAACACGCGCTTGGAACGGCGTTATGGCGTGCGTTTGGCCATACGTCTCGGGATTCATACGGGTCTTGTCCTGGTGGAAGACCTCGGCGGCGATTCCCACCCGGGCCAGTTCGCTTGGGGCGAGACGCTCAACATTGCCGAGCCTGATACCGTGGTCATCAGTGCCGC
>CBCXVS010000493.1:0-1910 GCA_965178525.1 uncultured bacterium | reverse complement strand
ACCCCAGACCGCTCCCCTCATGACAAAACCCCCTCATGTGTTGCGTCAACCGTTGACACGACATGCAGTTAGAGCTTAACTTGAGGCCATTCCGGTCAGGCCCAACACCCGCATATCGGGCCGCTTGTGGGCAAAGGCATGCACGGCTGTGACGATTTGTCGGTAGGACGGACGGAAATCATGCCCCCAAGTGGAGATACAATGGGCTTTGTCCACCACCAGCAAGCCCACGTTAAGCGTCAGCAAAAACTGATAGGTGGCCACATGGTCGAGCCGTTCCGGCGCCACAAAGAGGATGCGAATCTCGGCCCGTTTGGCCCGCGCCATGGCCGCGTCGTTTTCCTCCGGACTCTGGTCGGAGTTGATGCTAGCGGCGGCAATGCTGAAGCGTTCTTCGAGGTGCCGGAGCTGATCCCGCATCAAAGCGAGGAGCGGGGAGATCACCAGCGTCATCCCATCGACGAGCAGGGCTGGCAATTGGTAGAGCAGGGATTTGCCGTACCCGGTGGGCTGGATACACAGAACCCGATGGTCCTGCAACAGGGTCGTAATCGCATGCTGTTGCCCTGGCCGAAAGCGGTCAAAGCCAAAGTGCTGTGTGAGTAACCGCTCTAAATGCCCGGCATCCGGGATGGCTTGATGCAGATTGTCCATCGAGATACCTCTACTCCTGCTCGGTGAACGGGTTCAACACCCGCACGCCGGTCTGGCCAAAGTCCGCCTGGTTGCGGGTGACGACGGTGAGATCGTGAATCAGCGCGGTCGCGGCAATCTGCTTGTCCAAGGCATGCTCGTGATGCGGTACGCACAAGCGGCCCCAGAGCTGTGCAATGTCTGCGTCGATATGCAAGATGAAATCTTGGTAATCGATAAGCAGCGCCTCTAACCATGCCTCTAACGGCTCCGCCTGGCGATGATCGCCTCGATGGCGAAGCAACTCAACGCCGCGCCGGAGTTCCCCAACCGTGATCACGGATATGAAAACCGGTATCTGCTCCTGGCTGACCCGCGTAAAAAAATCACGCACGCCTCGATTGGCCCTGGCGCGTTTTCTGGCTTCACTGATGACATGGGTATCAATCAAATACATGCTGATCTTCATCTGCGTCCTGTACCCGCTCAAAGTCCGCGTCCTGCCCCACGTTCGGCATGGCGGCCAGAACCTCCGCAAAGCTCTTCTTCTTCGGCGCCAAGACCAATGCCTCTTCCAGGATCACTCGGTGTTCGGCCTCCGCACTCCGGCCATGCCGAGCGGCGCGTTGCTTGAGCGCATCGACGATATGTTGGTCGAGATTCCTGACTACAAGATTTGCCATAAGTCGTTCCTTCTCGACGCATTCGATAATTGCAATGATAGCATATCTTGAAGCCGTAGCGCCATGATTGATTCCGCGCCTCCTTCTTCCTTCGTGCTCCTTCGCGCCCTTCGCGAATCCGTTTTTTTCATGATGCGCGACGACACGCCTCGCATTTTGGGTCACGACTTGCTAAGCTGCTCTACAGCACGACCACTCACGGGGACAACGTCCTCACCCCAGCGTCGGCGAGGAGACACCGGTCGCAGTGGGCCATGTTGGAAGCGCCTCCCAATCCGTTCGCCGTGGTGGTGATGGCGCACTGGGGGACGCGTCAGACGCGCACTGACCCGGAAGCGCGGTTGCGCGGTAAGATGCGGTTGGTGCGGCAGTTGTATGAGCGCGGCTACAGTCGGGAAGGCGTCCTGGAACTGTTTCGCTTCATTGACTGGGTGATGGCATTGCCATCGGGTTTGGAGCGTCGTTTTCAGCAGGAGCTGGCCCAATTTGAAGCGGAGGGGCAGATGCGGTACATCACGAGTAGAGTTGTTCCTCAATAGCATAAGATCAGGTTCCCTAGCCCAGCCCAGATGCCCACCGAATCATCCTCAAAGT
>CBCXVS010000492.1:0-1925 GCA_965178525.1 uncultured bacterium | reverse complement strand
GATAGGTCCGCACACGGACCTGCATTTCCTTCAACTGGTTCAAACCACTCAAGTTAGGCGTCTTCAGGTCGCACGCTTAAAATACCCATAAATCGTGCTCCAATGCCCGAATTCCTTGGGCATCTGGCGCCACTGACATCCCGTCTTATGGAGATACAAAATGCCATTGAGCACCTGTCGCAAGTCCATCGGCGGGCGGCCACCCCCACCAGGCTTCCATTTTCGCTCGGGTAGCAAGGTCTCAAGCAGTTCCCATTGCTCATCCGTCAAATCGGTGTCATAGTGGTCCGTCGCGCTCATGAGCCATCCTCCTAAATTTGGTGATAAGATTCATGGAGTTTGCGCTCATGAGCGTCGATTCGCAAGCCCTTCAGATAGGACTCGTTAGGGTTTTACAACAGCCTCTAAGTCGGTTTCGGTACTTAGCGCTTCCCCCGCCGCGCCCAAAATGCTTCCATGGCACGCTGCGGTTCATCCGTAGCAAAAGCCGATGCCAGGCTTTTGATGCCCGCCTCAATCGCTTCATCCATTGGCAAGTTGAGCCAGCGATTGATCAATTCCTTTTGCAAAAAGAGCGCCCGTGGCTCATTGCGCATCAAACGCTCGGCCATGCGCTGCACCGCCGCTGGCAGCTCGGCGAGCGTGACGACCTGGTTCACCAGCCCGATGCGATAGGCTTCATCGGCGCTGATGTGATCACCGGTCAAGAGCAATTCACGCGTCCGCATCAACCCAATGATATTGGGCATCAAGGCGCACTCGATGACGGAAGGCAGGCCGACCTTCACTTCGGGCATGCCCAGTTCGGCATGGTCCGACGCAATGGCGATGTCGCACGACATCACCAACTCGAGGCCCGCTCCCAAGGCATAGCCATTCACGGCGGCAATGACTGGTGCCGGATGCTCCCGAATCGCCCGGAAGGCGCCGTGGACCGCCCGGATGAATTGCTCGCCTCGGAACACGTCGAGTTGCTCGAGTTCGCGAATGTCGGCACCGCCGACAAAGGACCGCTCGCCGGCCCCCGTCACCACCACCACGCGTGTTTCCGGGAAGTCGCGAGTCGCTTCGACCGCCTGCTTGAGTTCGCGAACCGTGTGCAGACTGAGCGCATTGGCACGCTCCGGCCGATGGATCGTGAGGGTGGTCATCGCCCCGTTACGGCCCACCACAATATGGTCAAAATGCATCCTATCTCCTTTCTTGGCATGCTGCGACATAGGTACGTTTGTCATTCCGATTTGTGGGTAGATATACTAAAACAATGACGCAAAATAGAGCCGTCCCTATACGCCACCATAACGGATAAACGCTATCCTCTCAACGGCGAGCTGGAGGATGCCTCCACCCCGGTCAACTCCCCCGTGTTTGGCATACACCGCGGTTTGGATCAGATATGGCTCGTAATGACGCTTCTCATATCATCTTTGCTGAGGTTTACTGATGATTAAATATCTATCAAAAGTTCTCTATGTCATTACCGGAAGCCGTAAACAACTTATTACACTCATATTCGCATTTATTTTGACCTCTGTTTTGGAAGCTGTCGGTATTGGGCTGATCGGTCCTTTTATGAAATTTGCTTCCGAACCGGAATCTATCCATCAAAGTCCATTTATTGAATCGATATACAGGCAGTTAGATCTGCAAAGTAGCAGACAGTTTATTTTAATACTCGGATTATCGGTGATAGGGATATTTCTTGTAAAATCCGTTTTCTATTTCTTTTGCAAAATGTATATTTTTAAATTTAGTTTTAGTCAGAAACGACTTTTATCAACGAGACTACTGCGATCTTATTTGGCATTGCCATATACGTTCCATCTCAATAGAAACACGTCTAATATAATCACTAGGGTTGTTCCCCAATAGTTAATGAGGTAGGCTATCCTCCCCCAAACGATGGAGGGAGCCCAGCCAGGTCA
>CBCXVS010000491.1:0-1957 GCA_965178525.1 uncultured bacterium | reverse complement strand
CCTGGCTGGGCTCCCTCCATCGTTTGGGGGAGGATAGCCTACCTCATTAACTATTGGGGAACAACCCTAATGTCGTTTACATGACCTTGTTGGAGGGTTTCGTTCTGCGTTTTCCTTCTTTTGTACAGTAGGTTGGGTGGCCGGATAACGTCATCGCCACTGTCCGATACTGATGTTAGCATCCTACCTTAATAAAGCGTGTTTCAATGGGGCAGAACAATCAGCCACCGCAAAGCCGAGATGTGGGGCCAACAGCCAGAAGGGAGCGGAGAGGGGTGTTGATGAGAGGGGAAAGTGCCTATGATGACGGGGAATGTGAGGTATGTAATATCCCGATGCAAGAAAAGCGCATTAAACAAGACTTCTGGATCCATGGGGATCTTATTGTCATTGACAATGTTGTGGCAGGTGTATGTCCACAATGTGGTGAAAAAGTTGTAAATGCTGATATGGGCCGTCGTATCGCCGAATAGTTAGGGAACGCTGAACGTATCGCCACTGCTCCACGCATGTCCGTTCCTGTCCTCCGGTTTGATGAGTACGTAGAAAGCGACGGCAAGTAAGAATATGTCGACTTTTGCTGTGCAAGGGAGAGCCTGGTAGAATTAGAAAGTTATTTCGACGTTCTCGCTGAGGCTGCCATCCGTCTGAAGGGGACTCGGGTCGGTATTGAGACCATCGTCCTGGCTCTACACGCATGTCCTGGAAATTGGAATTCGAAGATGTGGCCCTGTGTCCCTGCAGTGCTCCAGGAGCAGGGAACCTGGTGAGTGTGGTATACTCGCAGGAGTGTAGGAACCGAGCTGGCTCAGAAGGAACACGGCCATGCCGACGACTCCCATAACCCTTCCTATTCACGTATGATACCGTCTTTTGACGCCGCAGGGGATCTCCCGCCCGGCATCCATCGTATGACCATGGAGGAGTTCTTCTCCCGCTTTGGCCAGCGAGAAGTGCGGGAGCACTGGGGCCATATCCTGGGGGAAGTTCTGACACTGGCCAAGGGGACGGGTAAGTTACAAGCGGTCTATGTTTTTGGGAGTTTTGTAACGGTCAAAGAGGCCCCGGCGGATGTGGATCTGTTTCTCGTCATGGCCTGCGACTTTACAAGCGACGAGGCTGTCGGGCGTGCCCGTCTCTTGTTTGACCGCAGTCGGGCCGCCATCGTGTGGGGCGTCTGCATTTACTGGATCACGGCCCGAACGGATCGCGTGCCCTTTCTGGAGGCTTGGCAACGTCGCCGTGATGGTGGGCGTCGCGGTATTGTGGAGGTACAGGCATGATTAGCAACGATCACGAACTGGCTGTCACGCAGCAGCGCGTTGTCCAGTTCCAGAATTTGTTGCTCCAACTGCGCCACCACGAGAGACCCGAGAACTATGTACTCATGGCAAGCGCCTACCTGCTGGACATCGATAAGATGAATGAAGACATCCGGTATTATCTCGCGCATCCCCCAACGCAACAGACCACAGCCGTCCGCTGAGAAGCAGGCGGAGCACCTTCCCGCTGATCTGGAAAGCGTACAGTCTCGCAAGCAAGGGGTCACATCTTCGACCTTCAAATCGTGGCCCTCTTGGCTCCTACATACGTGGCCTGGAAATTGAAATTTAAAGATGTCACACCTGCGTCCATACGCTGCTACAAAGCCTGATAAATTGAGCGTCAGGCGCTAGCGATTCTCCCGGCTCGGGAAAAAACCGGGGTCGAGGACCTGCTCCATCGACCATGGACAGTTCTCGGGCACGATATCATCCGGGAAATCGGGCAGCACACCCGATTCCGCTCTCACTTTGGCGTATGCCTCAGCCAGTCGAGTGGCGGGATAGGGGGCCAGGCTGGGGCTGTCGGTGATCGATTCTTCAATCTCGTTGCGAGCACTAACCCGAAGTTCCCCTGGCAGAATAGGCGGAGGGTTAAGTAGATCAACAGGTTGGCCCAATTCAAAAGTCCATTT
>CBCXVS010000490.1:0-2050 GCA_965178525.1 uncultured bacterium | reverse complement strand
AAGGTCAATTCGTTTCAGGCTTTTGAGTTTTTATTTCAACAAGTTGTCGCCGAATCACGGGAGGAACTTCGGTTTAATCTTTTTCAAGGCTTTGCCCAGGTCCGCTTCGCCTGGCACCTGGTGGCAACTCAGCAGGTGAACAATGCGGTCGCCGTCCAGCAAGTACTTAATCGTTGCTCCAAAAATGTATTTGAGCCTTTGCGAGCCGCATACACTCAGGCTCAGAAGGCATCAGGCGTCCGCTAGAGCCTGTCGTCGCTCATCTTGGTAGCGTTCGACTCCACCCATTGGGGGCAACTTCTGGAGCACACGACGTTTTTCTTTGTTTTCAAGGCCGTTTCGGAGTTGACGCTGTTGGTCGCCGAGCCTCTTGGCTTCCCCTGGCGTCCCAGGGGGCGACAGGTGCACCAAGATGTCGGCGCCGTACACCCCATGGACGTGGGCCTGCACCGAGTCCAACCCCCAGGTGGCCACCTCTTCAAAACCCAGATGCTGCTTGACCTCTTGATCAAAAAGCGCTATCGCCCAGCCCAGCCAATAGCCGATGAGAATCGGGCCTGCCGTGACTCTCCTATCATGGCAAGCCCAGTCCTGGCGGCGACCAGCCGGTCGTTTTGTCGGTTCGGAGCCCACCCATTGGACCGGAGCGAGGTAGCGCAGATATCCCATCGGGTCTGGGATGCCAAACGCCATGGCTGGCGTTTGGCCCCCTTCGTCATGACACGACTGGGTGTCCACTTGAACCTGCGATGATGACGAAAGCAGGTGGCCATATGACGCCACGGCTTCGACTGGGGCGTTGTCAAGTAGAGCGTTTCTGATGTCACACGGCGGGTTTGACATCCAGCCATCATGAAATGCCCATGTGGATGGATCAGGGCATTCTCCCTCTTTTTCTTGTCATCGCCACGCTCGGCTAACACCCTGACATCACGCGGATCATAGGAACCGATATCATTGGCCCGGTCTACAGGGTTGAGAGAGGCGACCCCAAGCTCATGCTCGGTCCGATAGTCCAGACCAGGCTCCCGACCATCCGGTTTACTATCGTCAGGGAGAGGAGGAAGGGGAATCACCATATCATGGATGACCAAGATCACATGGGTCCACGGATGCCCAATGACATCGCCGTTTCCATGATGAAACGGTTTGGCGTTTTCGGGATGCCAGCGGGCACGCTGTTGCAGCCTACGATCAACCAGCATAGCCCTCTTCCAGGGCCGACGGTTCAAGTGGTGAAGCGATTTAGAAACTGGTTGGGCTGGCTTTTTCCAGAGGTCCTCTCAGGGCTAAGCCGCCACCTTGACAGGATCGCTCAACAACTTAGAGACGGCCGATGGGTTCCGTCCTGAGAACCGAGCGGCTTCCGTGAAGGCATGCTGGCATGGCGCCCCCTTCTCTGTAGCCATGGAGCGGTCTCCAGAAGCCATGCCTCTACAGGCAAGCGGACGAGGTGTCGAGTCGCCCTTGAAAAAGACGTCGGATGTGCCGTGCCAGGGCTAGCCGCCCGGTGATCCAAAACCGTTGGGGAGTCGTAGGGATCAACGACGCGAGATCAGTGCGGGGATGCGCAACAGGGAGGTGAGGTTCTCCGTTGGCCAGTCGGTTCCGGTTCTAGAACCGTTTTATTCTCGTAACCTTTCATCTTTCAAGCTCTTGGGAATCTTGTCAAGGCTTTCGAGCAACGTTTAAGTATCAGGCGTCGACTTCTTCCGTCAGGATTTCCGGGTTAATCCCTCGTCCATAGGGTTTCTCTAGCCCGGATTATTCATAAAATAGCGGTTTCCTCGTGCAAGTCATTGTTTTAAAATGGATATGCACGAATCGGCTATGGCAACGAAAAAAAGGAAACCGCCATGACCCAAGATACGCAAATCGTACTACCTTTTGCAAGACTTGCCGGTAAAAACCTGCAGGCCGATTTTGACGGTGGCACTCTGAGCAGCGACGGCGGCGTGCTGTTCCTTCGCGAGATCGAGGCCCAAATGGGCATCATCAGCCGCTTTGCTGGGGTGCTCCATGACCCCCGCGATGCCCGTTATACAGACCA
>CBCXVS010000489.1:0-2059 GCA_965178525.1 uncultured bacterium | reverse complement strand
CGTGATTTCTACAGCTACTTCATGGTCCGCCGAGGGCTGTGGTTCACCCTCCGTATGGTGCCGCTGCACTGGCTCTATTTCGGCTATTGCGGATTTTGTGTGGTCTGGGGCCTCCTGTTGCATTATCTCTGCCCGGAGACATAAGCCGTGTGACCGCCCGCCTGCGCAAACCCTTCCCATTACCTCCACTCAGCGGTCCCCGAATACAGGACCGATCCCTCTCCCTGCACACACTAAATTGACGTCAGCCCCTTTGAGAGTGTCATGCCAGAGTGTGGGCTTCTACTCTTCACGCTTAATTCGAGTCCGACCCCAAATTTCTTCTACTAAGATCGGATGTGTTTTAGAGACCAAGCCAGCTGCGGACGGCGACTTCAACCGCAGCAAGCTGTGCCGGGGAAAGAACGCCCAGCTTCCTGAGGAATTTTACACGTGGAATGGTCACGAGATTTTGAGCGTCAAAAACGCCCGGACGCAGAAAACGCGTCCGGGTCTCTACTTCGAAGCGGGTGCCACGAGTACTTGTGGTGTGCGCCATCGCTGTCACCAGGACACGATCTTGCTCCACAACCGGGATGCTCAGGACAAGACACGGTCTGACTTTTGCCACGTACCCGAGGTCAACCAATCACACCTTTCCTCGTTGCGGGTCAGGCATTTTTGGCTTCTCGGCGGTCGAGTTCGAGAAAGAGCGTTTCAGCGTTCAAAACCAACTCTTCATCTGAGAGCGGGGAGCGATCAAGGTGCTGCGAGCGCCGCAGGAGTTCAGCCACGACTTCTCGCTTTTCTACCTCAGACAAGAGATCGAACGATTTGAGCAAATGTTGCACTGCGGTGGTCATATCATACGCTCCTGCTCCATGCTGGTGTTGGATTCTATGTCTCATTATAGAGGATTCTGAAAGCCGAGTGAAAAGCCTAATGGTCAGCTTGAGCGGCGGCTCACAAGAGATAAAGCTACAACAAACCCAAAAACATACGCTGTGAACCGTCCGCCTCCAAGCCTTTGTGAGGGGATTTCTCCTCGGCTTCCGTGAGATGACCAGGAATTCGACGACACGTCAAATCCTCAGCAGCTCGAAAATCTGCGTAGTGCCTAACGCCAAAGCTGAGGCGTGGGCTACACCACCCGACACCCGCCTGGGGGAAAAACCTGCGCTGTGGCCTGTCGCCTCCAGCGCCATGTTAGGGGTGGCCGTCTGGTACGCCCGTATCGCGACTCCTCCCTCCTTTACTCCTGCCGCGCATCACTGATCTCGACGAGCGGCTCGCCCTGTTCCAAACGTGATCTGGCTTCTGGAAAGCTCTTGAGCAAGACTTCCCGCAGCCGTGCATTCGAGGTATTGCCACACGTCACCCACAGAATCTGAGGAGGCGGACCAAACTGCTCCAGCAGTAGGACAAAATCACTGTCCTTACTCATGATCACCGCGCCAGCCTCCGGCGCGGCGTGAAAGATGGACAGGTCCTTGGCTTCCCGGAGTCCCAAGTCACGCATTGTATGAGCCGCGATGCTAAAAGTGTCACTCATCCAGCGGGCCAGGGCCGGTGACAGTTGGGCATCAATCCAGAGGATCACGCGACCACCACCGGATGATTGAGCCGCTGGCTCGCAAACCGCAGACAGGCCTGAATATCCTCCGGTTCGAGATCCGGCAATTCTTCAAGCAGTTGCGCCGCCACCAGGCCATTAGCGAGCAGATCGAGCACATCCGTCACGCGGATTCGCATACCACGAATACATGGACGCCCTCCACACTGCTCTGGATCAACGGTGATACGTTCCGCCAACTTAGCCATGCACTATGCCTCTTGTATGAAGAATTTTTCTCTGTTGTTCCAGCCCCTAACGCTCGCGCTCAGGCATGGGTGACAGGAGAGGGACTCAGAGCAACCCAAAAACATGCGCTGTCACCCGTCGCCTGCAGCGGAATGTTAGGCCAAATAGTTGTGACAGACTTCGTTAAATCAATCGAGTCTGACCCGAATGGCCTTAAGTGAAGCTCTAACTGCTGGTCGTGTCAACGGTTGACCCAACACATGAGGGGGTTTTGTCATG
>CBCXVS010000488.1:0-2082 GCA_965178525.1 uncultured bacterium | reverse complement strand
GGCCACGTCCGCAGCATCAACCGGTGACATGAGACATACGGGTTCGAAGCGGTGGCGGCTCACGGGTGGAGCGCTGCTCGTCCTGTTCGCTTTGGCACTGAGTGAGTATCTCTTACGTGCCACTCCCGCCTTCTTGCCGATCGACTGGCAGCTCCGCCTGCATGAACGGACGCGTCGTCACCGTGTGGTGCCGGATGCTGAACTGGGCTTTCTACTCCAACCCCATCAACACGAAGCCATTCATACACGTGAGTACGCCTACATCAAAGAAACCGACGCGTACGGGTTTCCCAACCGCGACCCCTGGCCACAGCAGGCCGCGATCATCTTTGTTGGCGATTCGCTGCTGACGGGAGAAGGCGTCGGGTATACGGCGCAATTTTCCACCTTGATCGAGCGCCGCTTGCCGCAGCAGCGCGTGGTGAATCTTGGCCTGCCTGGCGCCGGACCGGAGCGCCAATATCGCATCTATCGCCGCTTTGCCGTCGGTTTGCGGCCTCGTGTGGTGGTGACCTGTTGGTATCTGGCCAGTGATCTCGACAACGACACGCATTTCCACGCCTGGCTGCAAGATGATCAGGGGCTGGATTACAATCGCTTTCGCTATGGCTACCATCGGCGCCTGGATGGGCGTCCGCGCTTCCATCCGAGCCGTATTTTACAACGCTCGGTGCTTGTCGCCCTGGGCCGGGAGATGGGGGGGAGCTGGTTGTGGGGCGCATCGGAGAACGACGCCCGCTTCAGCTTTCCCGATGGCAGTGAGGTGCTGTTCGATCGTCGTAAAGTGCGGTTGACACGGCAAGCCACTGCCGCGGATGACCCGCGTATTGAGCGCGCCTTGGCTGCGCTCGCCGGCTTGCAGGCGGTGGCCACGCGTCATGGCGCGACCGTGTTGGTGATGCTTCTGCCGAGTAAAGAAGAGCTTTTTGCCGTGTCGGATACCCTGCCTGGCGACCATGCGGTGGCACGGGTGCGGGCTCGTCTGCAAGCGGCGCGGATACCGATGTTAGACCTCTACCCTGCCCTGCGTCAGAGCGGCGTCTCGCACGCGCCTTATTTCCGGCGGGATAGCCATTTGAACCGATATGGCCATGGCATTGTGGCGGCGCAGTTTGTGGCCTGGTGGCAGGCTCAAGCACGGTGAGCCGTTGGCGCTGGCGCCTGGCTGGATGAGGACGAACTGGACATCTTGAGGCGTGACGAAGCGAATGGACCAGAAGCGTCAGTAGGGCGTCGCGTGTATCACTTTCCGCCGGGTTTTCTGTGGGGGGTGGCGACCTCGAGTCACTAGGTCGAGGGCGACAATTGCTGGAACGATTGGTGGGCGGCGGAGCAAGCCGGCTGTCTGCCCTATGCCTCTGGTGCGGCCCGCCGGCACTATGAACTTTTTGAACACGATTTCGATCTGGCCCAGTCCTGGGGCCATAACGCGCATCGGCTATTCATTGAGTGGAGCCGTATCGAACCGGCGGCAGGCGAGTGGAATGCCGATGCCGTGGCGCATTACCGGGCGGTGATCCGTGCCTTGCGCCAGCGTGGGTTAGAGCCGATTGTGACGCTACACCACTTTACCAACCCGATATGGTTTGCCCGGCGGGGGGGCTGGGTATGTCGGAATAGTGTACAGCTTTTTGCGCGCTATGCGGACTACGTGGTGACGCATCTGGGCGCCGATGTCACCTACTGGTTGACCCTGAATGAGCCAACGGTGTACGTCATGCAGGGCTATATCAATGGGGAATGGCCACCGTTTGCACGCATGGCCTGGCGGCAGGCGCTGCTGGTCTGCCGGCATCTGGCGCGGGCGCATGTCGCTGCCTACCGGGTCCTGCATCAGCGGCGTCCCGGGGTGAGGGTTGGGTTTGCGCATAACGCCTCGTATGTGATGCCTTGTCATCCTACCCGGCGTCGTGACCGTGTGGCGGCCGCCCTGCGTGATTGGGTTTTGAATCACGCGTTTTTGCGGCTGCTCGGCATGCGATTCCGTGATGTCTCTCACCAGACAAAATATCTTGATCGTATAGGAAAGTGCATTTTCCCGATCCCAGAAGTCCCCATTTCTCAAGGATGAACGAGCCAAGT
>CBCXVS010000487.1:0-2093 GCA_965178525.1 uncultured bacterium | reverse complement strand
AGAGGAGAGTCGGTCTCAGGCAATCGGCGTAACTGCTTCATCAAGAAAGGAGTTGGCTTGACTTAAGGCCATTCCAGGTATCCGTATATTGAGGAGGCACTGCAATGACGAGCCCGGAGACGCCGGCCCTGCCGGGGCCGCTGCATGGCTTGCGGGTGCTCGAACTCGCTGACGAAAAGGGCCAGTTTTGTGGCAAGTTGATGGCCGACCTCGGCGCCGACGTGCTCAAGATCGAACCGCCCGGCGGCCAGCCGACGCGCACAGTGGGGCCTTTTTTGCATGATGTGCCGCATCGCGAGCGCAGTCTCGCCTTCTGGCACTATAACACCTCGAAGCGCGGCATCACGCTGAACCTCGAGAGCCGCGAGGGTCAGAAGCTGTTGAAACGGCTGGCGCCCAGCGCCGACATCCTGCTGGAGAGCTATGCGCCGGGGTATTTGCCGGGCTTGGGCTTAGGCTATGAGGCGCTGTCCGCCCTGCATCCCGGGCTGATCATGTGCTCGCTGACGCCCTTTGGGCAGACGGGTCCGTGGCGGACGTACCGCTCCTCTGATCTGTTGCATCTCGCCGCCGGCGGTCAGATGGCCGGCTGCGGCTATGACCCGGAAGATATTCCCGATGCGCCCCCCATCGCGCCTGGTGGCGGCAATGCCTGGCACATGGGCGGACATTATGCCTACATGGCTATTCTCGCCGCCCTCTACTACCGCGATGTTAGTGGCAAGGGGCAGTATATCGATGCCTCGATTCACGAAGCCTGCGCCCTGACGACGGAAAGCCATGTGACGACGTATGCGTATAGCGGCCAGGTGGTGCAGCGGCATACCGGCCGGGCGGCTTCCCCGGATGCGTCCGACAAGGCGCAGATGGCCACCCGTGACGGTCGCTGGATTACGATTATCCGGCCGGGATTTCAATTGAATCCAACGCGACTGAAGCGCATGGCCGAAACCCTGGATGCCTATGGCATGGCCGGGGACCTCCTGGATGAGAAATACCAGAGCATGGAGGTGATCCAGAGCCATCTCCCGCATATCGGAGACATCCTAGAGAAATTTGTCGCGACACTGCCGCAAGATGAGGCCTGGCAGGTGGGACAAAAACTCGGGCTGCCGTGGGGCGCGGTGCGCTCGATGGAGGAGATCGTGGGGGATGCGCATCTGCAAGAGCGGGGATTTTTCACGGAGGTCGATCATCCGGAACTGGACCGGACCTTTACCTATCCTGGCCCGGCGGCGATCTTTAATGGCTCGCCCTGGCGCATTGCGCGGCGCGCGCCGCTTATCGGTGAGCATAACGAGGACATTCTGTGTGGCGAGCTGGGCCTCAGCAAAAGTGAGCTGGTCGTCCTGGCCGAGTCTGGCGTTATTTGAGTGCCAAGGGGGATGAGGACATCGCTATGCATCGGATCGACCTCCAAGATGCGGAAGGACGGCTTGCCGACCTCATGGATGAAGTGGCTAGTGGGGAAGAGGTGGTCATCACCCGTGGTGACGGCGTCTCATGCAAGATGGTTCTTGTACATCCTGCCACCTCACGGCCGACATTTGGCAGTGCCAGAGGATGGATCGAAATCGCCGATAATTTCGATGCGCCTCTTGAGGACTTTTGGGCTTACGAGCCATGAAAATCCTACTGGATACGCTGACGTTCCTGTGGTTCATTGGGGGTGATCAGAAGCTCAGCGTGTTTGCGCGTCAACTGATCGAAGACCCTGACCATGAGTGTCTGCTGAGTATCGCGAGTTTATGGGAGATGGCCATCAAAGCGCGTCGGGCAAGACTGCGTTTGGACTTATCATTTCCGGAGTTGGTCGCGCAACACGTCGACGGGAATGCGATGCGGATTCTTCACCTTGCCCCTGAGCACCTGGATGTGCTGGCCAGCCTACCCTTGCATCATTGGGATCCATTCGACCGGCTCATCATTGCACAAGCACACGTCGAATCGGCGCTGATTGTGAGCCGTGACGAAGTGTTTGACGATTACGCCGTGCAACGCCTGTGGCGCAACAGACTCTAGCCCGAAGTTCCCCTGGCAGAATAGGCGGAGGGTTAAGTAGATCAACAGGTTAGCCCAATTCAAAAGTCCAT
>CBCXVS010000486.1:0-2163 GCA_965178525.1 uncultured bacterium | reverse complement strand
GAGGTTGGATTGTTCCCATGTAAATGGACTTTTGAATTGGGCTGACCTGTTGATCTACTTAACCCTCCGCCTATTCTACCAGGGGAACTTCGGTCTAGAATCCGTATTCCCTGCCCCTACCTCGCGCTCTAAGATAATTTCAATACGCCGGTTCCGAGCCCGCCCCTCCCGGGTCTCATTGGACACCAGAGGGCGATGAAAGGCAAATCCGCCGACCGACAGCCGATCTGACGGAATCCCCTTCGTCTCCAAATACCGCACAGCCACCGCCGCGCGAGCCGAAGAGAGTTCCCAATTCGTGGGCCAACGCTCCTGCTGCGCACTGAGGGGAATGTTATCGGTATGCCCTTCTACTCGCACATCATACTCAGGGAAGGCCTGCAGCACCTTCGCAATCTCATCGAGTGTTTGGCGGCCTTCGGCCCGAACTGACACGCTTCCGGGGTCGAACAAGGCGCCACCGCCTACCCGAAGAAGTAAGCGGTTGGCCTGCGATTCGATACTCACTACACCATTTTGCACGGCTTCCTGCAACTGTTGTGACGCCTGATCGAACAGAATTTGCAGCTGTGTCGCCTGCTGGGACCGCTTGATGCGTTGCACATCCAATTGCTGACGAGCCCCAGCCAAGTCTTCTTGCACGCTCGCCAACTCCTTGCTGGTCATAGCCAGTTGCTGTGATGCCTCCGTGTGCTGGTCCTGCCACTGTGTACGTTCCGCTTGTGCGGCCTTGACCTGAGCCTGCACCTGCGCCACCTGAGTCGTTAAGGCATTGCGCTCCGACGTCATCGAATCCAGCGACATCTGCACTTGACCCAATTCCACTTCCAGGGCCTGTACGCGTTCGGCGGCGGCCGTCTGCGCCTGCTGTGCCTTCTCCAGCGACGCCTGCGTCTCGGCCAGGGCCGAGGCCGAGGCCGTCTGCTGGCTCTGCCACCGTGTACTCTCCGCCTGCGCTGATTCGACTTGCGCCTGAACCTGAGACACTTGTGTCCTTAACGCCTCACGCGCCGACGTCACCGTCTGTAGCGTCTCTTGTACTTCACCCAACTCTGATTCCAGCGCCTCAACCCGTTCCACGGCTGACGCGCGGGCCTGCTGCGCCTGTTCCAAGGCCGATTGCGCCGCCGCCACTTGACTCGTTAACGCTTCGCGCTCTGCCGTCGCCGACTCCAACGACGCTTGCGTCTTGGCCAAGGCCGATGCCGAGGCCGTCTGCTGGCTCTGCCACCGTGTACTCTCCGCCTGCGCTGATTCGACTTGCGCCTGAACCTGAGACACTTGTGTCCTTAACGCCTCACGCGCCGACGTCACCGTCTGCAGCGTCTCTTGCACTTGGCCCAGCTCCGATTCCAGCGCCTCAACCCGTTCCACAGCCAACGCGCGGGCCTGCTGCGCCTGTTCCAAGGCCGATTGCGCCGCCGCCACTTGACTCGTTAACGCTTCGCGCTCTGCCGTCGCCGACTCCAACGACGCTTGCGTCTTGGCCAAGGCCGATGCCGAGGCCGTCTGCTGGCTCTGCCACCGTGTACTCTCCGCCTGCGCTGATTCGACTTGCGCCTGAACCTGAGACACTTGTGTCCTTAACGCCTCACGCGCCGACGTCACCGTCTGCAGCGTCTCTTGCACTTGGCCCAGCTCCGATTCCAGCGCCTCAACCCGTTCCACAGCCAACGCGCGGGCCTGCTGCGCCTGTTCCAAGGCCGATTGCGCCGCCGCCACTTGACTCGTTAACGCTTCGCGCTCTGCCGTCGCCGACTCCAACGACGCTTGCGTCTTGGCCAAGGCCGATGCCGAGGCCGTCTGCTGGCTCTGCCACCGTGTACTCTCCGCCTGCGCTGATTCGACTTGCGCCTGAACCTGAGACACTTGTGTCCTTAACGCCTCACGCGCCGACGTCACCGTCTGCAGCGTCTCTTGCACTTGGCCCAGCTCCGATTCCAGCGCCTCAACCCGTTCCACAGCCAACGCGCGGGCCTGCTGCGCCTGTTCCAAGGCCGATTGCGCCGCCGCCACTTGACTCGTTAACGCTTCGCGCTCTGCCGTCGCCGACTCCAACGACGCTTGCGTCTTGGCCAAGGCCGATGCCGAGGCCGTCTGCTGGCTCTGCCACCGTGTACTCTCCGCCTGCGCTGATTCGACTTGCGCCTGAACCTGAGACAC
>CBCXVS010000485.1:0-2166 GCA_965178525.1 uncultured bacterium | reverse complement strand
TCATGACAAAACCCCCTCATGTGTTGGGTCAACCGTTGACACGACATGCAGTTAGAGCTTCACTTAAGGCCATTCGGGATGGCCGCGTCAAGATGGCCCTCGACGATCATCGAGAGCAAGGCGCCAGCCTGGTGGTGCACACGGAATTCGAGACTGAGCCGGTGTCCGAACAGCTCCTGTGTCGGGCGACCGTGACCTCAGCCCTTTTGGGGAGCGCCACGGCCCATGCCCGCGCCTTTCTGCGTGGCGCGGGCGTCGATGCGACGAACCCCCTGGAAAATGCGGAAACCAGTGCCGTGGGACGCGCCCTCGGTTTTCTAGGATACGGTCTCTACGGCAGGGGTATTGCCTCCGCCGAAGAAGTATGGCTCGCGGTATCCGAGCGGGAATCCCAACGCACGGAGGATACGTCAGCTGATCCCGATATGCCGGCCCCCGATGCCCCGATACTCGAAGGGAAAGTCCCCTCAGAACGGCAGCTGGCATTTCTGCGCGACTTACTGGAACAAACCGGCACCGCTGAAGCGGATTTGGATGAGCAACTGGCGCACGTCACCACCAGCCAGGAAGCCTCGCTGCTCATCGGTCAATTGCGGACTCGCCTCCGTATGCAGGCGGCGTAACGTAGACCCGATTTTCGTTTCCGTGTACGGCGTGAAAAATGCGTTCCGAAACCAAGGAGAAAGCCTTATGGCAAGCCTGAATAAAGTCACCTTGTTAGGCAACCTCACCCGCGATCCCGAGCTGCGCTACACGCCCAATGGCACCGCCGTCGCTACATTTGGCCTGGCCGTCAATCACCGTATACGGCAGCAGGACGAATGGAAAGATGAGGTCTGCTACATCGATATTATCATCTTCGGCCGCCAAGCGGAGACCGTGTGTGAATATCTCGCCAGGAGCAGTCTTGCTCTGGTAGAGGGACGCCTCAATTGGCGCCGCTGGGAAACGTGCGATGGGCAGCGTCGAAGCCGGCATGATATCGTCGCCAATACCATTCAGTTTCTCTCGCGGCCCAACGGCCAGAGCACGGGCGAGACGCGCCAAGAAGATATGGCCTTCAGCCTCGACAACGAGCGCGAAGCCATGGATGAGCTACCCTTTTAACCGTAGCCTTTCGTCCTCTGTCTTCAGCACTCAGCACTCAGTCCTCAGCACTCAGTCCTGATGAGAGGAGAACTTGATGCGCGTGGAAAAAGGCATTATGGTCGCCCTAGGGTATGGCAAGTCCTTTCGCTCCGAGAGCATTGTCGGGCTCGAACCCATCGAGGAAGGCCGCGGCCCTGGCCAACGCACCAAAGTTTATGTCGAGCATCTTCCTGCGCCGATTATCGCCTCCCGTTCGGAAGGCGCCATTTTGCGGGACCTGGTCGGCATGCCCCAAGAAATCGCGCAAACCCGGGAGCAACATCAGTTGCTGAGCGATATTCTGGATACCATTAGTGATATCGACCCGTTGCTGCGGTCGATTATCCGTGACCAGGGTCACTGGGATATCGACTGCCTGGAAGAACGGCTGCGAGGCGTCTTGCACGAGAAGGAGGAATGAGTAAAACCAACAACAAATGATCTGGAGGGAAGAGAAGGCAAAGTATATGAAAACTGCTGCAGGGGTTATGACCCTGACGTTGTCGCTGCTTTTCATTAGCGTCGCCGATGCACATGACATCTGGCTCCACGCCGAGCGGTTTACTCTCGACAAGGGCGACACCTTGATCGTGCATCAGCTCCTCGGGGCTGAACTCGACACCGAACTCTTGCAGTCCCGCAAGATCCGGGAGCTTCCGGTTCTGAGGAACCTGACGCTCCGCTTTGCCCTGATCACCGCCCAAGATACGGTCAACCTGCTCAGCGAGCTGCCAGATATCAAAGCCCAGCCCGAGGTGAAACCCGTGCTCAAGCGCAAGCTGGATGTCGACGGCTTGGCTCTGGTCACGATGGAGCACGCCGTCATCTACACCGATTCGACTAACGACGCGTTCTTGCAATACTTGCAACATGAAGGGCTCGACAGCAAAACGTTCCGGGAGCACATGGGCGCCCGTGCCGTGCAGAGCGAGGGCTATATGCGAATCCTCAAGAGCCTAGTCCGAAGTTCCCCTGGCAGAATAGGCGGAGGGTTAAGTAGATCAACAGGTTAGCCAAATTCAAAAGTCCATTTACATG
>CBCXVS010000484.1:0-2238 GCA_965178525.1 uncultured bacterium | reverse complement strand
CCATCGATACGATGCGGCTGGAGAACGGCCGGTTCGTGGTAGCCGACCGCTACCGCCGGACAGACACGCTGACATCGCCCCTGCTGCCGGGGTTGCACATCGACTTGACCCAAGTGTTTTAGTATCTATGGACATTGCCTACCGGAACAGCTGTAACCAGAACTGTCAGCGTGGTTTATCCCTCACGCAGGAGGTAGCATCCCATGCCCGATTGGTTTGACAAGCAGACGATTGGCGATCTGCTCAACCAGGCCGCCGAACGATTTGGCCCTCGCGAGGCTTTGATGTATGAGGGGCGGCGGTGGTCCTTTGCCGCGTTCCGCGATGAGGTTGACCGGGTGGCGCGGGCGCTCATCAACCTGGGGGTGCAGCCGGGCGACAAGGTTTCTCTCTGGATGCCCAACCGCGCCGAGTGGCTGTTCCTCTTTGGCGCTATCGCCAAGATCGGGGCGGTGCTGGTGCCAATCAATACCCGCTTTCGCACCACGGACATGGAATATCTGGTGCAGCATTCGGACTCTACCGCGCTCATCCTGATGGACCGTTCCGGGCCGGTTGACTACCTGGATATGCTGCGTGAAGTTGCCCCGGAGGTCGATACCGGCGATGCCGCCAACCTGCGCCCGGCTGCTTTCCCCGCTCTCCGCAATGTCATCGTGCTGGGCGAGAGCCGTCCGCCCGGCGTCATCGGTTGGGATGCCATGCTGGCCGGCGCCAACGAGTCGCCCGCCGCCGAGCTGAACCAGCGCGAGGTCGGCGTCAGTCCCGATGATACCTTCCTGCTCATGTACACCTCCGGCACCACCGGGCCGTCCAAAGGCGTGCTGATGCCCCACGGCCATCTGTATCTGTTCGGATTGGGCATGAAGGTGCATCTGGGGCTGACCCCCGAGGACCGCTACTACATCTGCATGCCGCTCTTTCACGCCCAGGGCCTGCTCATGCAAACCTACGGCACCCTGGTGGCGGGCGGTAGCGCCGTGCTGATGAAGCATTTCAGGGCCAGCACCTGGATCGACGACATCCGCAAATACGAGGCGACGGTGACCAACTCGCTTGGGGTGATGAACGACTTCATCTTGCGCCAACCGCCCAAGCCCACGGACACGGACAATAAGCTGCGCATCATGTCCGCCCTCCCCGTCACCGAGGACACGCTGGCCGCATTGCGAGAACGCTTCGGCATCCCCAAGTTCAATGAGCTATTCGGCATGACCGAAGTCAATATTCCGGTGTGGCGTCCTCTCGATGCCCCCGACGAAGCGGGCTGTTCCGGCAAGGTGTGGGACGACTACTTCGAGGTGATCATCGCGGATCCGGATACGGATGAAGAAGTGCCGCGAGACCGCGTCGGCGAAATTCTCGTGCGGCCCAAGGAGCCGTTCTGTTTTATGCAGGGCTACAACGGCATGCCGGAGCGCACGGTGGAGACGTGGCGGAACTTCTGGTTTCACACGGGCGATGCCGGTCGCATGGATGCGCGTGGATTCGTCTGGTACATCGACCGCATCAAGGACACGATTCGCCGCCGGGGCGAGAACATCTCCTCCTATGAGGTCGAGGCGGTGTTACTGGAGTATCCCGGCATGGAAGAAGTGGCCGCCGTGGCGGTGAAGGCCGAGGAAGGGGGCGAGGACGAAGTGCTGGCCTGCCTGGTCCTGAAGCCCGGCGTGACCGCGCCGAAGCCGGAAGCGATCCTGGACTTCTGCGTGCCGCGCATGCCGTATTTCGCGGTGCCGCGCTACATCGAGTACCTGGACGAGATTCCCAAGACCCCGACGCAGAAAATCCAGAAGAACCAGCTGCGCGAGCGTGGGCTCAGCGCCACCACCTGGGATCGTGAGGCGGCGGGCTACCAAGTGCGCCGTTAGGACGGCGTACCTCGACGTGATAGGCGGCGCCCGCCTGTCGCGGCGAACTCAGGCGTCTCTCATTGGTTTAAACTATATTGAGGAATGTGATGCATGTCTTTGCACTTAGGCACTAGCTATGGCATCATGCAGAAATACAACAAGGGGACAGAGCACCCCTCCCACAAGGAGCTAAATTAGAGCTGCCACGAGAAGAACGGAGGCTTCTTTTGGGTGAAACAGAGCAGGCGTGGTGGAAGCCTCTCTTTGAATTTATGGTGCACATTATTGTTGGTACTGGGATATTTACCATTATTAGGGTTGTTCCCCAATAGTTAATGAGGTAGGCTATCCTCCCCCAAACGATGGAGGGAGCCCAGCCAGGTCA
>CBCXVS010000483.1:0-2307 GCA_965178525.1 uncultured bacterium | reverse complement strand
CGGAGGGCAATATCTACCTGGCGGGCGATTTTCTGAGCTACTGGCCGGGCTGGCAACAAGGCGCGCTTGCCGCCGCCAATTTGGCCTATACGCAGGTCCGTGATCGGGTACTCAAGAAATGAAGGACTGAGGACTGAGGGAGGGACGGGCATATGCAGGACACAGTCAGCCGTGAGATCGAGCAGTTCTTGTACCATGAGGCGCGTTTGTTGGATCAAAGGCGATTTCACGAGTGGCTCGATTTGCTGAGCGACGACGTGCACTATTGGATGCCTGTCCGCACGACCCGCTATGCCAAGACGAGCAAGAGCATCGTCATTCTCGACGATGACCGCTACGACGACCGGGAGCTGTCCAACGAGCAGGAACTGGCCATTCTGGATGAGGACAAAGCATCCCTGCGCCTGCGCATTGCCCGCCTGGATACCGGCATGGCGTGGGCGGAAGACCCGCCATCGCGCACGCGCCACTTCCTGTCCAACATCGAGGTGGAAGCGGGGGAGACGGCTTCGCAGTACAACGTCTTTTCGAATTTCATGGTGTACCGGAGTCGAGGCGAGAGCGAACAAGATTTCTTTGTCGGCGGGCGGGAAGATGTCCTCCGACAGGTCAACGGCGCGTGGAAGATTGCGCGCCGCAAAATCATTCTGGATCAGAGCACCCTGTTAGCCAAGAATGTCAGCATCTTTTTTTGAGTACCTGGACAGAATGACCTTTAAAGAAATGTACTCTGACCCCATTTTACAGGAGGGCAATCGAATGCCACGCGAATCATCGAAAGCCCGGAAGCACGTAGGAAAGGCGAAGAGCCCGGTGCTGATCTTCCGCCCATTGACCCCGCGACTCATGGATGCGTTCGGCAAGGTCCTACGCGGGAACTGGGGCGCGGGTTGTTGGTGCATGTACCCACGCCTGACCGACGCGCAAATGCGCGAGCTGCCCGGCTCGGACTCCGCGAGCCAGCGCCGGCGCAACGCGATGACGAAACTCGCCCGCCGCCGCCGCGCCCCGGGGCTACTTGCCTTCGAGGGCGACGAGCCCGTCGGCTGGGTCGCCGTCGCTCCCCGAAGCGAACTGGCGCGCATCGAGGCGTCGCGTGCGATGCCTCGCGTTGACGACGAGGACGTCTGGGTCATCCCCTGCATCACCGTGCTGAAGGCGGCCCGCGGCCGCGGGATTGCGCTCGCTTTGATCCGGGCGGCGGTGGCGTACGCCACCGAGAAAGGCGCACCCGCCGTCGAAGCGTATCCGCGCGCGGGCGCCGCGCGCACCGGCGACGACAACGCCTACTTCGGGACCGAGCCCCTCTTCCGTCGCGGGGGGTTTCAGGTTGTCCAAGAGCCACTAAAGAATCGCCCGCGCAACTGGATCCTGCGAGTGATCATGCGCATCAAAGCGCCACACTGAGGTTTCGTGTCCCCTTTTTTTCGCTGACTCCATTTTAGTTGCCATTGTAGACCTGTTTTGAGACCCCGTGCTAGAATGGAGGTAGGGACGAATGCAGTTAGGGAAAACAATTCAATCTGTCATTGTTCTTGTAGGGGAAACAGATATGGCTGGTGTCGAAGTTTTCGAAGGAACCTGGGAGGAACTTGCCGCCCATGCTGAGGCGTTCAAGGGACGCAAACTCCGGCTGATTGTCCTTCCGGAAGGAGCCGATACAGCAAGCGCCATGCCGGACGAGATGAGGCTTCGGGAGACTGCTCTACAGCTATTTGCAGAAGCAGACAACGCTGAGAGAATACCTCGCGCGACGCATCACGAACTCCACAAAACGGTTTTTGGTGAGATCATCACCGAAAAGTACCAGCAGATGGGCCTGAAACTGTGACACTCACGGATGCGAGTGCCCTGGTTGCCCTCATCGATAAGAACCAATCCCAAAATCCTCGGTGCCGTGCAACGTTTGCAACCCTTGCCCTCCCTCTGGTGACCACGTGGCTGGCTTTGACCGAAGCGATGTATCTCATCTCTCGAATCGGCGGATGGCCACTCCAGCGCAATCTGTGGGCGTATATCGAGGCCGGCGTGCTCCGCATCCATCTCTCCAATGAAGCTGAACAAAAACGGATGCGCCAGCTGATGCAACAGTATCAGGACACCCCAATGGACTTGGCAGATGCGTCCTTGGTGGTCGCGGCCGAGAGCCTCAACCTCACCCGAATCTTCACCTTAGACCATGACTTCTATGTATACCGTATCCACGATACCGGTGTGTTTGAAGTCGTTTTCTAATAGAGTTGTTCCTCAATAGCATAAGATCAGGTTCCCTAGCCCAGCCCAGATGCCCACCGAATCATCCTCAAA
>CBCXVS010000482.1:0-2308 GCA_965178525.1 uncultured bacterium | reverse complement strand
AGACCGCTCCCCTCATGACAAAACCCCCTCATGTGTTGCGTCAACCGTTGACACGACATGCAGTTAGAGCTTCACTTCAGGCCATTCCGGGTTCGCCCTCGATATGGACAAAAAGCTTGGGAAAAAAGATGTCACTGTAGTACTGCACAATCGCTTCCTGCCATTCGCCGGGGATCTGCTGCAGACTGAGCTTCCGAAACGCCTTCTTGAACCGCACCATGGCGGCAATGATCATGTCGTCCTCACAGAGGGTTTCGACTTGATGGCGAATGTTCTCGAAATACGCCTCAATTTGCGCGGCTTTGGAGGCGCGTACACTGGTCAGTTGATTGACGATGGTCTGGGTCAGGGTCGTGCGGGTAAACCGCCAGTTCAGGTAACCCACCGTCAGGATCGCGCCCAAGCTCACCGCGACGACGAGCAGCGTCAGCTTGGATTTGATACGCAATTCATGGAGTACACGCATGGTTATGCAACGCTCCTTTTGCCATCGCTCGATGCGATTCTTGCTCATGCCATCGAGGCCGCGCCGCCGTATGGCGTCCGCTTCCAGCACATGCCATCAAAAGGTATCTGCGTCCTCTCCGCCCGACACGGCAAAGGCGCTGGTGAACGCCTTCTCCGCCGCCTGTCCTTGGCGATCCGTATTGAGAAAGGCATAGAGGGTGCGTTTACGTTCTTCGAGAAAGAGGTTCATTTCCCTGGCAAACAGATTACTCTCGCCGACAAGTTGCACAATCATCTCATCCGTAATGAGCAACACATGCGCATCCGCCGTGACGATGGCAGACACAGGACTCGGTTCCCCCGGTAACAACGCCATCTCCCCAAAGACGTCACCGGCTATCAGGTGCGCCACCTCTTCCTCCCGTCCGCTTCGGCGGCGAGCGGCGAGCATGACACGACCGCTTTGCACAATATAAATGCCTTCATCGGGCTCGCCCTGGCGCACGATCCGTTCGCCGGCACCGTAATCGCACGCGGTCGCGATGGCGCCCATACGTTACAATATCTCCGGCGGCAAGGTGCGGAACAGCGCCACGTTCCGGAACATCTGCACGATATCATGGTGGGAATCCACGGGCATGGCAGCGGGGCTGTCAACATGGCGCAAGATCCGCGTCGGGAGCGGAATGGTCAAGTTGTAGCGTTTGGCCATGTAATACATCTTCGTTTTGATCTGGTCCCACACGGTGTCCAGGTTCAAAAAGTCGACATACACCGACACACGGTACTGAATCGCATACTCCTGGTATTCATATAAAAGAATGGTCGGGGCCGGAGCGGTCATAATCTCATCAATATCTTGAATGACGTCGCTGAGCATCTGCTTCACCAGATTAGGGGGATCGTCATACGAAAAACGGAAATAGAAATGCGCCAGGTACCGGGAGCCTTCTTGACCGTAGTTGACGAGTGTCTGCTTTTCCAGATTGCCATTTGGAACGATGACCAATCCGTCATCTTCAGAATGGGTAAACCGTGTTGTGCGCCAGCCGATATCCTCGACCACCATCGATTGTCCATCGACGACGACATAATCACCGACCTTGAAGGGACGGTCCGCCAGCAGCATGAAGCCAGATACCAGATTGCTCAGGGTATCTCGCAGCGCCAGCGCCATCACCATGGACCCAATGCCGACCACGGTGGTCACTTTACCGAGTTCAAACCCCCAGATGCCGGAGAGAACGTGCGAGGCCACGAAGAATACCACGAAGACGCGGGCCAGCGCAAAGACCAGGACGGGGATGTGGTTGACCCATGCGGCCGGCCGTTGTTGCCTGAATTGGGACAGGTTGAAAATCAGCGTGAGACTCGCATAGAGGACACTAATCCAAAACAACGTCTCCATCGCCTGTAGCCACGGCAGTGAGCCGGAAAAGCCGAGAATCTGCTGGGCGATAAAGAGGACGGTAAGAAGGGGAATGACGCCATAATACACCTGACGGAGACCCTCCGCCAGCGGGTTGCCACGCTGCTCGAACCGCTCGCTCAGCTCGCCCAGGGCGACCACGATGCTCGGTAGACCGAGCACCAAACCGAGCGCCCACCAAAACAACTCTTGCCGAAAGATCGATGGTTCCATCATGTCTCCTCTTGCAAAGTAAGGCAGTGCGGTGATCGGCCGTGCAGAGTGTATGTCATACGCTGTTTCTTCCATCATGCCTGAATTTTTACACCAAGTCTATACCGCAGACACGCCGTGTGGAAAAGGCTGTGCGCCGTGTCTGCTAGACCGAAGTTCCCCTGGCAGAATAGGCGGAGGGTTAAGTAGATCAACAGGTTGGCCCAATTCAAAAGTCCA
>CBCXVS010000481.1:0-2318 GCA_965178525.1 uncultured bacterium | reverse complement strand
AACAACGGGTTGGGGCATACATGGGTGTATAAGTACTGAGGCAAAATTAAGTTTATATCTTTCCCCTGGAGAAATATATAAAGGTAATGACGCCCAGGCACTTAAGGGGTGCACGGACAGGCACGGATGCACAGCACATATAACGGCATCGCCACGGCCAGTGAGGCGGTGGTGTATCACGGGCATGAGGGTCTTTGCATTAACTGCCGCACCACATCGGGCGACACCGGGCCAAAATCTTGGCTAATCCAACTCATGCATTGATGCACGCGTTTGCACCAATCTTGCCACGCATAACCGTATTCGATATAGGCCAGAAACGTGTCGATATCGCCCACGACCGTTGTGCTCTCGGGCACGATATCATCCCATAATTCGTATGGCAGCGGCATCGAGCAACCCTCCCATGGTTTCCTGGGTGAGCCTAGCCCACGCAGCCTGAGCCCGTCTAGGTTGTTAGATTTTTCTTATACTAAAATTATGGCCCATGGCGTGAGGATGTACAAATAAGAAACGTCTAAGGCGGGGCGAAATCGTGCGACCGGAAACAACGGTAGGTTCAGGAACGGAGAAGCCCGCACTCGGCGAGAAATGACAGCATGGCGCGTCGGCTGGCTTCCGGCTGTTCGAGCTGCATCATGTGTCCGGCCCCCGTCATGGTTTCATAGACATAGCCTTGCGTGAGCGCAAGCTCCCGGCTTGTCAGTGCCGGCACCCCCGGCCGCTCGACCGTCGGGTCGGCGCCAATCAGTTTCACAGGTCCCCCGTACGCCGTCACGGCGGGCCAGAGGTTGAGCAGAAGATTGCTGAGATAGAGCTTGGCCTCGAGTGCGCCCGGACAGATCAGCACCCAGTCGCCCGTTGCCGAGTCCTGACGCAGAATCGCACGCGCCATCAGCTCGTGCGCCCCCGCGACCCACCCCTGGTGCGCCCGCAGATTCTTGAACACCTCGGCAAGTTCGCCCGGCTCCGTAAAGCGCTCTTGCCGGCTGCGAGCCCAATCTGCGAGCCGATGATCGGTTTGGCGCATCAACTCATACAGGGGATGCCCCTGAGGCGGTACGTTCGACGGATCGAACAGCACGAGCGCGTCCCAGCGCCAGCCCATTTCTACGGCATGCTTGATCGCGGTACGCGCCGCCAAGGAGTGGAACACGCCGACGCTGGTTTTCGCCCCAAGACGCGCCGTGACCCCCTGATAGATCGTCTCGACGTCGCGGGCGAGCTGGGCATAGGTGTGATGCGCCGGATCGGACGGGGGGTTCCAGCCATGGTTGCGGTAATCGAAGAGGATGACGTCAAAGCGTTCGAGCAATGGCTGCCAGAAGGGAAGATAGCCGTCAATAGCGAAGCCATTACCGTGACTCAGGAAAAGCCGCACCGCCTGCGATGTCTCGCCGTGGCGCCGGATACGGGCGATGGCGCCATCGTCCAGGGTAATGTCGAATATGCTGCGGGGTGCGGGGAGTTCGAGCATCATAGGTTTCGTTATCACGTGTGCCCTATAACGGGGTTATGGAACTGTAGGAATGAGCCCCTTGCTACAAGCAGAGGATAGGAAGTTTAAAAGCACTTTTCAAGACAACCGCGTTAGGGAAACATTTTTAGCTCCCCCCGTATGGAGGGAGCGCGTCGCCCAAAAGCAGAGGTGTCATGAGATGGAAAAGCACACGTTCAGCGACTTTTACAACAACCTCTATGGATACGAGCAGTGGCTTGTAGAACTGGGATATACTCTGCAATCCGGGAATCTTGAGCTGTCCCAGGCAGAGGTTGGTGTCGATGCGGAACAGATCGCGAGGACCATTACGCAATTGCGTCTGGTCATCCCAACGCTCAATGAGGCGGCACGACGCGTTGTCTATATCGATCCCATCTTAACCGCTCTCTGCACGGCGCTGCAGACCACACTTTATATTGAATACCCGGTCAGCACCGATGGTTTGCAGGGCACGGTTGACTATCTCCTGCGGAAAGCGGGAAATCTCGTCGTCGTAGAGGCCAAAGGCGCCGACATCGAGCGCGGCTTTGCGCAGCTGACCGCCGAACTGATTGCCGTCGCCGAGGTATTTGCCAGTGGTATGCCGACGGCGCACGGCGCTATCACAACAGGCGACCTCTGGTATTTTGCCAGGCTCAATCAAGAGGAAAAGAAGATCCACCGCGATCTGGAACCCCATGTCTTGCCCAGCCAGACCCATCGGATCCTCGGGGTGTTGAGCGCTATGATCACGCCCCAAGGCTAAACCGAAGTTCCCCTGGCAGAATAGGCGGAGGGTTAAGTAGATCAACAGGTTGGCCCAATTCAAAAGTCCATT
>CBCXVS010000480.1:0-2340 GCA_965178525.1 uncultured bacterium | reverse complement strand
TCTTCTTTATATCAGAGTTGACGTGCAGGCGTGCCTCATTTCATGAGACGGAGTGGGGAACTTCTGCATGAAACTTTTTTTTAAATGAGAATAGAATTTTGCATTGAATAACAAAATGTTAAGAGCATCTACTCACCCCGTGGCTTGGTGGCGGTCTGAGGACAAACGATCTCCCAATGGTATACCGGCGGTCAACAACTGGTTATGGATGTCTTCCGTGCGGCCCGGTGGTAATTGGCTGTGCAGAAATGAGCGCACTTCAGCTTGGGGTAGAGGGCACGTAGCTGTTAAAAGTCTCAGGGTGTCGCAAGCCATTGAATGATGGTCGTCTCGCGCCGCAGTTCATTTTGAGTAATGCGGACGGACCGCACGACAAATTGGATAGGTCGACACCAAGTTTCCCTAAAATGATGTCTGAGACCTCATCTCTGTTTCCGTAAAAGTGCTTGATATTCCTCGCATTCAGGCAAGCAACTCTCCCGAAATCGGATTTTGCCGGGAAAGTTGCGGTAGCTGGGGGTGAGACTTTTCACAGTTACGTGCTCGCTAGGCCCAGTTATGTATCTCATCCACTTGGTCTCGTCCTATAATATTTCTGTATCATTGTTAATTTTGTATGACATTTTATATATTTAAATATTATATGTTGTACATATATGTATTTTTTATATTTTTATATTTCTTCATTGTTATTTATTTTAAATAAAAAATACTATATTGTCATGCAGTATGTTATTATGTATAAATACACACTTTCTTTGAATATTGACTATAATGAAAAAAATTTCTATAATTTATTAAGCATTTTTCAATTCATATCTGATCTAGGTATTAACAGATCAGGTAGAAAATAGAGTTGAGGGAGAAGGTGGGCTCCATAAGGACAATATTTATTTTGTTTTGGACTTTAATATTTTGTCACATACAGCATACACATGACGGGCTTATAACAGGATGTTCTCGACAAGGGTTACGGCTTAGCGTACGTTCCTGTTTTGCTTCAACTCAGAGGCCAATCACGCCCGCAATTAATAATCAGCCGATGATCAAGTATGCATAATGATGTCGGACAACATGGAGGAAGACCTGATGGAAACTGAAGAAGCCATCTGCAGCATTCTCGCCGCGAGCTTATGTGCCTATGGGATTGACACGGATGATGGTGTCGAGGGATTTCCTCTCGCCTCGGACGTAGGATTCACTGGCAAACCGCCAACAACATTCACGGCGGGAACAAACGAGATTGACGCATGCTATGTGGCTGATACAGCTAACAGCGTGATCCTGGCCTTCCGTGGAACTGCCATGCCCTCAGCGGAGGAGCCGCTCCACAACTGGGAGCAGGTGCTCCGCGACTGGTGCAACAACTTCCTGCTAACGCCGGAGGAAGTTAAGGTCTCGGGCATCCCGGGCACACTTCATGAGGGGTTTTCCAAATCGGTCGAAGGCTTGTGGCAAACAGGATTCCAGACGGTGGTTAAAAAGCGGATGACGGGTGAAAAACCTGTTGTTATCACAGGCTACAGCAAGGGCAGAGCCTTGGCACCCATCGCGGCAGCACGCCTACGCGAAGAGCTGAAGGTGAGTGCCGACCGTATGGTTATCCGCATGTTCGAGCCACCACGCCCCGGGGACGTCACGTTCGCAGCGTATTTCAATAGCATCTTCCCGACCGCCTTACGCTACGCCTATCAGAACGATATCGGTCCTTACTTGCCACCGAGCAAGCCGGTATCGGACTTGTTGTCCAAGCTCCCCATCCTTGGACCGCATCTGGAAAACCAAGATGTCAGTGAGTGGCGCTACAGTCCCGTCGGCAATCTCAAATTCGTGAACTGGCACAATAAGGTCGTGGACGATTCGTCACAAGTGAAGCAGGAACGGTTGGTTCATCTCGCGCTCTTGATCTCCGAGCGCAAATTCGCGTCTCTTGTCATAGATCATTTTCCTCGCGGCCACATCTACAATGTCCTTTGTGCAAAGGAATACCCGGCAGACAAAGCTGGCCACGCCATCCTTGACACAGTGGCTCATTAAGCCGACTTGATTTTCCGGGTGAAAACCTGCTCGAAGACAAACTTGGCCAAAATTTTCGTTACACGGGGAGGCCTCGATCACGGCGTCGGCCACCCCAGAAAAACACACTCAAGGACAAATATATAAGAATCAAATAGTTGAGACATGTTAGTGCTGCTATTACCTCCCCATGTGGCCGAAAGCGGCCGACACGCTGATCGAGGCCCCGCACAACTTTATTATATACTAAGTGGTCTTTCAATTAAATCTTTGGTTTTTGGTCGTTCCGTGTCATACTACGTCGGAAAGGAGACCTTATGGCAC
>CBCXVS010000479.1:0-2426 GCA_965178525.1 uncultured bacterium | reverse complement strand
GCGACGCATGTGAGGGTGGCGATAGGTCCGCACACGGACCTGCATTTCCTTCAACTGGTTCAAACCACCCAAGTTATGCGTCTTCAGGTCGCACACTTAGGGCCCATACGTGGCTCGGGAGGCGCTGGACCTGATCCAGGTGGATTATGCACCGCTGCCGGCCGTGATCGACCCGCTGCAGGCGATGCGACACGATACGCCGGTCGTGCATCAGGAATTGGCGTCGAATCGCGTCCTGCGCATCACCAGCGCCGGCGGTGATGTGGACGCAGCTTTTGCGCAGGCCGACCATGTTGTACGGCAGTCATACCAGGTGCAACGCCTAGCCACTGCGCCCATGGAAAACCGCGGTGTGGTGGCCGACTACCAGCCCCAAGACGACCTGCTGACGGTGTGGGACTCGACGCAGAACCCGCATGGCATGAAAGCGCATCTGGCCCAGTTACTGGGCCGCCCGGAGAGCAGCGTGCGCGTGGTGACGCCTGACGTCGGAGGCGGTTTCGGAGAAAAGGGGTGTTTGTTTCCGGAAGAGGTGAGCATCGCGTACCTCGCCATTCACCTGGGCCGTCCGGTCAAGTGGGTCGAAGAACGCCGGGAAAACCTGCTGGCCTTTCATGGCAGGGGACACCACGTCGAGGTGGAGGCAGCGGCGCAACATGATGGCCCCTGCTGGGCATTCGCGTGCAGATTGTGGCCGACCTGGGCGCATATTTTCTCCTCTCCACGCCCACCGTGCCGGTCTCAACCAGTCATCGCCTCACCGGACCGTATACCACGCCTACCATGCGCATCGAGGTACACGGCGTGGTCACCAATAAGCCGCCAACCGGGGCCTACCGCAGCGCTGGCGGGCCTGAGGCGGCGTTCTGCCTGGAGCGCACCATCGACCTGATTGCCAACGACCTGCATCTGGACCCGGCAGAAGTCAGACGGAAAAACTTGATCCCGCCCGATGCCTTCCCATACGGCACGCCGACCGGCATCACGTATGATTCCGGGCAGTATGAACAAGCGCTTGATCGCGCCCTGGAGCCGTCGGAGTACGCCACCTGGCGAGCCCGGTCGCGCCAGCAAAGCGCGACCCAAGAGCCCCGTATCGGGGTGGGCCTGGCCACGGTGGTCAAAGGCACTGGCGCCCGCACCCCCAACCTCGCCGAACACGCCCGGGTGATCATCGAACCCTCGGGCCGCATTCTGCTGCACACCGGGATTTCGCCTCACGGACAAGGATCGGAGACGACCTTTGCGCAGATTGTGGCGGATACATTGGGCGTGACGCCTGCCGATGTGCAGCTCTTGCACGGCGATACGGACGATCTGCCGGCTGGCGGAGGCACATCCGGGAGCCGTGGCCTCATCGCTGGCAGCTCTGCCGCCTACGGCGTGCTGCAGGAGGCCCGCCCAACCTTATCCTCATTGCTAGCCATCTGCTCGACTGCCTACCCGAAGACGTCGTTTTCCAGGACGGACGGGTTTGCAATCGTCACCGCCCGGAACACGACATGCCATTTTCCCGCATCGCTGCCGCCGCCTATGACGAGGCCCAGTTGCCACCAGAAGTCGAACGGGGACTCGACTTTAGCGGCAGCCACACGCTACCGGCAAGTCCCTATGCCTTTGGGGCGCATGTCGCCGTGGTCGAGGTGTCCCCGGAGACGGGCGCCATCCGCATCCTGAAATATGTGGCCGTGCATGATGCCGGCCGCATTATCAATCCCCTGCTAGCGGCTGGACAGGTGCAAGGCAGTGTGGCCCAGGGCATTGGTCAAGCCCTTCTGGAAGGCATGGTCTACAGCCTCGAGGGCCAGCCGTTGACCGGCAGTCTGTTGGACTATGCCATACCCAAAGCGGCCCACATCCCTGCGTTGATCTTAGAGACTCTGGAAACGCCCTCGCCGCTCACGCCCTTGGGGGTGAAAGGCATTGGTGAGATACCGACCCTGGCGGTGCCGGTGGCCGTCGCCAATGCCGTTATGGATGCGTTGGCTCCCTTGGGGGTGCGCCATATCGATACCCCACTGACGCCAGCAAAAATATGGCAAGCTCTGCAGGGGCAAGGCGGGTAACGGGCGCTGCGGGATGCGAGAGATGGTGACCTGGGAAGAGCGGGGGAATCCGTCGGTGCGTTGGACTCGGATACCCCGTAGAATCAAAATATTCAAACGCGTGGTTTTAGCTGTGTTCGCTTGAACGATTGGTTAGTCCTGCTTGTTCCACGACCGGTTGTAATTTCTCATG
The DNA here is from genome assembly GCA_965178525.1 of uncultured bacterium. Taxonomy (GTDB): domain Bacteria; phylum Tectomicrobia; class Entotheonellia; order Entotheonellales; family Entotheonellaceae; genus CBCXVS01. Next base: position 188 of record CBCXVS010000479.1, on the reverse strand, counting down.
CACCGCCTGACGCACCGCCTCCAGCACGGATTGTTGTTGGATGTATGCCATGAGCGCGTCGTTGATAAGGGTTTGGTAATTCCCTCCACCAGCCTGCTCAACGACGCTGCGAAAATAATCCAAGACACGGTTGTCGAGGCGAATGGAGATTTTGGTCTTGCCCGGTTCCGATGGTACCACCGGACCCC
>CBCXVS010000478.1:0-2538 GCA_965178525.1 uncultured bacterium | reverse complement strand
AATGGACTTTTGAATTAGGCCAACCTGTTGATCTACTTAACCCTCCGCCTATTCTGCCAGGGGAACTTCGGTTTAGCTACGTACGGTCTCCTTTTTCCGCCATCCTAACAGGCCGACTGCTGCCAAGCCGCTACCTAAGAGGAAGTGCATGGCGTGTGGCTCCGGAACCAGCACAATGGTTATACGCCTTTGCATGTCGCACGCCTTGTCTGCCGATGTAAGGAACGCTTCCGGAGGTCGTGCTCCCGGACCTTGGGGCGAAACATTAAAAAGTGCCAGGCATTGCCTCTCGGCCGGAACTCTGCACCGAGGAAGGCCCGCAACGACGGCGTATTGGCCGCATGGACGCCAGCGTAAACGGTTTGATAATCCTGCCTCTGCAACCAGCAGCAAGCGTAGGTTAAGATATCTTTGAAAAGCCCCATACCTCGGTAGGCAGGAAGGATATAACCCTGGTTGAGTTCGGCTTCCAAGGCGTCGAACCGAAACAACCGACTGGCAGCATCAGAGCGGTAAATCCAGATCAAGCCCGCCAGCGCGCCATCAACCAATGCGACCGCACAGGAATCGACATCATCGATTTCGTCTTGATAAAACTCGGTGGGCAGCCCTGGATGCTGCTGTCGCCAAGCGCGCATATCTTTTGCGTCCCATACCTCACATCGCACACTTCGTCTGGGTCGCCAAGTGGCTTTGTCACCCGTGAGATCGCGCGCTAGTATCGTAAAGCGATTCGGCTTCAAATAACCAAAAGCCGCCCAAAACAGGGTTGTCCGCAGCCCCTGTTGCGACAGGCTGATGCGGAATTGCCGCCATTTCCTCGTGCTGGTGTGCGTGATATTCTTCATCTGCGTCCATGTTCCATTCAACCGGGCTCGGAGGCTCCAGGCAGCCCCGGCTACCCGGCGTTCCAAAAGTCTAAAACTATGATAATGCCAGTGGGCGAACACCAAGTCATAGTATCCGGTGAAATATTCTAGGGAGGAATTGAACCCGGATTTAAAGTGATACACGCCAAAACCCGGATCACTCTTTTGAGGTGGAAAGTGCGTGCCGACACCTCCCCAGTCGATCATCTCGCACCCTGCTTGCTTGGCCCATCGGGTGCGGACGTGATGTATTCTCGGTAGCGTTTGCGGAGTTTGCATTTGAGGACGTCTTCAGGAGCGCTCAGGTCCATCGTCATCGTGATCCGTGGAACATTCCACGCCGTCCAGTCGTCTGCTAAGTGCTGAAAACCCCGCGTCACCAAGGCCCCGCGCAGCCTCTCATCCGTATCCGGGAGGGTTGGGTTGACCCGCACAAAAACCGCTTGCATATGGGCGGCGACAGACCGAAGTCCCATGAGAATCCCTTCCCACGCGGCTTCACAGGCAGCATCGGTCACGAGCGGGCCTCCGGGCGCATAGAGAATCGACCGGCCAAGCCCGGGAAGATATCTGGCGAGAAGCGACATGGCCGCGACGCATTCCCCATCTTGAAAGACTGCAAGCCGCCAAGGGTACCAACCCTGACTGGCCCGCACTTCTCCCCATTCATAGCCCTGGCGGAGGTCATAGTGGGGGAATGCCAAGACCAACGCGTTCCAAGCATCACGGTCGTGAATTTCACGTATCGTCCAGCTGGTTGCGGCTATATCGGCTGCTCGTACCAATGGCGTCTCACTTTCGCAAATAGACTCGGTTGGTTCTGCCGGATATGTCGGAGCTTCCGGTATGCCTCCAGGCTGAGTGGATGGCGCGAAGCCATGGCGCACGATGCCCCTGCAAGGCCGTCCCGGATGCCACGGACAAAACTCGTCAAATGTCCTGCTCGTAGCGACGAGAACGCCATGAGCGCCATATATTTGTTGATCGCGCGGACAGCCGCGAGGGGACGATGATTCCTGAGGGATACCCAAATCGCATTCCTGGTAAACGTGTAGTAGATGCGTGACGAGGGCCGTGCGTCAGCAGAGCGCAAACGGGTCACTTGCACACGGGGAGAATAAAGTAGATCGTAGCCTGCCCCGAGCAGACGATACGCCAAGTCGTGCCCTTCATGGCCAATAAAGAAAGGGGCCCAGTAACCACCGATGTGCGCAAACACGTGCCGCCGAAAAGCAGAAGCGCCTTCGAGGACATAGTCGGTCAAAAATTCCTCATCGCCACAACGCTGCCAGTCACGTGGGTGACACCAGTCACTCTGTGAGAGATGTCCCTGAGCATCCAAAATCTTGAAATTAATACATGCCACGGAAGGACACTGCGTAAAGAGATCGACAATCGTGTGGATGCTATTGGTTTCTGTGAGAAGCACATCATTATCGATGGTGATGACAATCTCGCCCCGTGCCGCCGCGACGCCATGGTTGCGTGCAGCGCACCCGATGTTCTCGTGCAGCTGCAGGAGGCGGACAGCGGGAAACGCCTCCCGCACCATGCGCACGCTGCCGTCGGTCGAGGCGTTATCCACGACAAGGATCTCTAGGCCGAAGTTCCCCTGGCAGAATAGGCGGAGGGTTAAGTAGATCAACAGGTTGGCCCAATTCAAAAGTCC
>CBCXVS010000477.1:0-2547 GCA_965178525.1 uncultured bacterium | reverse complement strand
AAATGGACTTTTGAATTGGGCCAACCTGTTGATCTACTTAACCCTCCGCCTATTCTGCCAGGGGAACTTCGGCTTAGTCATCCATATCCACCAATTCCAACCGCAAGCGGCGACCCACTACCGCTGCGGCTTTCTGCAAGGTACGTAGGGTTACAGACGAATTCGCAGGATCTAGGAGCCGATTCAGCGCCGCATGGCTGGTGTGCATACGGGCCGCCATGGCGGTGCGGGATAGACCCTGAGCCTGCATCGCTTGCTCGATCTGTATAGCCAAGAGTTCTTTGATGGCCTGTGTCTCGCAGGCGTCGAGCAGGCCCTCATCAGCCAGAAAGTCATCGAACGAGGACCCGATGTGGGGATGAGACGTGTTACTCATGATTCCATGTCCCTTTGACGCCGCAGCGCGAGATCCAAATCTCGCTTCGGTGTCTGCTGCGTTTTCTTGATAAAGCCGTGAAGTAGCACCATCTGGCCCTGCGTGATACAGAAGAGCACGCGAGCGATACGGCCCGAGGTGAGGTCGCTCCGTACTGCCCACACGCCCTGCCCCAGGGGCCGGCAGACCGGCAAACCGATGGGCCAACCGAATTCGACCTTCTGGATGTCCTTGACGATGGTGCGGCGATCGGCCAAGCTGAGGCCTTTAAGCCAATCGCGAATAGGTTCCCCACTGGTGTCGTTGCGGTAAAAATGCGCTGGGATTTTCTTGGTGCGGTCTACCATGATCAACCGTACCAAAAATGATACGGTTGATCATGGCCAGAAATATCGAAACGTTCGCCCATTTTGGAATAAAGCTCCGAAAATTTCCATCTCTAGAGCTAAAAAGGCTCGATCCCAACCTCCAGAGAGAACAAAACCATTGATTTGATAACAAATTCTCGACCTTTCATCTGTGACGCGAAAAGCGTTCGAATGTCAGCATTAAAGCAGGGTCTATAAGTCGCCAAAATATAAAAGCTTATAAATTTCTATAAACTTCTGAAAACATAGGCGAATCGTGAGAGACAACGCTTCGTCAAGATACTTCACGGAAACATTCCGGCTGCTCCCCGTAAGTGTTCATTTGGGTAGGCAATTTATAGAGGAGGGCTTACTGACGTCGTGTTTATGTTTGAAGTCTTAGAAAATCTGCCAAAAAGGAGGAGTGGTATGCGAGGTTTTGTGATGTCTCAGATTGTGTTGATGGCTGCTGTGGTTATGCTGTGCGCCACAATGGGATATGCTCAGACACCAATTCGTTTCGGTGAGAATCGGCTAGACGAGGTGGGGAGTTGTAATGGAGGAAGTGATACATTCACTTTCGAAGCAGATATCGACGACCGTGTCACCGTTCGTGTGGTTGAGTGTGTTGATTTCAGCATCCTTTGCCGTAACCCTACCCGCAGAGTTGGATTCGAACCGTGTGTTGAACTGCGCGATCCAATAGACATGCTCATCGGTCGCGAATGCGGAGGGAATCAAGCTCGGATTGCTTCAGAAACAGTGATGACTGCTGGTGATCACTCCATCATTGTAAGCGATAGTGATGGTCAGGGAGCAGGAAGATATAACCTGTTCTTCCAGCGACTGAATAATCCTGGTAAGACTGAACCATTATCGTCTGGAGACAACCTGCTCGGCCAGCTCTCATGTGGCGAAGTGGATACTTATACCTTCGCAGCGAATCCAGGAGCGCAAGCCACGATCAATATGTTTCCGGATGCTATTGGAGATGTAGACCCGAGGCTGGAACTGTACAATGATAGGGGACAACCCGTCGCTCTCCCAGGAAGCGGCAGTATCGAAGCGACCCTAAATGCTGGTGGCATCTTCACACTCCTGGCTTTCAGTAGCGGCGCGCAGGAGGGCACGTATCGTATTCGTCTATCGATCACCTCAGCCCCAATCGGTGGTTCGGTCACCGGGTTCACCCCGGTGGCGGCGACCTGCCTGAATATTACCACTCAGCGACAGGTGGTCATTCCACTGGAGGATGGCACGAGTTCCTGGAATTGTGAGGAGGCTGGATTTATCGCGGGTGCAGACGATGATATCGCTACAGGAGCGACAACCGTCCTTCCACCTGAGTAAAGCACAGGAACGATAGGATTCCTCGCTGTTTTCAAACAATGCGTTACTTGTGGATGGTCCAGTGCCCATCCACAAGTAATTCGATATAAGGTGTGTGAACCGTATCCGAACGATGTCATCCACACCGGTGCACAACGGAGGCGTCACGATGCCGAGGAAGTTGCATCTTGAGTTTGAACTTCCTGATGAAGTCCTGACACAGGTACGGGATGAGGAGATGGCGCTGAAGGCCAAGGAAGCGCTGATTATGGAACTACTGCGCGAGCATCATATCTCTCAGGGAACAGCAGCAGCGATTTTGGATATTCCTCGTCATGACCTGTTTGATCTGATGGCGAAGTATCAGGTTTTCGTTATTGATATGACGGACGACGAGCTTGACGATGAACTCAATAAGCCGTTTCCTCATTTCTAATCCGAAGTTCCTCCCGTGATTCGGCGACAACTTGTCGAAATAAAAACTCAAAAGCCTGA
>CBCXVS010000476.1:0-2566 GCA_965178525.1 uncultured bacterium | reverse complement strand
CATGACAAAACCCCCTCATGTGTTGGGTCAACCGTTGACACGACCAGCAGTTAGAGCTTCACTTAAGGCCATTCCGGAGATACCTGAAAGAGGGACAAGGAGAGAGCCCCATCCTCTCCTTGTCTTTCAATCCGCAATCCGCAATCCGCAATCCGCATTCGGCTCTATTCTTTCAAGCGCGGATCGAGGGCGTCACGCAGGCCATCCCCGAACATATTGAGACCCAGAACGGTGAAAAAGATCGCCAGCCCGGGGAAGATCGCAATCCAAGGGTTGTCCTCGATAAAAACCAGGTTGGCTTTCAGATCATATCCCCAACTCGGGGTTGGGGGCTGCGCCCCCATGCCCAGAAAACTCAAACCGGCTTCTACAATGATGGCCACGCCGATGCTGACCGTCGCGACGACGAGAATCGGGGCGAAGCAATTGGGCAAAATATACCGCAAGATCAGACGGACGTCCGGCAGGGCGACGGCTTTGGCGGCTTCGACGTAGTCGTTTTCCTTCACGGACAGAGTGGTGCCTCGCACAATGCGAGCAAACACCGGAACCTGCACAATGGCCAGGGCCAGAGCGACATTGTTCACGCTCGGTTCGAGGATGGCCATAATGACCAGCGCCAGCAAAAAAATGGGGAACGACATCCAGATGTCCATGAGGCGCATAATCAGGTTGTCCACCGGGCCGCCGTAATACCCGGCACTGAACCCGAGCGGCAACCCGAGCAGGATAGCGAAGGAAATCGACACCATCCCGACAAAGGGCGAGACGCGGCTCCCATGAATGACGCGACTGAGCACATCTCGCCCCATCTGGTCGGTGCCCATCCAGAACGCCTCGCTGGGCAACTCGATACGGCGCTGATGAAACATCTCCGTGGGATCATAGGGTGCGATGATATCCGCCAGCAGCGCCGTGAGCAGCACCAGCGCAACAATGATGGCGCCGAAGAGGGCGGTTTTACTTTTGCGAAGTTGCCGCAGGGTATGGCGCAGGCGTGGACCGAGCCAACGCCGAGACGATCCAAAGTCGCCGGCGGCATGACGCATGGCGGGCTCCGGAACCGTCGGCAGGGTCAGCGAGCGCGCCGTATCATTGGGGTCACGCATGATAGCAGCCTCATCCTGTGGTTAAGCGGCTTCCGGTTCGTACTTGATGCGCGGATCGAAAAAGGCGTAGAGGATATCCACGAGCAAATTACAGAGCACGAAGACCAGGGCGGAGACCAGGATACACCCCTGCACCTGGGGATAGTCACGACTGGTGATGGAATCGATCCCAAAGGACCCCAAGCCTGGAATAGCAAACAGTTTCTCAATAATGATCGCGCCCCCGACCATGAAACCGATTTGTAATCCCACGACGGTCACAGTAGGAATCAAAGCATTCTTGAGGGCGTGTTTGTTCACCACCCAGACTTCCGCCAACCCTTTGGCGCGCGCGGTGGTAATATAATCGAGGCGAACCACCTCCAACATCCCCGTCCGCACCAATCGCGCCAACAGCGAGGCGCGGCTGAAGCCCAGGGCGATCGCCGGCAAAATCATGTGTTGCAGATTGAGCCAGAATCCTTCGGAAAACGAGGCATAGCCCGCCACTGGCAACCATTCGAACATCAGACTGAAGAACAGAAAGAGCAAAATCCCCAGGAAAAACGGCGGGATTGAAATACCCATCAATGCCGTACTCATGGCCGTATAGTCGATCCATGAATGCGGGCGCACGGCGCCAAGCACCCCCGATGGGATCGCCACCAGCAGCGCAAAGCAGATCGCCAACGCAATCAGTTCCAGGCTCACGGGTAAGCGGCGCAAGACCTCCTCGAACACGGGTTTGGAGGTATACAAGGAGCGCCCCCAGTCGCCCTGCAGCATATGCCACAACCATTTCACATGCTGCACGACAATCGGCTGATCCAGCCCCCATTCCTGGCGCAACTGTCTGGCATGTTCGGCGTCGTAATCCGTCCCCAGCAACACATCGGCGGCATCGCCTGGCAGCAAATGGACAATGACAAAGATGACGAGCGAAATGCCCACAACGGTGGGGATCAATAGGAGTAGCCGTTTGATCACATATTGCCGCATGTCTCGTCTCCTCGCAGGTAGGCCGTGTTCTGTGCGGCTGCAAAGCCTGCTGACCAACGGCCACGGCGTTGTCCTCGAGGTTGTCTGCCGCATCCGTCATCTGAACCATGAGACTCGAGGTGTCAGGATACAGCCATCAGCACAGGGCCAGACGCTTGACAAGGCAAAAGTGAGGTGGTGCTCTTGATACAGGATCACGCTCAGGGGGGCGCGATTGCATCGGGCAGGGCGCAACTCACGGTTGCTCGGCAAGCGACCACAAGCCGCCTTGAAGGAAGCGCACGCCACCGTCACTGCTCAGGGCGCCACCGTCGAAATCGGCTTGCAGATTTTTACCGTAAAGGCTTGCAAACGGCAGCACGATTTGCGTATCTTGGGTCACAGCGGTTTCCTTTTGTTGTTGCACTAACCCGAAGTTCCTCCCGTGATTCGGCGACAACTTGTTGGAATAAAAACTCAAAAGCCTGAAACGAATTGAC
>CBCXVS010000475.1:0-2681 GCA_965178525.1 uncultured bacterium | reverse complement strand
AGAGTTCAACCGTCATGTGACCGACGTTACAGAACACCTTCGTGAATTGATCAATTCCCGAGCCGATGAACTTCTCGGCATTGTCACAGACATGCGCGAGACGATTGGCATTGAAACGGAACAGCGTCAGGTCCTCAAGTCGCATATCAAGCAGCTGGATCAACAGCAAGCTGACATTGCAGCTGCGCTAGCCCGATTGACCTGTAGCGGTCAGGTGGCACACGCCAACATCGAACGTTTGCGAGAGGATTATGAACTGGCGTCGTCATTGATCGAGGATCGAACGGTCTGGATTCGCAAGATTGACGAGGAACTGCATCGCGACCGTCGTGCGCTGTTACAGATGAAGCATCAGATTGAAACGCGCGGGGGGCGAATGCAACGCGTCAACCATCTGGTGCGACGTGGCATGCAGTGGCGGCTCACAGTCCTGCGTTGGCTGTGGCGTCAGTGGCATCGCCGCCTGGATCCGACCGTGGCCATTCCGGATGCCGATCGCCTGACGGTGCCATCTCTCGAACCGGTTGCGCGCGAATCTCAGGCGTTCATGGGACGCGTCTCGAAGATTCGCTTCCCCGAGCACGCCGAGCCCGAGCTCTCCATTGTCATCCCGACCTACAACGAGTTGACCTACACGCTGCAGTGTCTTGAATCGTTGGCGCTGGTGTCGGGAGAGCTGCGCTTTGAAGTCATTGTGATTGACGACGCCTCACCAGACGTTGACACGTCACTGCTTGAGCATGTGGCGAATCTGCGTTATTGGCACCGCGTCGAAAACGGCGGCTTCATCGACACGTGTAATGAAGGCGCCAAAGCTGCGCGAGGCCGCTACGTCTTATTCCTCAACAGTGACACCATTGTTCCCGACGAAACTTTAGCGCGTGCGATACAGACATTCCGCGATTTCCCCGAGGCTGGCCTGGTCGGCGGCAAGCTCGTCTACCCGGATGGGCGTTTGCAGGAAGCCGGCGGCATTGTGTGGCAGGATGGGAGCGCCTGGAACTTCGGCCGCTTCCAGGATCCCGATGCCCCAGAATACAACTATTTGCGCCAGGCTGATTACTGCTCAGGCGCGTTTTTGATGATTGAAAAGACGCTCTTGGATCAACTCGGCGGCTTCAACACCCTCTATTGCCCAGCGTATTACGAAGACACAGAGCTGGCCTTCCGCGTGCGCCAAGCCGGCCGTCAAGTCTACTACCAGCCGACCGCTGCGATTATACACTTTGAAGGCGTGTCATGTGGCACCGGGACCGATGCGGGCCACAAGCAGCATCAGCTCGTCAATGCAGAGAAATTCTATCTTGAATGGAAAGAGGTGCTCGCCTCACATCGGCCGAATGGAGTGGAACCCCATCTCGAAAAAGAACGCCACATCTCGAAGCGCTGCCTGATCATTGACCACCGTATGCTCACGCCCGACCAGGATTCCGGCTCAGTGCGCATGTGGAACATGATGCGTGTAGTTCAAGACTTAGGTTTTAAAGTCACATTTGTACCGGACAATCTGCACAACCAGGCGCCGTATACGAGAGACCTGCAGGCGTTAGGCATCGAGGTCATCCACACGCCCTTCTATACCTCGGTCAAATCGTATCTCAGTGCATGTGGCTCACTGTTTGATATCGTCATTGTGAGCCGCATGCATATTGGGATGAAGAATCTCGCCTTGGTCAAACGCTACTGCCCGAATGCGATGGTCGTTTTTGACACCGTCGATTTACATTTTCTGCGAGAGATGCGGGCCGCAGAGCTGGCGGACGATCTGCAGCAGAAACAGGCGGCCGAAGACAAGCGCGACCGTGAACTCGAACTCATGCGGGCAGCGGATATGACCTTTGTTGTGAGCCCGGTTGAGAAAGAGTTACTCGCCAAAGTTGTCTCCGACATTACAGTGCATGTTGTGTCCAATATTCATGAGATCCATGGCTGTGCCACGCCGTTTGAGCACCGTCACGGCCTGATGTTTATTGGCGGCTTCGAGCATCCTCCGAATATCGATGGGATAACATGGTTCTGTCGTGACGTCTTGCCTCTGGTACACGAGCATCTGTCCGACATCACGTTCCATATTGTTGGGAGCAAGCCGACCCGTGAGATTTGGGAGCTGGCCAACGAGCACGTTGTCGTACACGGCTTTGTCCCGGATATCGCGCCGTTGTTTGGATCGTGCCGACTAACGGTGGCGCCACTGCGCTACGGCGCTGGCGTCAAAGGTAAGGTAAATCAGAGTATGGCGTACGGTGTGTCCTGTGTGGCCACGCCCATTGCGGTCGAAGGCATGTACCTGACACCAGGGCGCGACGTCATGGTCGCGGAAACCCCCGCCGCTATGGCCGCTGCAATCGTCAGGACCTACTGTGACGAAGAACTCTGGTTGACATTATCATCGGGAGGACAAGCCAATATTGCCGAGCGTTTCTCCTTCGATGCGGCACAAACGGCCTTACGGGAAGCGTTTCCCGCCATGGCCTGCGGGCCGTTGGTTCGTTCGTGAAAGGTTTGATTGGAAAGTGTGTAATGACAAACGCAGACAATCGTGTCGTACTTGTTCACTGTCACATTTTCAAAAACGCGGGAACGACTTTTGATTGGGCACTCCACCGGGAGCATTCGGTGATTCTTACGCCTCTGATTTCTGGCGTTGATGCCCTGCAAACACCTGATGGAAGGTGCCGTTA
>CBCXVS010000474.1:0-2744 GCA_965178525.1 uncultured bacterium | reverse complement strand
ACACGGACCTGCATTTCCTTCAACTGGTTCAAACCACCCAAGTTATGCGTCTTCAGGTCGCACACTTAGGGCCCATAACGAAGACGTCTACCATGAGCTGCTGGGCTACACCCCCGAGCATCTGCAGCGTCTGCGGGAGCAAGGGCTCGTGTAGCTCGTGCCGGCGTGAAGGGAGTTTTATGGCCATATCGGATCCGTCCCAGGAAGCCGCCATACAGCGTGCCGCACAATTGCTCCATGAAGCCCGCTACGTGATGGCCATGACCGGAGCCGGGATTTCGGTGGAAAGCGGCATTCCGCCTTTTCGGGGTCCAGGCGGGCTGTGGACCCAATACGGCGAACCGCCGATGAACGGGTACCAGCGCTTTCTCGACAATCCGCGGCAAGCCTGGGAAGAGCGCCTCAAACCCACCGGACCGAGCGAGATTATTCGCGAGACGATTGCCGCCGCCGAGCCCAATCCCGGACACCATGCTCTCGTCGCGATGGAAGACATGGGCCTGTTGCAATATCTCATCACGCAAAATGTCGACAATTTACACCGCCGCGCCGGCAGCCGGAATCTTGCCGAGATTCATGGCAATTCGACGCTGATACGCTGTATTCAATGCATCTCGCGCTATCCGCTGGAGGTGATATCGCTCGAACAACTCCCACCGCCCTGTCCCCAGTGCAATGGTATGTTGAAGATCGATACGGTCGCATTCGGCGGGCCCATCCCTTCGGATGTGCTGGCGCAGTGCCAGCAGACAACGGAGCGCTGCGATTGTATGATGGTGATCGGCACGTCGGCGACGGTCTATCCGGCGGCCTGGTTCTCCATGCAGATACGCGAACGCGGGGGCGTGCTCATCGAAGTCAACTTGTACGAAAGCGAACTCACCTCGTTGTGTACGGTCAGTCTGCGCGGCAAAGCTGGCGAGATTCTGCCGCAGCTCGTGCACGCCGTACAAGGCTTGCAGGGATAAGATCGTCACGCCGGCATGCCACGGCGCCAGGCTTTCCAGAGGGGGATCTTCATCAGATACCAGACGAGGGCGAGGCATTCACGCACGTATGACCACCAGCGCCGCCACCAGCGCGGGGATAAACGGCGATCTTCAACCGCACTGCCAGCCGCTGCAATGCCCAGGCGGCGGAACGTCCACAAGGTTCGCGGCAGGTGATAGCGATCCGTCACCACTAGGGCGGTTAACCAGCCGCGTGTTTGCAACATCTGGGCACAGTGGACAGCGCTCCAAAAAGTTGAAATCGCTTGATCTTCAAGCAGAATCTGTACCGCGGGAACGCCTGCTTCGAGGGCTAGTTGCCGCATGACATGCGCCTCTGAGGGTGCATACCTGCCCAATCCGCCTGTGAGCAGTAACACACGGCCTTGGCCTTGATGAAACATCTTCGTTCCATGCGCCACACGGCGCCGGAGCGCGGGACTTGGTTGGCCGTCCGGCCAGACGGCAGCCCCCAAGACGATAATGACATCGTAAGGACAGATGATCTTATCAGGCCCCAATCTATCCGGCAAATTCGCGTACCTCACTACATCACGTCATGACGTGTTCATGCTGCTGCCTCTGTGCTAGCAGCAGCGTTGCTCCAGAGTCCGGGTTGCCAGCCGGTGCGCAGTCCCATGCCGATACATTATACGCAGAATGAGGGGAGCGAAACATGTTCTTCATGAAAAAGCTGGTGTTACAGTTTCTTTACCCGTTACAATTTTCGATGCTTGTCCTCATCGTAGGCGTCGTCCTGCTCCTCTTTACGCGCAAACAAAAGCTGGGCAAAAGTTGTTGCGCCTGTAGCCTGCTACTCCTGCTCGCATGCAGTTATACGCCGCTTTCTTATCGCGCGCTGCATGCGTTGGAGTATCAATTCACGCCGCTCTTCACAGACCGGCATACCGACACCAGCACCGATGGCGCGGCGATTCAATGGATTGTCGTGCTGGCCGGCGGGCATGAGGTCACACCTCACCTCCCGGCCGTCAGTCAGCTCTCCTCCAGTTCGCTCGCGCGCGTGGTCGAAGCCGTGCGGGTGCACCAACATATACCGCATAGCAAGTTGGTGTTTTCCGGGGGTATGCTGCGGGAGAACAGCTCGACCGGCGCGACCATGGCGGCGGCGGCGCACGAATTAGGGGTGTCACCGCGACATACCGTAGCCGGACCGTTGGCGCGCGATACGCGTGAGGAAGCGGTCGCCCTGTCCAAGCTGGTAGGCGCCGCTCCGTTTGTGCTAGTCACTTCCGCCTCGCACATGCCCCGATCCGTGGCGCTTTTCACCAAGGTCGGGATGCAACCCCTGCCTTCTCCTGCCGATCACCGGACGCGTCCTCCGACGACGCGCCGCCGACCCCTCAGCTACTTTTTTCCGCAAGTGTCGCAGTTGGAACGCTCAACGAAGGCTGTACGTGAATATCTCGGGATCATCTGGGCAAAACTCAGAGGTCAGATCTAGGTAGGGTATCAAGCAGAGTCGTCGTATGCGTCCACGCTGCGTCCAGCTCGTCCACGCGGATAGACGTTTCTCACCGGTCTCCTACGTAGGGTGATAGAATGCACCCGACAACTGTCACAGGGGCATCTCCCAGGCCAGAGAAAGCGTCTTGCCCGGGACACACCCCAGCCTTGGGCGAAAGGATTAGTAGATCGGCAGGCTGTAGTACCCGTCCTCTAGCCCGAAGTTCCCCTGGCAGAATAGGCGGAGGGTTAAGTAGATCAACAGGTTGGCCCAATTCAAAAGTCCAT
>CBCXVS010000473.1:0-2772 GCA_965178525.1 uncultured bacterium | reverse complement strand
GCCGTGATGGTTACGTCTCCGGCATCACTACGCCCCTGTGTGATGCTTACCAGCAAGCTGCCCTCAACCAGCATGACCGTGCCGGTGGCATCAATCGTAATCCCACCTGGGGCACGTGGGCTCTCACCTAGCGTATTGGCTTGCAAGATACTTCTGCCTGCGAGCACAATATCCCCACCGCGAATCAACAGGGTTCCCCCCACCTCCCCGCTCACGTTGAGAAGAGCAATGTCTGACAGCGTGACAGTGCCATCCGGGCGGGCCGCTTCAAGCCCAAGTCCCGAACCGACCTCACCGGAACGAAAGATGACATCACCGGGTGACGTCACGCTCGTGAGGAGAATCTGACCACTGGGCGCCGACAGAAAACCTGTTAGCCCCCCGATGATGTCGATACCGCCACCGACCACCGACAAGGTTTGGTCGGCGGGCACCTCCAGCACACTCTCCTCAATCCTAATACCAGCCGGATTGTCCCGCAGAAACCCAAACGCTACCGGGGACGCCACGGTCAATGTGCTATTGGCACTGAGACGCGCCGACCAGACCGCCCCATCCGCAAAACGTAAGGCATCCGCTGTGCTGACGTGAAACGATCCTCTGACATTTAAGATGGCGTTAGGACCAAATAGCACGCCACTCGGATTGAGCAGATATAGATTTGCCCCGGGAATCGTTGATTCTAGCCGTCCATCGATGAGCGACTGCTCCCCGCCGGTCACCCGGCTCAGGATATTTTCAATCCCGGTCGGCCCACGGAAGCGCGCCGTATCGCCGGTCCCCACATTGAAGCGGCCGAAACTGTGAAACAGATTGGGGCCATTCCCTGGGCGTGTCCCACCCGTAATGTCGAAAACGGCGCCATCCGGTGTGACGACCGTGCCCAAAGTCCCGTCAGTCGTGATGGCGGTCGAAACCTGGGCCAGACTCGCCGTGAACAGGAAGCAAGTCAGCAACAGACAACTGCTGAGAAGAAACACAAGGACGCAGCCGGATAGTCGGTGTATGTAATGGCCAATATTCACGGCACGTATCCTTTCAACACACGTAGAGACCATCCCCTATAGGGTAGATTAAATGCAACGGCGGTCTTGCGCTACTCATGGCATGACGTGCTGAGACGCCAACCTTTTTACCATTCGATGTTATCTTACGTCAACCATCATCGCCGTAGGAAATCAAATTCCAGAGGATTTCATAACGTGTAAGTTCCCTGTACGCCCTATTGGCAAGTAGCTACTGGATAGCCGTTTTTGCGGTTGTCACTGTCCGATACCGATGCTATCCTACCTGAACAGAGCGTGATGCAGTGGGCTAGAGCAGTCAGCAACGGTGAAACCGAGACCTCGGGTGCCAATAACCTGAAGGGAGCTGGGAGGCGTGCTGAAGAGATAGAAAAGTGCCTATGATGATGGGGAATGTGGCATATGTGATACCCCGATGCAAGAGAAACGCATGAAGCAGGACTTCTAGAGTCGAGGAGAGCTTATTGTCATTGAAAATATCGTGGCAAGTGTCTGTCTTCAATGTGGTGAAAAAGTTGTATATGCTGATATGGGTCGTCATATTGCTGAATGGTTAGGAACGTCGAACGTATTGCCACCGTTCGACTGCTTTATAATGGTCCGTGATGATGCCTATCATCCATCACATCACGAGATCAATCGACATATAGACAGGGAGGCGATGATGAAGGCAACCGTTATGAGCGTGCTTGTGACCCTCACAGTTCTTGTTTGGGGTGGTATCGGTCCTGCGATGGCGCAACCCACCATCATTGCCCAATTATCGTTGCCGAGCGGTATCACGACCGATGCCGATGGAAACGTGTTTGTCCACTCCGACGCGCTCACGACCACTGCGTTGACACAATTTGCGCCAGACAGCACACGGCTGAGGAGCATTGCCCTGGGTGGGATTAATGTCTCGGAATTTGTAGGAAGCCGCCTGGCAACAGACCCCACGCGGAACATTATTCTATTGTTATCTCCCCAGGGTCGGATTTTGAGGATTGATCCTGCAACCCTGCAAGTAGTGGACTTTTTCGATCTGCGTCTCTTTGCGAACCTCGTCTTTCCCAACGTCTACGATATTCTGCGCCGGGCGTTCCGTCCCCTCCCGTTGGGCTTCCCGCGCTATGGCGACATCGCTGTTGGACGGTCGAATACGGTGCAGCTTGAGCTGTTTGTCACAGGCATCACCGGCGCCGCAGGTGGTTTTCCCTTCATCATGCGCCTTCGGGTCAATATTCAAACCAATATGTTTGCCCCCCCGCGTGTGCGCGTGTGATGGTCACCTCCCAAGGGACGACAGCAGGCAACGTCAATCGGCCCCCCGGGATTGCAGTCAATGTCGATGAGGTCGTCCTGACCACACTCCCATTTGCTGCCGGAGCCGGATTTGTCGATGGTCTCGTGCGCTTCCAGGCGGATTTCACCGAGAATCTCACCGAACCCGCCGGCTTCCCCCAATTCACCTTGCAAAACGATTTGCCAGACTTTGCTAGCGTTGGTATGAGCACCGATGAGGCGGGAAACTTCTATGTCGCCACAGGGGTTATCGGGACTTCCGCCTGCGGTGCCGGAGGGAGTGGCGCCCTAGTGTTCATCCCCCGTACGCTGGATGATTTTACCTGTACCCCTTCTCAGGTAACCTTCGCACGGTCAGAGGATACTGCCGTCAGTCCGACAAACAATGTCCCGACAAACAATAGAGTTGTTCCTCAATAGCATAAGATCAGGTTCCCTAGCCCAGCCCAGATGCCCACCGAAT
>CBCXVS010000472.1:0-2805 GCA_965178525.1 uncultured bacterium | reverse complement strand
AATGGACTTTTGAATTGGGCTAACCTGTTGATCTACTTAACCCTACGCCTATTCTGCCAGGGGAACTTCGGTCTAGATGGCCGGCACCGTTTTGTCCTGGGCAGGGTCGGCAGGGCACGGTATAATGCGCCGCTGCGATGTGAACGGTACCATGGCGAGGGCTAGCGCGCACGGATCCGGCTAGCATATTGGCGAAGAAGGAGGGACGGCGTGGCGAGTGAGTGGCAAGAAGAGATGATGACGATTGCAGGCATGCAGCTCCAGGTGTTTCACGGCGGCCAGGGCGAGCCCTTGCTGGTCTTGCATGGCGCTGGCGGCAACCCGGGCTGGTTATCCTACTGTGACGCGCTGGCGCGCCATTTTCATGTCTATGCTCCCTCGCACCCTGGGTTTGGCGCCTCAGACCGTCCGGATTGGATGGAACGCGTGCAGGACCTCGCCTATTTTTACCGTTGGTTTGTGGACGAACAGCAGTGGGCGCCGCTACCTGTCCTCGGCTTCTCGATGGGCGGCTGGCTCGCGGCTGAAATGGCGGCGATGTATCCCGATTTGGTCCGTCGCATGGTCCTCGTGGGGGCCGCAGGGATGAAACCTGAGGTCGGTGAGATTGCCGACATTTTCCTCATCACGCCAGAAGAGGTGGCGGCACTGCACTTTTTTGATCCCTCACAAGTGCCCAACTATGATACGTGGTACGGCAAGGAGCCGACCCCGGAGGAGCGGCAAACCGCCGCCTGGGACCGTGAGATGGCGGGGCTGCTGACGTGGAAGCCGTACATGCATAATCCGAAGATGCCGTATCTGCTGGCGCAGATCAACGTACCGGCCCTGATCGTCTGGGGCAAGCAGGATGCCATTGTCCCGGTCAATTGTGGAGAACGCTATCAGCAGGTCCTTCCCGAGGCGACACTCACGGTGATCGATCAGTGCGGCCACTCGCCGCAAGTGGAAAAACTACAGGAATTTCTTGATGCGGTCCTACCCTTTTTGACCGCCAAATAAGCCGGGCTATGAAGCAAAGGAGAAGGTGATGACCGACGTCTATTTTTTTACCGAGATGCCCTACGCGGACTTTGACGAGGATGAGGCGAAACCGTACCCGTCCATGCGGTTAACTTTTCCCAATACGTATTTCGATCCGAACACGGCCAATACGCTCTTTCGCAATTACTTTGACCAATATCAATGGGCTGAAGAGGTCGGCTTTGACGGCCTCATGATCAACGAGCACCACAATACGCCCTCCTGTATGGACGTGGCCGTGAATCTCTCCGCCGCCGTGCTCGGCCGCATTACTCAGCGCGCCAAGATTCTGCTCCTTGGCAATATGCTGCCAACCAATGACAATCCCGTCCGTCTGGCCGAGGAAGTGGCGATGGCCGACGTCATTTCCGGAGGACGGATCATTGCCGGTGTGGTGCGGGGCATTGGGATTGAAACGTGGGCCAATAATATCGTGCCGAATTATAATCGGGAACGGTTTGAAGAGTGTCACGATTTAATGTTGGCCGCATGGACGCGCCCGGGACCCTTTCGCTGGGAGGGCAAGCACTACCACTTCCGCGTCATCAATCCTTGGATGGTGCCCATCCAAAAACCTCATCCGCCCATCTGGGTGCCGGGCACCGGCAGTCCGGAAACGATCGAGTGGGCTGCGAAACATCGCTATACTTATGCCGCGTTTCTCGTGCCCATGGACGCGACCGTCCGCCTCTACGACAAGTATCGGGAACACGCCGCGGAGGAGGGGTATGAGCCGGATGCGTCGAACTTTGCCTATATGGTCTGTTGTGTCTGCGCCGATACCGATGAAAAGGCGCAGGAGGTGGGGAAACACTACATGTGGCGCATGGGCCATCCGCTGCGCGGGCCGGCCGAATACTGGGCCCCGCCCGGCTATCTCGGCGTCCGCAAACCGCTGCGCGCCGGCGGCCATCGGGGAGCGCCGAGTGGGGACAGAAAGCCGTTGAATGAGATGACGTATGAGGAATTGCAAGAAAGCTATCACTTAGTCGTCGGCAGCCCGCAGACGGTGCTCGAAAAACTCAGCCATATGCAAGAAACCATGGGTTTTGGCGCGCTCCTCCTGGAAGCGCAGGCTGGCGCCATGCCGCATCAGGACACCATGCGTTCGCTCGAATTGCTGGGGCGAGAGGTGATCCCGGAGCTGAAGAAGATGTAAAGCGCTTTCTTGCTCTTGTTCCCCCCTTTGTAAAGGGGGGAACAAGAATTAACGATAGATATGTATGGCACGATGTCGATTGATGAGATGCAGGAGATTGCGGTGAGGAAACTACCCGATTAAAGTGATAATTACGCTCACTGTGGGTCAAGGAGAACGAGAGGAGTTCTTTGATACACGAGAGAGCAGATATGTAACTGGACTTCTTGTCATTGACTTAAATCAATGAAGGAGACAAAGCAATGGCGCAGAACGCACATGCTGGGAGTCATATAGTCAAGCCAAGCTTTCAACAAAGAAAAGACTGGACGCAGGCTTACGTATCAGAATACCCAGTGTTATACAGAAATGGTCTGATGGGGAAATGCAAACTCCATGAAAAAGATAGAGCTTTGAAGCAAGTTTTTGATCAAGAAATTCTTGAAATTTGTAAAAAAGAAAGTCAGAAGAGACCACTTCAATGTGTCGATCTACTTTCAGCCTATGGGAATTGTTTATTAGTCATTATTCATGGCATGTCTCCTGAGGAGATCTTCGATGCATGGAGTACTGAAGAAAAGAGCCTGAATATCAATAAATCACGCCAGTTTGATTAGGGTTGTTCCCCAATAGTTAATGAGGTA
>CBCXVS010000471.1:0-2836 GCA_965178525.1 uncultured bacterium | reverse complement strand
CTTTGAGGATGATTCGGTGGGCATCTGGGCTGGGCTAGGGAACCTGATCTTATGCTATTGAGGAACAACTCTATTAGGAAAGCGCCGTTTCGACGGCAAGGCAAAATACTGCGGAAAGAGAATCTCGCCTTGCAGGATGAAGGTCAAGTCTGGACGCCGTTTCTCTACCTGCTGTAGGTACAGCAACGGAAACCAAGCATATTCACAAAACAGGATGGCATCAGGAGGCAGCTGTTCTAGGAGCTCTCTACCATAGAGTTCGGCAGAATAATTATCGGTCCGATAAGTTTGGGGAAGATGACGCACAACGGTTTGGCCAAGTGTGACGACGATGCCACCGCATAAACAGGCGTTCAGAGCGGTGCGAGGAATACGAGGACAATAATGTTGATATAGAGATGCGGTACCCACGAGACTCGTGCGCATACCGAAACCGACCCACAACGAGCAGATCACAAACGAGGGGATAAATCCCCACGCAACGCTCCACCCAATGAGGATAAAAAATGCATTGTATCCGATGAATGCGAGGGTGAGCATGATGTTCATGCATTTGTCTCGCTTCCAAGCCGAGACGAAGCCGAGTAGGCTCAAAGCAGCACCCAACATCGCGAACTCGTTTAAGAGATAGCCCAAGTACCGATGTAAGAGGTAGGGTAGTTTGGGCCACGGAAAACCTGTATACACCGAATCATCTTTGCGATCGAGAAGCTGGATGAGAAATTGTCGAAACGTTTCCGGATCTCCCCAATCAAAAGCAGGCTCTGTCAGAGAGCGTATAGGTAGATAGAGATAGATAGCAAAACCTAAGAGAAAGAAAAACGCTAAATAGGCTAAGTTTTTAATGCGAAATGCACGAGGTTCAGTCAATCCAATAAAACCAAGAAATGCTGGTACAAATAGCGCCATTGCGGCGTGAATACCTGCACTTAATCCGTACAGGAAGGCAAAAATCCAATAGAACTTTGTCCGAATTGGCCAGGGAATGCTACGTGCTTTGAAAAGGATTGTTAATAACACTAAAAAAACAATTTTGTAGTGCGTACACTTCGGCCACTTCTGCAAAACGCCAGAACGACTCAGACACAAGTAAAAAGAGACTACCGGTGAGGGCAGAGCTACATCGTACTGACGGCGCTGAGGTTTCCAAAATATCATATAATAGAGAAAAGAGCAGGGATATGGAAATAGCACTAATACAGGCCGAAAACATGTTTACCCTTACAGCAAGGCTCCCAATAGGTACAAATGTGACGAGCTTTGTTAATAAGGTGTAAGTTGGTGAACCAGAGGGGTGGCTAATGTCCAATGTATGTGCAATAGTGACGAATTCAGGAGAATCATTCCAAGCAATTGTGGGAGATATACCCCATCCGTAGAGGACAAAAGCAAAGAGAAACAGTCCGACCATACCAATTGTTTTGTCATGTTGTAGTAGAAAACTCATTGTGTAAGTCTCATAGATATTGTCATTCTTATAATTGATACCGGCTTGCTATATCACTCCTGAGTCGTAAGTGTGGGTCTGCTTCAACCCTTGTACCCATTGCTCAAGCCACTCGTCAGCATAGGCGCCATCGACCCAGAGTTTGCGCAGCCGCTTGGCGCCATCAGCAAAGTATTCCGTCAGGAGTTCCACCGTAAGCGTCCACAGGGGAGCGGGAGGGAGTGGGAGGCTTTTCAGTAGAGCCAGGCGAGATCGGGCTGACGTCCTTGGAAAGAGCTGGTGAGGGCATCGACCAACACGCCAAAGGTCGATTGGCCCAGCGACGACAGGTCTGGCGCAGCGATAGTGTCCGCTCGACCCAGCGATTTCATTTGTCATTCTCAGCGCCACGGGAGCACTTGCGCCACATCACGGCAAAGCGCAAGGCTCTTTCGGCGCGATTGTTGGTCGGTTCGACGCCAGGTTTACACAGAAAGACCCGCAGCGACGCCATCTCGCGCTGCCAGCGTCGGGTCAAGCGACCGGCGTCATCGGTCCGCTCATGGTAGCGAGTAATCAAGTGGCAAACTCGCACGCATGCCCGGCGTGCCACTGCCCCCCGGTGGACGGTGCTTTGGCCATGTGGCATCAGGTCTACAACTCTTTGAGGGCCCATTTTCCACCAGCCGTCAGTTGCGGGTCGCGCTTGTCGGACAACCCGCGAGGGCTGCGAATGAGGTGAGCCACACCGGTGTGGATAGAGTCCTGGACAGCTGGCGGGGTCATCTCCCAGATCATTTGGCAAAAGGGAAGCGCCCACAAGATAGAGTCGGTGTGAGTTTGAGATGAGGTCGTCAGGGTCATGAGGGTTTCCGCCAATTAGAGGTTCCTTATGTGACTCTTATCGGCAGATACTGCTCAAAACTATAACACGACTTGACAACTCACGAGATCAACGCCCCCTCTGAACGCGTACGCGGAGGCTTGTCAAGCCCACCGTTCTCAGAAGTGACGGGTGGTTGGGGAGGATTCTCGGGTAAGGCCCCACCAATGACTTGAAAAATGAGGACTCCCGTGTATCTTGGAAGGTGATCAAACCCCAAGACAACACAGGAGCCTAACCCATGTGGTCTCTCACATGCATTCCCGTCAACGTATACAATGGTCTGCTTCCGACGAGCGCGCGTAACATGTTAGTTTTCATCAGCTGAGAAGCTTTTTTAAAGCGTTGACACCCGGTGCGGTTCGATTTCGGAACCGATCTGCTGACAGGCAGCTCATTGGCATCCTGCCTGACTGAGACACCGGTGACCTGAGCAGGGTCATGACCCACCCGTTTTCTGGCCTGTCTTTTCCATCGGGTAGGGGCATCATGTCGCCATGACCCCCCCCCCCTCAGAACCGTGCGGG
>CBCXVS010000470.1:0-2887 GCA_965178525.1 uncultured bacterium | reverse complement strand
GTCCGCACACGGACCTGCATTTCCTTCAACTGGTTCAAACCACTTAAGTTAGGCGTCTTCAGGTCGCACGCTTAGAGCCCCACATCAAAGCATATAAAGAGACCGTTCAACAGGCTACACCGGTAGGGAAAACCATCAATAATCAGTGGTTGAGCGCCACCATGGCCTATTATGACACCGACAACAAAGCCGGGCGGGAGCTCGCCGCCCAATCTCTCAAAACCTTCTTCGGACCTGACCGGCCGTATTTGAAGGATCAGGTCGACGTCTACAAAAAACTCATTGAATCCTGGGGTGGCGTACCAGAACACCTGAAGGCGAATTTCGCCCGTTATATCAAAGACGATGAGGGCAATGACGCGGGCGTCGACCTCTCTGGCGGCTCCGGGCAAATCGCCCAGGCGGTGTGGAATCAGTTCGACGCCGATACCCTGGTCGATCGTGGGGTTCTCGTCGCAGGCGATCCGGAAAGCTGTCTCAACGCCATCCGCCTGCATGAATCGTGTGGTGTCGACCAACTGCAATTCCTCATGGCGACCGAAACCATCCCGCATGAAAAGGTCATGTCGTCCATCGAACTGTTCGGAAAATATGTCATTCCGGAGCTGAAAGAGGACTGAGGACTGAGTAAGGGATGAGGCTCAAGTTCAGTCCTCAGTCCTCAGCACTATTCCGCATTCCACATTCCGCATTCCGCATTTGGCTCAGTCCTCTTTAAAGTGTGGGATCACCTCCGTGCCGATCAGGCGGATCGTTTGCAGGGCTTTGGCTTGGTCCTGAATGGCGCAGCGGAAAAGAAGATGGGTGATGCCCAGCCGCTGCATATTTTCCAGATAGCGGATACAGGCATCCGGTTCGCCAACGATCAAGGATTCTTCCATGGCTGGCGTATCGAAGCCACGATAGCCCTGGTCAAAGAGGGGTTGCGCCTCGTGGCGCGCCATGTCCGCCGTGGCTGCCAAGTGAATATCACGGCGCAGGATGACGTCGGCAATCTGCTCACGGCGGCCAAATTCCTGCAAAGCCTGGCGATAGACGTGCAGTTTTTCCTCCACCACGCCCGGCGTCCAGCCCGGACTGATGACCCAGGCGTCGGCCAAGCGCGCGGTGCGCCGGATGGCCGTGTCCGCGTTCGAGCCAATCCACATCGGCAACGGTTGTTGCAACGGTTTCGGGCTGATTGTCACGCCCTCGAAGGCGTAGTGCTTGCCCTGGTAGGAGACCTCATCGCCGCAACAGAGGCGGCGGATAATCTCGAACGTCTCAATAAATCGGGAGACGCGCACCTTCTGCGGGGTTTGGAACGCCACATGGGCCTCCGGCTGATGCCCGAGACAACAGATCATCGTGGTGCGGCCGCCACTCATGACGTCCAAGACGGCGATTTGCTCGGCCAGCAGAATAGGTTGATAAAACGGTAACAGAAAGAGCGGAATCAGTTGCATCTCCCCCGTATGTGCCGACATGCGGCACATCGTTGGCAAGACCTGAAAATAGTGGTGACGGGTGACGTGGTGGTCGCCGAGCGAGAGCGAGGCAAATCCCAGCTCCGCCATCAACTCGACACGCCCAATCAAATCTTGCATTAACGCTTGGCTATTCACATGACGCGGATAGCTACTGGTCAACGACATGCCGATGCGCATCGATACTCTCCTTGACACATCTCCCAACGAGACGCGTCCCCAAATCATACGCCTTATGTTTGACTGCTGGCCTGATACGGGGCCACCGCACCAGCCACGATAGCCTTCTTGGCGATCCCGTAGCCTAGGGCGCGATAGGACTCGAACTGGGCTTCATCGAAGAATTGCTCACTCCTGATCTGGTGGGGAAACGTGGGGTACTTCCGGCAGTAGGCTAAAATGTCTTCACTTTCGTCTTGCTCTTGGCTCAGCGTGGGTTTGATGTAAATGAATCGACCCGCTACGTCGTCAGGGTAGATAATCGTACCCTGAGCGAAGCTGCTTGGCGCCTGATGGTTTGTCGGGTCGCCATGCAAGGGGGTCAGATCGATTTCTATCGTGACGCCAAGACCGAGACGGGCCTTACGGATCACGTCAGCGATATCCTCAAACTGATATTGTGGGTCTAGACTATTGTCCACAGCGATGATCGTTTCGCAGTGGCGCTGGAGCAGCGTATAGATGCCGGTATTGTCAAAATGTCCGCCGTCGGTCACCAGGATAAACTCGCCCTTCTCATCCGTCTGGCTGAACAACTCCTGCACGAAGTGCTTGCACCACCAGACGGGCGATCTTTTCTTGCGTTGGTATTCGGGATTGGGGTTAGCGAGCCAGCGGCCGAGCTTCAGGTCGAGGAGCGTGCGCACGACGGCCAGACTGCGTTGCCGAGTCAAATCCATCCGAGCATTGCTCGCTGTGGCGGAAAGCGTCATGGCATCGGCCAGGTCCAGGTCGGCGCCTTTGTATGTGTACGCCTCAGTCTTAATATAGCCCATACCGGCTCGATGGGAACCGCAATATTTCTTGGAGAACAGGAACATGTCCGCCATGCGGCCACGCAGCCGGAGGTCCTTCGAACCTGACACATTCAGCGTGGCATTGATCAAGTGATACGGGCCATTTGGGTGGGGAAGCACATCTTTGAGCTTCAAGTCGTAATAGGTTTCAACGCCATGAGTCGTCATGGTGAAGAGATAGGCATCCGCCAATCGATCCCGGTAGTAATTCAGCAATGAATTGGAATTGATATTGATATAGCCAAACAAAAGGGTGAGCGGCAACGATACCCCACAGACGATGAGCAGCAACATCGGATTCGCGTTGTACAGCGATTGCAAAAAATGTAGCAGTAATACGGCGACCGCTACGCCTACAAGCGTACCAACGAAAATTGGGGTTGACCGGAATGGCCTTAAGTCAAG
>CBCXVS010000469.1:0-2920 GCA_965178525.1 uncultured bacterium | reverse complement strand
CCACAATGCGTGGCAGGAAAAACGGCATGCCGGTGTCCGGGCTAAGACTGCGTTCAATAAACACTGTTTTGAAGCGCGTCAGCTCTGAGCCCACGCGCATATCGCACGCCAGGGCAATGGACATCCCAGCACCCGCCGCCACGCCGTTCAACGCGGCGATAATCGGTTTATCGAGTGTCCGATAAATCGCCATGGCAAGCCGTCCGACCCACCCATAGACGTCGAGCCGTTCTTGCCGGCTCGGTCGGCCCTCGCCTTCTTCCCCCCGGTCGCCACGCAGGTCGACTCCCGAGCAAAAACCGCGCCCGGCTCTCGTCATGACGACCGCCCATATACGATCATCCTCCCGCAGCTCCTGGCACATTTGCATGATGCCTTCCCGTAGGGCGGGATTCAGAGTATTAAGGCGGTCCGG
Organism: uncultured bacterium; assembly: GCA_965178525.1. Taxonomy (GTDB): domain Bacteria; phylum Tectomicrobia; class Entotheonellia; order Entotheonellales; family Entotheonellaceae; genus CBCXVS01. Next base: position 2,505 of record CBCXVS010000469.1, on the reverse strand, counting down.
GCGGTTCAGGGTCAGGATGGCGACCTTCTCACGCCGCTCGACCGCCAACACGTTGTCTGACACGCGATCCTCTCCTCCTGGGCTAAGTACGAAACAAAATTAAATTGATATCTTTCCTCCGGAGAGATGTATACAGGTCATTCTGTCCAGGTACTGAGCGTGTTGACCATCTCAAAGCTCAGCGGGCCGCTTTTCGATGGGCTAACGGCAAGGCGACGGCTTGGAGGACATCGCCATTACGGAGGCCGAGGACACATACGACCACACCCATATCATGCGGTTTCCACTCCTTTTCCAGAGATACGTCTTGTTCCCAGCGGACGGTCCCGTGACGATTCGATTTTAGCGGCCCGATCCATTTTCGTACGACAAAATCGTGGTGTAAGGTTCGTCCGGCATTTTCGCCCGCGGTTACATCCGAGCGGAGATTGTTTTCATAAAGCGCCACATACATCGCGGTAGGTTGCTGGGCACGATCTTCCGCAACCGTTGCTTCTGCCAGGACGCCGAGTGTCTTGGCGTCCTGCCGTATCCGGAGGGTAATATCCGCCCGTGCTTTGCTGCGATTAATGCGCTTCACATGCTGCTTGAAGCTGCCTCGCTGGCGGAAATCTTGCCCCTGCAGGACGAGTTGTGGCGTGTAGACCGTGCGCGAACGGTTGAGAGAGGCGATGACGCGTTGCCGTTTGGTGAAGGCGGCATGGCCAAAGCGGTCCGGCCATCCGAGATAGTCCCAATAATCGACGTGAAAGGCTAAGAGAATCACTTCGTCTGACAGCCATCCTTGTTTTGGGATCGCACGTACCCAGTCATCTACTGGGGGGCAACTGTTTCAACCTTCTGACGTATACAGTTCTAACAACGCCACCGTATGTGACGGGCTCCGCACGGAACGTTGGCGCGGGATGTCGCCTGCGTGGATTCCGATTGGCCAGACATATCCTAGGAGAAGTATGAGCACCATGAATGGCCAGCACTTGATCGACTGCATATAACCTCCGATGGCAAATTGATAATCGACGTTTGTGACCTGCGCGCTGTGCCCGCAGGTACACGTGACCATAAATAAGATAACACACCGCGTTGGATTCACATTTCAAGAACTGCTCCCGCACGGATCCGCCCATGGCCTACTGCCACACGCCCAGACGATTACCGAGATCCAAGAGGATACAGCGCAACACGATGCCTATCCCAAGGTGCTGCGTTCGCTGTAGGGGGCGCGGCTCGTTGCTGAAAAGATCGTGTTGGAGAATGGGCCCATACCATGGGAAGTGACCACGAGGAAGGGCATGGAGCAGGAAATACTGTACCTGTACGACATCGTCACCACCTGCCGTCAGCGTGCCTCCAGTCGGGCGGCAGACGTACACCGGAGCTTGGTGGGCACGAAAGCCCGTGCGTCCGTACCAGCCGAGTAACTCCACGATTTCGATGGTCACGCCGGTCTCTTCATAGACTTCTCGGATCACCGTCTCCACCGGTGTTTCGCCCGCTATGATATTTCCCCCTGGCAATTCCCATAGCAACGGATTGTCACGCTTGACCAGCAGAACATCATGGTTCCGGAGCACGATGGCTTGTGGTATCGTTGGCGGTGGCTCGCGGTGGAGGGTGGGCATGAGGATGTCTTGCCAATACTTGCGAAGTTTGATCGGCATGATGTTTCTCACCGTTGGAGAAATATATATCGGACCGCACACACGCGCGGTGATATCCTGGTCTATTATCCTACAGAACGTGTCGTGTTTACAGGCGATGTTCTGTTCACCAATGTACACCGATTATTTGGGAAGGCACTTGTGCACAATGGGTCGCGGCCCTGGACACCGTGCTTGAACTCGATGTGGATTACGTGGTCCCTGGCCACAGTCCTCTTGCCGACAAGACCGGTGTCCAACTCCAATCAACACATGGCGGAGGTGTACGACGCGCAGCAGAGCGGACTCGGATGAATGCTGAAAAAAAACTGACACGCCTCGTTTGATTTTTGACAAAGTGCTACGTTCGCGTTGCCGTGGGCTTGCTTGGCATCTCCTTGATGTACGTGCTGTGCACCGCTTCTGCCAGTTATCAAACAAATGGCATAAAACTTGCTCAGTATACGATGCATGAGGGTATGCGCACTGCTCGCGTTAGCTTGGGATTCCTACAGCGATACCGTAGCCGAATACGGCATACGCTGACAAAGCAACATTCCCGCCTCGATTTCAGCCGCTTGTTTCGGTGGAGTACATTGGGTTCACTCGCCACTATGAGAGCCACGTTCGAGCCAGGCTGGACGTAAGAAGGAGAATTGCGTGACGAACGTAGCAGATGTCTGTAGAAAAGTGGTTGAAAATGTGAACGATGGGCTTGCATGTGGCATTGTCGACATCCAGACGGGCCTGCTTATGGGTGTCCACCACCTCGTACTGCACTTTACACCGGACTATCTTGATCGTATAGGAAAGTGCATTTTCCCGATCCCAGAAGTCCCCATTTCTCAAGGATGAACGAGCCAAG
>CBCXVS010000468.1:0-3019 GCA_965178525.1 uncultured bacterium | reverse complement strand
GCGTACGGTAAACCAGAACGTCGATCCGTTCCCGGATGTACTCTCCACACCGATGCTTCCACCCAGCATGGCGACGAGTTGCTTGGCGATTGCCAGTCCGAGCCCCGTACCGCCGTATTTGCGTGTGGTTGAACCGTCCGCTTGGGCGAAGGACTCGAAGAGCTGATCTTGGAGTTGGGAGGCGACCCCGATACCGGTGTCACGGATCTCGCAACGGATGACGACGGCATCTGTGTCCTCTTCGAGTCGCGTGACATGCATGGCGACCTCGCCTGCGGCGGTAAACTTGATGGCATTACTCAGCAGGTTGGTCAGAATTTGGCGCAGACGGACGGGATCACTCCACACAAATGCCGGTACCGTCTCCTCGATTGAGCAGATGAGCTCTAATCCCTTGTTATGAGCCCGCTCCGCTTGCAGCTCTGCTACCTCTTCGATGATCTGATGCAGATCGAAATCGACACAAGTCAATTCCAGTTTGCCCGCCTCGATCTTGGAAAAATCCAGGATGTCGTTGATGATATCTAACAGCGACTCGCCAGACCGACGTACGGTGTCGGCAAAACGGTATTGTCGGTCGTCCAACGCGGTGTTCAAGAGGAGCTCCGTCATACCGAGCACGCCGTTCATCGGTGTGCGCAGTTCGTGGCTCATATTGGCTAAGAATTGTGATTTGGCCTGACTCGCCGCTTCCGCCGTTTCTTTGGCCTGCTGCAATTCCTGTGTCCGTTGTGCCACTTTGTCTTCCAGGGTGCGACTGGATGACTCGACTTCTTCACGATAATCCTGTAAACGCGTGAGCATATGATTGAACGCATGACCGAGGTCGGCGATTTCATCGTGGGTTGTGATCGCAACTTGCTGAGCAAACTTGCCTTGCGAGATCCCGTGTGCGATGCGCGCCAGTTGCTTTGTTGGGGACGTGATGCGCCATGTCATGAAGATAGTAAGGCACACGCCGGTCACGACAATGAGCGCCGTCGACCATAGCAGCGACCACAGAGTGTCTTGGCGTATGACAACGAGCGCTGTGCCAATCGAGGTAGCCAGAATCAGCACAACCGCCAGAAGGTTGAATTTGGTTGCAAGTCCGAGACGCATAGCGGCTCTCATGGAGACGGTCTTCCTTCACTTAAGCAACACATTGAGAACCATCTCACCGCGCTGCATACCGAGATGGGTATCACCCTAGTCAAATGTATACAGCGCTCCAGATTTCTCCCAGGTCGTTCAGATATCAACGAAAGGAATACAGTTGCAAAAGAAAAACAACAAGATACGTTTGGCTGTTTGAGGGGTTCACGACGGTCGATGTGCTGTTTTGGGCTGTCCCTCGCGTTTTAGAATCGCGATTCACGCTTCTTGCTCCTGGTACATCCGTGCTTGTAGCCAGCGTTCCACATCCGCAGTCCGAAATCGCCATTGTCCGCCGATACGCACGGCGGGTAGCCCTTCTTTACGAATGAGGAGATAGACGGTATCGACGTTCACCTTGAGGTATTGCGCTACGTCAGACGCGGTCAGGAGTGCCTTCTGCATATATGTTTGCTCCCACTGCTTCATGGTATCCAAGGGTTAAAGTGGGCAAAATGCATGGATTCGAGGAACTCATCGGTAAATCAGGGCGTATGCTTTACGTTGAGGAGCATCGCTGCGGGAGATATGCCAGCGTGAGAGTTCCCACATCTCAAACGGGGGCCGGAACGAGAGTAGGAGGGAGACATCTACCGCATGAGCCGTCCGTGCCGGGATGAGGAATGGAGCCGGTTTGCCAGCTCCGCAGCCCAGCGGTCCAGTGCGAAGATGCCCACACATCTTGGTGCGCTGTTGCAGCCGGTGAGAACGGCGTTACAATCGTGAGGCACACATCAGGTGTGGCTACCTTACACGCATCTCGCCTTGACTGATCAACACAGCCTGCCCACCGACCCGTACGGCGGTGATGACGCCATTTGTGAGATCGGCTTCAACATCGATAAAGCTCGGACGCTGCATTTCGAATCCTTGCTCGACCAGCCAACGTTGGGTGCCCGACTGCTGGGCGGCGGTTAGCGCGAGCACCCCCGCCAGTGACGATGCCGCGGAACCCGTCGCGGGATCTTCAGCGATACCCGCACCAGGTGCAAACATGCGGGCATGGATATCGGCCTCTGGCGTCACCGTTTCCCGGGTAAAGAGATAGATGTTAGGAGCCCAATAGTCGTTGAGGATGCGCTCCCAGGCCGGCATGTTGATGCGCGCTCGCTCGACTGCGGATCGATCCTTGAGCGGAACGTAGAGAAAGGGCAGGCCACACGATGCCGCCCGAATAGGCAAGTTATCGGTTCCCACATCATCCACAGTCACGGACAGCACCCATGCGACATCCTCCGGGGTGGGCGCAGACGGCCCGAACTCTGGGAGCTTGGCAACAGCGAACTGGGCATGGGTGGGATGTCCTGCGGTCGTGCGAATCGTGATGGGAATCGGTCCAACCCCTTCTTCAAAGATCACGGACGTTTCCGCTGCCACACACGGAACGTCGCCAATGCTCGCCAGCACCAGCGCGGCGCCAACCGTCGGGTGACCGGCAAACGGCAGCTCCGCGTACGGCGTGAAGATCCGCAGCCGTTTCGCGTGCCTAGAATCCTGCGGCGGCAGGACGAACACGGTCTCGGAGAGGTTGAACTCGTTTGCGATGCGCTGCATCTCCTCGGTATTCAAATCGCCGGCGTTGGGAAAGACGGCGAGGGGATTGCCGCCAAAAGGCTGGTCGGTGAATACATCTGCAGTGTAAAAACGATAGCGGCTGTCGGCCATGGGATCACTCCCTATTTTTCTAATGCCTGTTCAAAATCCTCCAGGAGATCAAGGAAATGTTTGCGTCAAGCATAGGAGCGCCCCTAGCCGGAGTCAATATATCAGCGGACACAAATGACACGCTCATTGCGCTTTCCTTTAGTCCGAAGTTCCTCCCGTGATTCGGCGGCAACTTGTTGAAATAAAAACTCAAAAGCCTGAAACGAATTGACCTTTGTTC
>CBCXVS010000467.1:0-3120 GCA_965178525.1 uncultured bacterium | reverse complement strand
GACCGGGCCGCATGGCCAATCCCTCCACTGGCTATAGCATGGCCATGGGGAAGGGCCAGTCATGGCTCAGTGGTTTTGGCGGAGCCTTACGCCACAGAAACAACCGCTTGTCCCCAGGCAGAGGCCCATAGAAGGCACGCTTACCGGTGCGGGGACCCACGCCGTAGTGCTGGGCCATCAACCGTTTGATGGAACGTCGATGTTTGCGACCCAGGTAGGGGGCCGTCAGCCAAAACGCCACACCGGTCAGATACCCGAAGCGTTGCGTCGCATTAGAGGCGTAGCCGTAGTACGGCGTCGAGCCTCGCAACACCGCGTTGACACTCATGATGAGGTCCGCCGCTGGGATTTGCGTGTACCCGCAGAGCCGTTTCACCCGCTGCTTGAGATCGCACTCGGCCTCCGGGGGAATGAGCAGACGTGCCCAACCGGTCCCCTTGAGGTTGCGCTGGCCCCGCACGTCACACCCCAAAAAACGCACGCGCTGACTCCAGTGCGGGATCCGAGTTTTGTCCGGGTGTTGTCGCCGTCCCAGCTGCTCCTGGAGCCCGGTCGCCATGGCGTCTTTGAGCCGATTGGCATCGGCTTTGCCATCGCCGCCCATGACCACCCGGTCGTCATGCGCAAAGCGAGAGACACTCAGCGTTTGTCTCGGCGCGTAGCTCAGCACGTGTTGGCGGGCGGCCTGGGCAGCGGCGAGTTTGCACCGTAAGCCCTCCACCGTCTGGCGTCCCATCGGAATACGCCCCTGGAGTTGGCCGCGCGTAACCGTTCACGTTGTGAAATTGTGAAACACGGCTTGCCATATGGTCTATACGTGACGTAAGATCGCATCATGGAAACGCCACCTCCTTTGCCCTCCGAACTCTGGGATCGTACCCCACCTGAGGTGCAGGTCTATATCGAAGCGCTCGTCGCCCGAGTGGCCGCGCTCGAAGCCACCGTGAAGGACTTAACCGAACGGTTGCAGCAAGACTCTCAGAATTCGTCGCGTCCGCCTTCAAGTGATAGGGCTTCCCGCAAGAGGCGAGAGCGCCGTCGCCGTCAGCCAAGTGGGCGCCGACCCGGCGGTCAACCGGGCCACTCGGGCCAGACCCGGGAGCTGATATCGGTTGAGGATGTCGATGAGGTCATCACGCTGAAGCCGTCGTCTTGTGTGACCTGCCAGCACGAGTTGATCGGTGAGGACCCGAGACCGCATCGGCATCAAGTGATCGAGATTCCGCCGATACGCCCGGTGGTCAGCGAATATCAGGTGCATCGCTTGGGCTGTGAGGTCTGTGGCGACACGACGGTCGCGGATTGGCCCTACGGGACGCCGACAGGGCTGATCGGGCCACGTGCTCAAGCCATGGCGTCGCTTTGTACGGGCGCCTACCGCCTCTCTAAACGCACCACGCAACGGGTGCTTGACGATCTCTTTGGACTGTCCTTGAGTGTGGGGACCCTCAGCCACTTGGAAGCGGCCACGACCGAGGCCCTTGCGGCTCCAGTGGAAGAGGCGCGTGCCTATGTGCAGGAACAAGCCAGCGCTCACTTGGATGAGACGGGGTGGCGTGAAGGGGGCAAACGCGCCTGGTTATGGGTGGCGGCCACGACATGGGTGACCGTGTTTTTGGTGCGTCTGTCGCGTGGCGGCCAGGTCGCTCGGGAGCTCTTAGGTGAGCGCTTTGATGGCATCTTGGTCACGGACCGCTGGAGGGCCTACAACTGGTATCCGGTTCGGTGGCGTCAGTTGTGTTGGGCGCATCTGCTTCGAGACTTCGAAGCGATGATTGACCGTGGGGGACACTCCCGGGAAATTGGCGAGGGGCTCAAGAGCCAGGCGCATCGGATGTTTCACTGGTGGCATCGGGTGCGCGATGGGACGCTGAGCCGATCGAGTTTCCGGACCTACATGACGCCGGTGCGTCGGAAAGTCGAAAGACTGCTTGAAGTTGGCAGGCGCTGTGAGGTCAAGAAGACTGCCGGGATGTGTCGAGACATTCTCAAGCGGCATCAGGCGCTGTGGACGTTTGTGCATCTCGAAGGGGTGGAGCCGACGAACAATACCGGTGAGTGGGCGATCCGCTCGGGTGTGTTGTGGCGCAAAGTCAGCTTTGGTACACATAGCGCCCAAGGGTCACGCTTTGTGGAATCGATGCTGACAGTCATCACGACGCTGAAGCAGCAGCAACGCAACGTCTTGGATTATCTCACGGCGGCGTGCCAGGCCGCCCTATGTGATGAGCCGGCTCCGTCCTTACTCCCCGAGGTGGAAATCGCTCCATCTGACTCTGTCGCTGCCTAACTCATTCCCTTACTGACTAACCTGAACGGTTACGGCCGCGCCAGCGCACCAAGTTGCGCTTCAGACGAGCGTACTCAGGATGTGGCCGTTGGGGAACCGGCGGATTGGCCTGCCAATGCTCTTCCATCCCGCAATCGAACTCGTGCAGCACGATATTGATCAAGATGGGTGAACACAGGCCCCCTTGAGGTGCACCTGAATCCGTCCGCTGGTACTGTCCCTCCTCCATCATCCCAGCCTGGAGCAAACGTCGGATGAGATCGATGAAGCGCTCATCCTTGATCCGCTGGCACAGACAGGCCAGGATCACCGCGTGCGGCAGACTATCGAAGCAACGTTCCCCATCACCTTCCACGATCCAGGTGACCCCGCTGCGGTAGGCTCGGGCCACATGCCGTCGCGCATGGAGAGGGCTGCGACCGGGGTGAACCGAAGCCGGAGAGTCGCCTCCCCGACTCGGCTTCAGAACCGGACGTAAATCGTTAGATTCATCCGGCTCCTCTCCCCGTTGGCTTTGGTCATAAGTACCCGATGGCGTCGAGCATTCCCTGGTTTTCTCACCCTGTACTTGCGCATGACAGGGGTGAGGTCAGGCACCCAGATGCTCCGGTGTATGGTTTGCGTGTTTCCCGTCGATATGGTGTATCTCAATCCGATCATCTGGTGTGAAGTACAGCCCACAGTGAAGGCATGGCCCCCGCTGCCGATGAAGAGCGTGGGCCACTTTCATCGGTGTGGTGGGAAGATGTCTTCGCCTTTGACTCCAGTCGGTCCAGTTGCCATCAAAGGGGGTGGCTCGACCTTTGATGTTGACGTGCCCAACGATCGGC
>CBCXVS010000466.1:0-3168 GCA_965178525.1 uncultured bacterium | reverse complement strand
TGGGCTAACCTGTTGATCTACTTAACCCTCCGCCTATTCTGCCAGGGGAACTTCGGATTATAGTATTTTAATTTTTCGAATGAATTACTATATATACACATATATCAGCGTATAAATATTCAGAAATCGTTTTCAAGACATCACATGGTATGCATTTTGCTTTTTCGTTCTATCATCATGATGGCGTTAAGCCTCATACACTATGCCCCTTGCAACACAGGAGGATATCATGCCAACCATCCGGCTATCTCTCATTGGGCTATGGCTCGCGGTACTCGCCATCAGCATAGCCGCGCCAGCCCTTGCCGACATGTGCTACTACCGCGATGCCCGAGGGCAGCTCCATCTCACCAATGTACGAGCACGCATTGCGCCAGCCTATCGGGCGCGAGCAGACCGCAACCGGCGCTTGGAAGGCAGCAGGATGTCCGTCTCGCCATCCACCCCAGGCACACGCTTGACCAAGGCTGAGCCGGCCAGCCCGCCCCGAGGCGCCACAGCGCTGGCCCCACGCGCTCGTGTGCTCCCGGCCTCTGCCCCGGTGAATACGCGGCAATTCGGCTTGCTGCAGCTGGGCATGAGCGATAACGAAGTGCTCCGGTGCCTTGGGCCACCGGCAACCATCAATGATGCTGGCGAACGCGCCGTCGGTGGATTCCCACATGGGACGCGGATTAGGCGGATCGTGCGGGGAGAAATCTGGTATTATGCCGGAACCTCGCGGGTGGAAGCGACCAGTCTGGAATTCTTCAACGGCGTTTTAGTGCGGAAAACCAAAGAGCCGCGCTAAGAAAAGGACTGAGGGGAAAGGACTGAGGACTGAGAGATCAAACGTAGGTCAGCTTGTCGGGCGGCTTTTCCCCCATTCCGCATTCCGCATTCCGCATTCCGCATTCCGCATTCCGCATTCCGCCCGGTCTGTGAGCCACAATAGACGCAGATGAATGGCATTGGACCTCCACGCTCAGGCAACATTGAGGAGTACCAAAAGGTCGTCCCAGGAGTTAATTATGGGCACAGTTGGCTCTAACGGCTCACGTTCCGTTTCCGATGCCGGGGGGGATGTCCGGGCCGCCATGCGCACCCAGACCGGCGGATCGGGATTGTCCCCGGGCCGAGCCGGCACATCCGTGCTCAGCGTTGCCTTGTACGCGCGTGCATACGTCGTCCGGATGGGCTGCATACCCGCCTGCTGTGCCCCGTGAAGATCGGCATCGAGGTCATCTCCCACAAAGGCAATCTGCTCTTTCGAGACGCCGAATTGCCGGGTTAATTCTTCAAAGACATGGCGGTGGGGCTTGCGATATCCCAAGGTGCCGGACACGAGCTGGACGTCGAAAAAGGCATCGAGGCCCAAACGCGCCAGAATCTTGTGCACCACGGGCGGATGGGTGAAATTCGACAGCAGTCCCAGACGGTACCGTCCCCGAAGTGTGCCGAGCATGTCCAGCGTGTCGGGCAGCAAGGTCGCGTGATCGAGAAAGGCCGAAAAATACGCCTCCACCCCATGGGTAATGCGCGCATCCTCCGGCGCTACCTCATAGCCGACCCGTTGCAGCGCCGCGCTGATCCAGAAACGATTGTGAGTCTCCCTCCCCTGCCGCCGGGCTTCGCCCATAAACGCTTGCGCCGTCTCTCGGTAGATGGGCAAAAAAGGTTCGTCCTCGACGGCAATGCCTTGGGCTTGTAGACCGTGTACCAGGCGATTCATGGCCTCATGGAAACCGAGGCTTTGCAACGTAATCAACGTATCAAACAAGTCGAAACCAACGGCGGTGATATGCTCCATACTCTACCTTTCGCACCGCGTTTCCCGCTCGACCCCTCGCTTGACATCTCTCGGGCTCGGCACTAGCATAGCCTTGCACGAGCCGTGCGTCCATTACGATCGTCTCATGACGCAAGGAGTTTGACCTATGGCTGAACCCATCCCGACCCATCCGAACGACGTCTACAAACGCTCGATCACGATCGAAGCCGACACCGCGACGCTGGCGCGGCAGCGGAAGGAAGGCCAGTCCCGCGGCTTCACCGTGTTCTGCGATGAGCCCGAAACGATCGGCGGAGGCAATACCGCCCCGCCACCGCTGTCGTACTTTTGCACGGCCTTAGGCTTTTGACTGCTGACGCAGATCGGCCGGTACGGCCATATGATGAAAGTCAACATCACCAAAGCGCGAGTTCATGTTGCCGGACATTTCCGTGCCGAAGGCTCCGTGCTAGGGCAGACCGTCCAAGGCATGTGTGACGGTTTTGAAACCCGGCTGGAAGTCGAGTCGGACGAGCCGCCTGAGCGGCTGGCCGGCGTCATCCTCAATGCCGAAAACGGCTGTTATATCATGCAAACGATCCGGAACCCTGTGCCCGTCCAAACCGAAGTAATCGTCAATGGCGCGGCCTTTGATACCGGCGCCTATCCGGCGCCGACACGCCGCGCCTAACAGAGGCAAGTCCAGGCATTTTAAAGCAGCTCTTTGTGTCCGTCCACCGGTATCGTCAGCCGGTATCCGTGCCGCACGCCGCCTTGAGGGTGTCCGACCATGCCGTTTAGCAATTTTAAAACGACTGAAGAAGTCCAGCGGATATGCGGATATATGGTATTGCTGCGGTCGATAGAGCCTTTGTTGGCAACAGTGGTCTGATCCCGTCGCCGGAATTCCGCACCTTGTTCGAGTTTGACATGGCGCACATTGACGTGCGGGATGAGGCCGCTAGACGCGAGACCGTCATCTACCCCATTCTGCGTGAAGCCTTTCGGCGCCATGCTGATCAGTTCTCACTCTTCAGTCATCGCGTACTGACAGCAGATGAGCAATTGTCCGGAATGACAGATTATTTTATCGCCAAGCGCTCTGCTTTGGGACGCAATGTTCTAGAGCGGCCTATCCTGGTCATCGCCGAAGCGAAACGAGATGATTTTGAGCAGGGTTGGGCACAATGCCTAGCAGAGATGGTTGCTGCGCAGCGACTCAACACTGACGAGTCAATCCCTGTTTACGGCATTGTCACCAACGGAGATGTGTGGGAATTTGGGGGTTTGGCCGGACAGGAATGGATGCGGGAACCTGGTGCTTATACGCTTAGAGATTTACAAGGTGTACTGGGGGCTGTGGATTTTAGAGTTGTTCCTCAATAGCATAAGATCAGGTTCCCTAGCCCAGCCCAGAT
>CBCXVS010000465.1:0-3230 GCA_965178525.1 uncultured bacterium | reverse complement strand
ACCTGGCTGGGCTCCCTCCATCGTTTGGGGGAGGATAGCCTACCTCATTAACTATTGGGGAACAACCCTATTGTGCATCAGCGCTTACGCGGCTGGGAAAGATGAGGAAGGGATCCGCTAAGGGCGCGAAGGAATGCGACGTGCACGGATGCCATGTGGTCCTTCGTGACCTTTCGCACACCCACCTCATCATACACCGCCCCCCCCCGAACACGACATCCATTGACAAAATCCATCTGGATTATACACTTGGTCAAAATGACTAATTGATCGAGACAAGGAGATCATCAATGGCTAAGCGAATGGGTGCAACTCAGGCAAAAGCCCGGTTTTCGTCGCTGCTCTCTGAGGTCGCTTATGGCGGCCAACCCATTATCATTGAGCGGCGAGGTAAACCCTTCGCAGCTTTGGTGAGCATTGAGGATTTAGAACAACTTGAGCAATACCGCGCAAGCTCAGCAACACCCCAAGGGGCTTTAGCGTTGGTCGGGGCATGGCGCGATATGGGCGATGCGGAACTCGACGCTATCATTGACGAGATTTACGTCCAGCGGGAGAAGGATATGGGGCGCCCTGTAGAGCTTGAAGACTGATGTATCTTCTAGACACCAATATCCTAAGCAATCTCATGAAGCGGGCGCCTTCAACCATATTGATTGCGAAATTGGCTTCAGTACCCGTTGAGCAACAGTTTACTTCCAGTGTCACATTGGGCGAGTTGGTCTACGGTGCAGGGCGTGCAACGGGCCGTACTGCGTTTTTCTTACAGAAGCTGGAAAGTCTGATTGCCACCCATCTTCCCATCTTGCCTTTTGACGCGTTAGCCGCAAACCACTACAGAGACATACGGGCACAGTTAGAAGCTCAAGGGACTCCCTTAGATGACGCGGACTTACGGATTGCTGCGATTGCGCTCGCCCGCGGATTAATCGTCGTGACCGGAAATGTGCGTCATTTCCAGAGGGTGCCGGGTTTGTCTGTGGAGAATTGGTTGGAACCATTTTAACTGAGGGCAACAGGGTCAGATCTTTACTTTATGAGCCGCAGCGTCATGCAAAATGCCGACAAGCTGCTCCAAAGCCACCGGGAAGCAGAGATTGGGATTGCTGATGTTGTGGTGCAGCGGATAGACCGCCTGGCGGGATACCGCCGTCAGCTCTGACCAACCCTTGCGGGTATGGATAGGGTGTTTGCCGGCATTCGGACAGCCGTTGCAATCGAACAGCAGCACTACGTCGGGCTGCGCCTCGCGAATCGCATCGAATGCGACCCACTGCACCGTATCGCCAGGCTGCGTGAAAAGCGGTTCGCCGCCACTCAGCCGGATCATCTCCGGCGCCAAATGCCCGCCGGCCATGATGTAGCGCCCCGGATTGGCGAAACGGCGCTCCGGGTCCGGATCGTACTTGATGCAGACGCAATACTCGAACAGCACGGTCGGACGCCTCGGGAGTACGATGCGCTTGGCGATGATGTCTTCTCGCCATGTGGCCAGTTGTTCCGTTAAGCGTGCGGCTTCCTGGGTTTTGCCGACGAGGCGGCCGATCTGTGTCATATGCTGATCGAGGTCGGCAAAGATGCGCGTATCAAAGTTGATCAAACGATCTACCTGCACGCCGAACGTCTGGGCTGCATAGGTGCCTAATGTCCCCGATCCCGAGGCGAGGATCATCTCTGGCTGTAGAGCTTTGACGCGCGCGCCATCGGCCTGTGGCCAGGCGCCGACGGCGGGCAGCATGTCCCAGTATTGCAAGCGCTGCGCCACCGTCCGCTCCGGAATGCGCCACACCGACAGATAGTTTTGAATGGACCGCAAACAGTAGTGGGTCCGCCCAATGACGCAAGCGTCTGCGCCCAGCGCAAACAGAATCATCGAGACATTTGGCGATAGGGAGACTAGGCGACGCGACGCCAGTATCGTGAAGGGGTCGTGCGTGGAAGGATTTGCTGGCATATGGCTGCTCCGAGATCGGATAGGTTTTGCTTGGTTCTTCGCGTCCTTCGCGGATCCGGTTTTCATATCGACGACATGAGCCCACCCGTAGCGGGCCGACGTGCTCGATGGCTGGATTGTTAATATACAATGTTTTGACGTCAACTTCAGGTTTATATCTCTGACGAACCATTGAAATTGCCTAGAAAATGCGTATCCTACTACCAAGGCGTCGTCATGCTGTGGCGATCGGCGCCCGGAAATGAGGAAAAACGTCTTTGACTCAGTCCTCAGTCCTCAGTCCTTTTTTCACAGGAGGGATGAATGGGCAAGCTCGATGGCAACGTCACCATTGTAACCGGAGCCAGCCGGGGCATTGGCGCCGAAATCGCCAGGCTGTTCGCGGCAGAAGGCGGCAAGGTTATCTGCGTCGCGCGCACGGTGCAAGAGGGCACGCACCCTTTGGAAGGATCGCTGGAGAAAACCATTGCTGACATTCACGCGTCCGGCGGCGAAGCCACGCCGGTGGCGGCAAACGTCTCGCTTCCCGAAGACTGTGAGCGCTTGGTGCAGGAGACCCGCAGCATCTACGGCCCGCCGGATGTGTTGGTGAACAACGCGGCCCTGACCTACTATGTGCCGATCAAAGACTTTCCCTTGAATCGCTGGATGCGCTCCTGGGCGGTGAATTTCCACGCCCCTTTCATCCTCAGCCAGTTGGTGTTGCAGGACATGATTCCCCGAGGCCGTGGGAGTATTGTCAATATTTCCTCCGCCGCCGCCGTCGGACCCGGACGAGGGCCCTATCCCGATGATGGCGCCGCCAATCGCGGCGGCACCTGCTACGGCGCTGAAAAAGCGGCGCTCGAACGTTTCACTCAGGGACTGGCCCATGAGGTGTACCCATACGGCATCTCCGTCACCGCCGTCTCCCCGTCGCTCGTCGTCCCCACACCGGGAACCGTCTTTCACAACCTGGTCAGCGGCATGGACGACCCGCGCGGCGAGCCCCCGGACTTGATGGCCAAAGCGACCTTGCTACTGGCAACGGAACCTCTGGATACCGTTACGGGACGGGTGACATACAGCCAGGAGATCCTGCAAGAATTCGGCTGGATCACCGAGGCTAGAGGCCGGGGCGTCAACCCGGACCTACCCACCAGTGGCTACAGTCAGCGTTAGCGGATGGCCTCTTAAGTTCCTGGACAAAATCAGCTACGTCGTTTTTCCAGAGGAAAAATATGAATTGAATCCCTTGCAGGGTGCGATTCCCCGAAGGCTTGCTTCGGGCCAGTTG
>CBCXVS010000464.1:0-3253 GCA_965178525.1 uncultured bacterium | reverse complement strand
AATCGTCCCATGTTGCCGTAACGCATGCTGACACCTCTGCCAATCGGCTTTAAGGCCCCAGGCCGATTGGTAGCGATCCTCAGCATTTTTTTCCAATAATTTTAAGATGATGTTCGAAATCGCGATGGGGATAGCGGGATTGACCTGGATCGGTGGTAAAGGCTGTTTGGCAATGTGACAATGGACCAATTCCATCGCATCCGTCGCATCAAACGGCAAACCTCCGGTAAATAATTGGTAAAATGTCACGCCGAGGGAATAAAAATCGGTGCGATAATCCAAGGCGCGGTTCATTCGCCCGGTTTGCTCGGGGGACATGTAGGCCAGGGTCCCCTCGAATACATTGGGATTTTTGAGTGTGAGGTGTTGCTGTGAGAGTTGGGTGGCAATACCGAAATCAATCACTTTGAGGACTTGAGTGGTGGGGTTAAACACGAGGTTCACCAGGCTAATATCTTTATGAATCGTATTGTGTTGGTGAATTTGGCCGACAATATCAGTGACAAGTATCGCAATCGTCAGCAATTCATCCATGGTAAAGGGGCGCTCGTCGACCCACTCTTTGAGAGGCCGCCCGTCAAAATCTTCTAGGCATATCACAAGTCTATTTTCATATCTTTCAATACTATAGGCATCGATAACACCATCTAAATCGGCCAGACGACAGAGGATGTCATATTCTTGTCGATAGCGCGTTAATTTATCTGGGGCGGGGTAGTTTTCTCTCAGCATCTTGAGGATAACCGGTTGCTGATCTTCATGGCGAATGGCGCGATAAACGAGTGAATTCGTACTTTCATAAATTTTATTTCTAATCTTGTAGTTCAGAATATCCATCTGGCTCTCCAATGTCAGTTAGACATGATCAAGAGTTGTGTAAGCGTTCCTTTTCAGGGTGTCCTCTTGATCAATAGGCAGCCTGGAGTTGGCAAAGCGTTTATACATCCTGCTGACATGTTTGCAACCTTTCTTGTCTGTGTGAAAATTGCATGGTCTGCATATGTCTGGCTCTAAAATGGTGTGTCGTCTAACGGAAGCCGATTTTAAAGCACCTTTTGCTGCGTGTCCACAGGTATCGTCAGTGAGAATCAACCCTGTGCTCAACCGCAAAGTGAGACGATGAGAGCCCGGCCTGTCTGCCGCCGACGGCTTGGGGACGCACGGGTCGCAATGGGGGCGCGGGCGTCGGACTCCCGAGACGCACTACGGCCCGAGCGTCGACCCTGACATGGGGACGGCGCGTCGCCATGCAGAACAGCACAATGACTGTTCACGGTGTGGACAGGCGTCGCCAAATTGGACTTATGATAGACGTAGGAGAGATTTAGCGGATAATCAGAGAACTCAAAATTGCTCTAAACCATTTACGAGAAAAACAGGAGAGCCAAAATCACCACCTCACTTGTGAAACAACTTCGCCCCCAAGAGAAGCCATACGAAGTCTTTGATACGGCGACGATATTCAGGAACAACGCAATGTTCCTTCTTACTCATCCCTTGGCGACGCTGCAGCCGTCGTGCCATCTCTTGAGGCGGGCGGCGGACGGCCAGAATGATGCCGTAATGGGGGTGGCCTGCCGCCAAGTAATCCTGACTCAGAGCTTCGAAATCCGTACGATTATGGGTCAGCAGAGCACAATGGCGGTTCACGGCGTAGGCCAACGGGTCGGTATCGTTGTGATGGACCTAGCCGGCTTCTTGGGTCGTCGTGGCCATAAACCCGCGAGCCCGTATCCAATCTGCGATTAGCACATCGACGTCTTCATCCAAGTAAAGGACGATGAAAAGGTCGTTCATGGCTCGCGCACCAGTGGATCAATCCATGCCTCTAGGATCCAGTTGCAGACAATGTAGGCATTAATCTCGGCTTGGTGATCACTGTAATAGCTCAAAGCATCCAACACTTGCGCTAAGGTGAGATAGGGCAGACGGCTAGGGATTGCTTCCGCTGAGACCCCTAACCGCCACAGTTCCACAATCGCTCGCACAGGGGCCCGGGTTCCCTTGATGATCGGCTCACGGTGCAAAATCTGATCGTCGGTGACGATCTAGCCATGTTCGGTTGCCTGTATCATGGCGGTTTCATCCCTCGTATTCATGGATCCGTATGTCCATTATCTATGCTGATGACGAGACGGTGTTCGCCAGCCGTGCGCATTTGCTATTCTCTCCCCCTAGCTGGGCAAATATTTATCCTCCATCTCGCCAATGCGCTCCGCACCGAGAACGCGACCATTGCTCACCGCGCCCCACTTGCTGCCAGATGCCTGGACGAGAAAGTCATCAATCGCCGCTGTGCCCCGAGTCTGGAAATCGTTCAGGAAATCCCAGTTCGCCTGGAGCGCCACCATCGTGGTGAGGCCCGGATACCACGCGGCCGCGGCGCCTGCCGCTTGGAGTTCTTGCAGAGTCGGGTGGGTCTGACGGTTGTGCGTAAACAGGGGCAGCACCGGACCCGGGATACGACGGATGGCCTCTTGGTTCTCCTCCCACGACTGCACGGCGGGACAGACCACGTCTACCTGGGTTTCCCGCTTGTAGGCCAAGCAGCGCTCCATCACCTCCTCAAAGGTCGCACCCGGCACGCCACCGTAGTCACACCGGGCCACGATGACGAAATCCGGGTCGAGTTCCATTTTGGCATCGATGGCGGCCCGCAGCTTGCCCACCATCTCTTCGATCGAGATGCATCGACGTCGAGGTCCCGACTTGGGCGGAAACGTTTGATCTTCTAAGTGCGCCCCTGCAATCCCGGCCCGAATGTACTCCTGCACGGTGCGGTAGACCGAGATGGCATCACCGTAGCCGGTGTCCATGTCACAGAAGACCGGGATGTCAACGGTCATGACAATGCGCCGGGCATTGTCGAGCATATCGCGCATACTCGTACCGGAATCGGGCCATCCCATGATGTGGGCAGAGGTGTTGCCACCGGACATGTAGAAGGCTTCAAAGCCAAGTACCTCCGCCATTTTAGCCCCCATCGGGTTCATACCGCCCGGCAGCACAAATATTTCTGGGCGCTCAAACAGTTCTTTGAGCCGCGTGGTCATACGCTTCCCATCTGGCATGATGGACTCCTCCTTTTACGGTTTTGAACCGTTTGACTCTACGGTCGCGGATGTAGACGTTGACGGGTGATATCGGTGACGAAATCCACCGTATGGGGGCAGCAGCAATCAAAGTGGGGGTAATCCGGAATGGCATGAAGTGAAGCTCTAACTGCATGTCGTGTCAACGGTTGACCCAACAC
>CBCXVS010000463.1:0-3288 GCA_965178525.1 uncultured bacterium | reverse complement strand
AATGGACTCTTGAATTGGGCTAACCTGTTGATCTACTTAACCCTCCGCCTATTCTGCCAGGGGAACTTCGGGCTAGAAAGTCTAAGATCAATGTAACCCAGATGCGATGACCTTTAATACAGGGTTTCCCAGAACAAATGTTTGGATCGATTGAAATCCGCTCAAGCACGTCTTGTCTATCCATCGTATCCCTCCGCTAGGAATATTTTGTTCGGAAGATTATCCATTTCATTCCGCTTCCGTTTCACCCTCCTTGGGCCTTGAGCGGGTTCGATGGCTAGGCATTTGTAGCGTTTTTTCTCCTCTATGTCCACCCGCACACACAGAACCCACCTCAACAGGGTGTATTTTCCGCCCAACTCTGGTATCGTCCTCTATACCGTGTCTATTCGTCCATCATGGTGTATGCTCCCAGAGGAGGGCAGGCGAGTCATGGCAACCTTACCCATCATCTCCGATCTTCCCGCCGACGCCAATGCCGCAGCGCTGCGCGAGGCGGGAAACGAACACGTCTGGCTCCACGCTTCCTCCTGGCATGCGCTTGCCAGCCAGCAAGAGAAACGCGTCCTAGTTGAAGGCCGAGGCTGCATCGTCAAAGATATCGATGGCAACGAATACATCGATGGCCTTGCCGGGCTCTGGTTGGTCAATGTGGGCCACGGCCGGCGCGAAATCGGCGAAGCCATGGCGGCGCAGGCGGGCACGCTGGCCTATGCCAGCTCGACCCAAACGACGACGGTGCCCACCATCCGGCTGGCCACGCTTTTAGCGGAGATTACCCCCGGAGATCTCTCGACCGTATTTTTCTGTAGCGGGGGTTCGGAAGCGGTCGAGTCCGCCGTCAAGATCGCGCGGCAATATCACTACTATTGCGGCGAGCCAAAACGCTCGAAGATCATCGGCCGGCGCGGCTCCTATCACGGGGCGACCTACGGCGCGATGAGCGTCAGTGGCATGCGCCAAACGCAAGAACCGTACTATAGTCCGTTCATGCATGGCACGCTCCATGCCTCGCCGCCTTACTGCTATCGGTGCGATTATCGTCACACCTATCCGTCCTGCGATGTCTATTGTGCGGATGCGATCGAGCAGATGATCGAGTATGAAGGCCCACAGACCGTGGCCGCCGTCATTGCCGAGCCGATTTCCGCCTCCAATGGGATTGTCGTGCCGCCGCCCGAATACCTGCCGCGCTTGCGCGAGATCTGCGATCGCCACGGCGTCTTATTGATTGCCGATGAAGTCATCAATGGGTTTGGCCGCACCGGCAAAATGTTTGCCTCCGAGCATTGGGACTTGGTCGGCGATATCATGACCATGGCCAAGGGGCTCAGCAGCGGCTATGCGCCGATTGCCGCCGCCATCTGCCGGCCCAAAGTGGTGGAGCCGTTTGCCGGCGACAAACGCTTGTCGCATCTCCTGACGTTTGGTGGCCATGCCGTGGCCTGTGCCGCTGCCCTGGCGAATATTGCGATTCTGCAAAATGAAGGGATGGTGGAAAATTCCGCGGCTATGGGAGCATATCTGTTGGAACAGTTGGAACAGCTCCGGTCACATCCGACCGTGGGCGATGTGCGCGGCCTCGGCCTGTTAGCCGGTGTTGAACTCGTGAAAGATAAGACGAGCAAAGCCAAATTCGATTTGGAAGGGGAAGAAGTCAAAACCCTCAATACGCTATTGCTCGAGAAGGGGCTGTTGACACGCGCCTCGCACATCATTTCTCTGGCGCCGCCCCTGTGTATCATACGGGCGGAAGTGGATCGTGTGGTGGAGATTATCGACAGCAGCATGACGGCCATGGAACAGCAGTATGGCTATCGGTAAAAAAGTGCTCAGCTGTCAGCTCTCAGCTCTCAGCGAAGGCAAAAAAAGATGGGAATCGTACGATCATGACAGATGCACCAACGCTTCCGGAGTATCCGCAAGGCTATCTCAATCTGGCGAAGAATCTTGGGATCAAGGATGATACCCTGGATTTCACGGTGGTTTATTCCACGGTTCGGGCTGCCGCGGCGGGAATGTTTACGCAGAGCCTATTTTGCGGCGCGCCGATAGTTGTGGGCCGGGAGCATCTGGCCGATGGCCATCTGCAAGCTTTGGTGATTAATAGCAAGAATGCGAATGTGGCGACGGGAAAACGGGGACTGGATCACGCCCGCGAGATCACCCGTCTGGTGGCACAGAATTTAGACATCACGCCTGAGGACGTGTTGCCGAGTTCGACCGGCGTGATCGGGCAGCAGTTGCCCATTGAGACGTTTCGCCGTGAAGTGGTGGGACTGCGCGATCAGCTACGCCCTGACAACCTCGGGGCCTCAGCGCAAGCGATCATGACGACCGACACCCATCCGAAACTGGTGTCAAAACGGGTCGGCCATGCGGTGCTGGCGGGCATGGCAAAGGGTGCGGGCATGATCGAGCCGAACATGGCGACGATGTTGGCCTTTCTGCTTACCGATGCGGCGATCCCCCCGGAAACATTGCAGTCCATGCTGCGCGAAGCGGTGGACCAGTCGTTCAATATGGTGAGCGTAGACACTGATACCAGCACGAGCGATACTGCGGTTATCATGGCCAATGGCTTGGCCGGTGGCGTCGACTTGCAGGAATTTCAGACAGCGCTCAACGAGGTCTGTATCACCTTGGCAAAAGCGATTGCGCGTGATGGCGAGGGGGCTTCCAAACTTCTCGAAGTTGCTGTCACGTCCGCTCGGGATCATCGGCAAGCCAAGCGCGTGGCCAAGGCCGTGGTGAATTCGCCGCTGCTCAAAACCGCGGTGTACGGCGCCGATCCGAATTGGGGCCGCGCGGCCATGGCCATTGGGAAATGCGAGGAGGAGCACGACATCCGGCCCGAGCAGGTGACCATCAGCTTTGGCGATACGTGTATTTATGCCAAAGGTGAGCCGCAAGATGTCCCCCTGGAGCACCTGGAAGCCTATCTGCGCGGAGAAGACATTCGCATTGCGATCGATCTCGGCTTGCAGCATGGCCATGCCACGGTGTGGGGCTGTGACCTCACCGAGGCGTATGTGCGGATTAACGCACTCTATACCACATAGGCGCGACGAATGCTGAATCGGGCCGGATGGGCGGGAGACGTGCACGGGAACAGACGAGTAGGGGAATCACCCGGAGCTACAACCCGGAATTATGATGTGATCGTATGGTGTTCTTGACGTTGTTGTTCGCCAGCATCGGGTAGGGGCACCATGTCGCCATGCCCCCCCCCTCAGAACCGTGCGGGCGACTTTCATCGCACACGGCTCAAGCAAACCGGTATCCTTC
>CBCXVS010000462.1:0-3317 GCA_965178525.1 uncultured bacterium | reverse complement strand
GAGGATGATTCGGTGGGCATCTGGGCTGGGCTAGGGAACCTGATCTTATGCTATTGAGGAACAACTCTAATAAACGCGCGTTGCGATCCGACGATCGTGTCTAAGCCGATTTCCATGAAGGCATCGTGCACGACTTGGGATGTCGCGCGGTCCCCATCCGTGATGTCGGCCCGATTGACCTCACCGCTACGAAACAGCAACTCATAGGCCACTACGTCCAAGCGTCGATTGTAAATAGGCTGGCGGCCGACAAAGACTTCAGGCATGGAACACCATTGCGCCGATCACATCCGGAGCACACATCTTCTGGCATCGTGGAGATATTGTACCGCATTCTCCGAAAACCTCCAGGGCGTCAAAAGTCGCGTCTTGCCGTCTTCCAACGCCTTGCATGCTCCTCGCCCCCTTTAGGGCTGATCGGGAGTTGGCAAAGCGCACAGAATATGCGACAGTAGAGCACATGTATGAACGCGGCCGGAGACGCGGCGCCAGGTTGTGTGTGACCATGCTGCAACGCTCTATGGCTTTGCCAGCGCCTGATGCGGACTGTGACTGAGGAGATGAACGGATGACGATCATGGCCGGTCGCCAGGCGATCATGGAGATCTTCCGGATGGAAGGTGTCGAGTATATCTTCGGCAACCCGGGCACCACCGAACTGGGGTTTATGGATATGCTGCAGGATTATCCGCAACTCCAATACATCGTGTGTCTGCATGAAAGCGTGGCCCTAGGCGCCGCGCAGATGTATGCCAATGCCTCCGGCAAAACCGGGGTGGTCAATCTCCATGTGGCGCCGGGGCTGGGCAATGCGCTTGGGGCGCTCTACAATGCGGCGGTGGGCAAGATGCCCCTGGTGGTCACCGCCGGCCAGCAGGACAGCCGCATGGTGGTGCGCGAGCCGGTCCTGTCATACGATCTCGTCTCCATGGCCGCCCCGCTGGCGAAATGGTCGGTGCAGTTGCAGCATGTGGAAGAGATCCCCGTGATCTTTCCCCGCGCTTTCAAAGTGGCGCAAGATGCTCCGCGGGGGCCGGTCTTCATTGCCCTGCCGGGCAATGTGATCGACCAGGAAGCCGATTTGCACCTGCCTGGCCCGACCGTGCCATACCGGCGAAACCGGCCCGACCCGGAAGGACTGACAGGGGAATATAGCGCCATTCGACGTGTCTTGGGCGATGCCGATGTGGTCTTGGCGGTTGGCGCCGACCTCTTTGACGAAGTTTTCTATAACGAAGGCCCTCCCCTTCCGGATGGCTGTGCCTTGATTCATCTGGATCATTCACCGTGGGAGATTGGCAAAAATCTGCCGACCACGGTGGGACTTCTCGCCGATCCCAAATTGGCCTTGCAGGAACTCGCCGAAGTCGTTGTCCCCCAAATGGCCGGGGCGGCTCAGCAGGCCGCGGAACAGCGCCGTACCGCGATGGCGACACGGAAACAACAGGAACGCGACCGGCAAGCCGCGCGGGCAGCGGCAGGCGCGAACACGTCGCCCATTGCCCCGGCACAGCTCATGGCAACCCTACGGGACTGTCTCCCGGCAAATGTGGTGATCTACAATGAGTCCATTACCGCCGAAGCCGATCTGACCCGTACGATTCCCCTGGAGCTGCCCAACAGCCTATTCGGCAATCACGGTGGCGGTATTGGCCAAGGCTTACCCGGCGCCATTGGCGTCAAGCTGGCGCAACCGGAGCGGCCGGTGGTGGCACTGGTGGGCGATGGCTCGGCGATGTATACCATCCAAAGCCTCTGGACAGCGGCGCGCTACCACCTCCCGATTCTCTACATCATTCTGAGCAATCGGAGCTATCGCCTCCTCAAGCTCAATATGAACCGGTATCGGCGCACGCTGAACATTCCGGCGGGACGGCCTTATCCGTTTATGGATTTAACCGACCCACCGCTGGATTTTGTCGAAGTCGCCCATGGCATGGGCATGGCCGGCAAGCGTATCACCCATGCGGAGGAGATCGAACCGGCCGTGCAAGAAGCGCTATCTCTCGGGACACCGTACATATTGGAGGTGATGACAGAGGGGCGGGTGCCATCCCAATAACCGCAGGTCGAGCGCTCCAGGGGGGAGCCAGCCGGATTATCCCTCTAGCAGGCGTTGCACCGAAATCCGGATAGCAGGGAAGGCTGATGGGCTAACAACACCGGTATGGACTGTGGTTGTCGTCTGGTAGTCCCCATGAAGAGGATGGCGGAAGATGATGAGTTGCTGCTCTTGTAAGTTCGCAACCCAATATTCTTGAATATTAGCCAAAGCATAGGCTTGACGTTTATCCTCCAAGTCTTTGGATAGACTGGTATAGGCAAATTCAATTAACCAGTAAATATGGTCGGGATAGGGATGATGTTGCAAATACTCACGGCCGAGCAGCTGCACGACAGCAATATCGGGTTCCGGCTCAGAGTGGCTACTTGGAATCGTAATGGGTTTACCCTGACGGATATCGGCCTGCTCCCCCAGCAATTGCCCTAAATATTTTGCCGCTTCGTGGCTGAAGTAAGCGTGGGCTTCACCTTCTGGGGACATTTCGACAATTTCTCCATTCAACAATTCTACGGACCGCCCATCGAGCAATCCGCTCTCAATCATGTGGTGATAGTCGTCTAGGGTCCATTTGGCGATGGCGACGCTCACCGTGCATCCTCCTGAAGAGAGATCATCGGTAAATAAAAAAACGGGAACTCACATTCCTGGGCTCGCTGAACGCGGGAGCGTTGTGATGCCTAGCCCCAAACGCCACCGCGGCGCGTCCCGAGTTGCATGATCTCCTAACATTTGCTCGGTGCCGCAGCCGTTGGAATGGCTTGGGACGACCACGGTCTTAGCATCTCCTCTGGACGCGGCCCATGCCCCAGTCTACCAGAATAGCGACAAGTGGGCCAAACGCGAAGCTGATGGATAATCCTTATGCATCGGTTAGCAGAGGAATATGACTATCTATCTTTCTCTCACAATTTCTGCCACTTCTACAGCAATGGCCGCTAGTTCTTGATCAACAAAGTAGCCATTATCTCTCCAAACAGGATTGCCGTTTTTGGGTCTGACATGTAGTTCCTTTAGCCACTTGACATCCCTCCAAGCGCAAGCTCTGGTAATGATTGGAAACATCACGAGTTTGCCCTCTTGGTGACGTCTTAGTATTTCGGGAATTTCTTCTTTAGAAATAAAGGTTGAAGTTAGAAAATGACTGGTGATAAGCAAGATGGCCACACTGGCTTCTTGAATTGCTTCTTGAATGGTCATCCTGGAATGGCCTTAAGTCAAGCCAACTCCTTTCTTGATGAAGCAGTTACGCCGA
>CBCXVS010000461.1:0-3320 GCA_965178525.1 uncultured bacterium | reverse complement strand
ATGAGAGGGGAGTCGGTCTCAGGCAATCGGCGTAACTGCTTCATCAAGAAAGGAGTTGGCTTAACTTAATGCCATTCCGGAATCGTTCCTTGAGTCGTTCTTTAAAGGCTCGGAAATACGCATCGGTTTCAGACGAAGCTTCCGTATCCACCACAAAGCGAATCAGCTGATCCCTATACTCCCGTCCACTCCATAACCACACCCCGGAGACCGGTGGGGCATCCATCGTCAGGGCACCAAATCGTGTCACCAGTTCTCGGCGAGTTACTTGAAACTTCTCTGGCTCTACGGGCATCCCATCGTTGTACTTAAGGGGTAGCAGAATTTCGTAGCGCTCGAACGGCACGATCAAAGCCCTCGGTTTCTAATAGACAATAGGAAAGCTGCAAGTCATCGAGGACCGTTAAGGCTGCCGCTGGGACTTCGTACGTGTCCTCTGGCAAACAGATCACGGTAAAGCGCTTCGCTAATTCCAAGGCTCCCCAAGCGTCATGTTCGGAACGCTGAAATTTGATTTTGACCATTTGCACGGGAGATTCTCCTCTCTTGAGGATGATGCCTTTCCCGATTTTCTACAAACCTACATCTTGTCGCAATCCTAGCAAAATGTACGTAGAAAGAAAAGCTGTGAACGACAAGGAAATAATTCACAAAACACGAAAAAAAATGAAAAAATGGGGTCAGACCCGAATGGCCCGGCCTCGTTTTCCCCCGTTTTCTCGGTTACTC
Organism: uncultured bacterium; assembly: GCA_965178525.1. Lineage (GTDB taxonomy): Bacteria > Tectomicrobia > Entotheonellia > Entotheonellales > Entotheonellaceae > CBCXVS01. The sequence goes on along the minus strand of CBCXVS010000461.1, from coordinate 2,591 downwards.
TGATCCCGTTTTCGTTTTCGTTTTCAGTTTTCACCGTTTTTAGTTTTCATGCTATGATGGAGCCAGTCTTCGTCAAGAATGACGGATCACGAGGGGCGTGCCGGGTAAGCAGGGCCACTAACAACAGCCTTCTCACCTGTGCATGACTGCAAAAGCATCCACTACGGGCCTACGACACATTACACCTGGCGTGTGCCTTAGCCGTTCGAGACAAGATTGAACGTCAGCAATTAGAAGTATCCGTCTTCGTCGCCGCAGACGACGCCCTGATAGCAGCGGCAACGGCCGAAGGGTTGTCAGTTGAAACCCGCTCTGGCACCCATGATCAAGGGTGTCACCATGACGCCGGTGAGGGCTTGCCGAAGCTCATCATCCACGCATCATCAAGCAAGCTCAAAACGCCTTCTGTACAGTTCCATGTCTGTCGTGGCGGGGGTTTGTCACGGTGGGAGCACTTTGATAGGATGAGGAGGTGATGTCGCAGCGGCCATGTTTGGCCAGACTGTCGCGGCTCCGTCTAAGAGACCGGAAGAGGCCAACATCGCATATGTACAATATGGATCGAGACGTGTGGGGAATCAATCATCAGTGGGCTCGGTTTCTCTTCTCCGAACTCATCCGCAATGGGATGCGCACGTTTCTGGTATCGACTGGGGGAAGAAGCACCGCACTCGCCGTCGCACTGGCGGATATAGACGGCGTCGATGTCACGGTGCACCCCGACGAACGCGGGGCGGCCTACTTTGCCGTGGGTTATGGACGGGCAACGGGAACACCTGCCGTTCTGCTCTGCACCTCCGGCACCGCGGCGGCCAATTATTACCCGGCCGTGATTGAGGCCAGTATGGCCTGTGTGCCTCTGATCGTGGTGACCGCAGACCGGCCTGCCGAAGTTCGGGACACACGGGACGACCAGGTGATCGATCAAACGGCGCTTTACTCCACCTTCGTGCGATGGCGTTTTGATTTTCCAGCTCCGGCCCAAGGGTTTGATCCACAAGCGGTCCTGACGACCGTGGACTATGCCGTCTCTCAGGCGACGGGTCATCCGCCAGGTCCGGTGCATCTGAATTGTTGCCTGCCGCGTCCCTATGTGTCGGACCCGGAAGATCGGCAATGGTATCAGCCCTCTGGGTTGCAGCAGGCATGGCGCGGCCATCATCGTCCGTTCACGACGTATCATCCAGCCATGCCAGCCGTGGCTGAGCACAGCGTGCATGAATTGGCCACGCAACTCGCCAGGGCGAAAAAGGGCCTGATCGCCTGCGGACCGATGCCGCCATTTGTTGATGGCGCGGCCATCCGCCGACTGGCCCAGCATCTGCGGTGGCCGCTACTGGCCGACGTCACCTCAAACGTTCGCTTTGCCATGACCGCGCCAGAGCGAGACGTCGTGCAGGCGCCCTTTGACTTGTATGTCCGCGACGAGCAGTGGGCGCGGTGGTATGATCCCGATCTGATTCTGCATTTCGGCAGCGAACTCGTCAACGAAGCGATCCAAGCGTATCTCAGGGACACGGCAGCGGCGTATATCTTGGTCAACCATCACCCCTTCCGTCAGGACCCCGGACGGGTGGTGTCGCAACGCGTGGTCTCAGACCCCAGCGTCCTGGCGTCGTGGCTCCTTGAGGTGACGCCACCGGCACCATCGGGATTGCATCGGGCATTTCGGCGTGCGGATGCCATCAGTGAGCGCCTGTTGCATGAGTTGCTCCAACAAGATGTCACCGGGTCGGAATGGCAAATCGTGCCGCATCTTCTGCATGTCATTGCGCCTCAGAGCGGGCTATTTCTGGGCAATAGCTTGCCGGTGCGCGAGTTCGACCGCTTCGCCACCCCGCAGGAGAAAGCCCTCTGGGTCACCTCGAACCGCGGCGTCAGTGGCATCGATGGCAATCTGGCCTGTGGGGCCGGATTCGCCCTGGGCTTGCAGCGGCCGACGACGATTTTTACCGGTGATGTCGCCTTTCTTTACGATCTGAATTCGCTTCTCTTCCTGAGCCGTCTGGAGGTCCCCGTGACCGTGGTCATTCCCAATAACGATGGGGGAGGGATCTTTCCATTTATGTCGCAAGTGGCCCGGACGAAGCGTTTCGAGGAGCTGTTTGTGGCGTCGCACGGCCTCGTTTTTGAGTCAGCCGCGCAACAGTTTGGCGTGAGCTATTGCCGGGTTGAGGGGCCGAGTTCCTTTGCTGCGGCGTATCGAACCGCCCTGGAATCGAGACAGCCTGCCATTGTCGAGGTGCACACGGACCGAGATCAAAACGTGGTGGAACAGCATGAGATTCAAGCTCGTATACGTCACGCCTTGCGCGAGGAAGGGATGTTGTCGTCATAGACCTTTTTTGTGATAGATTCACCCCAGTGGTGACATAAAAACATGTGGTTCGGGAGGTTTGAGCGCATGAAAACACGCGCTACGATTGACGACCTCTACCAGGTGGAAGGCAAAGCCGAGCTGGTACATGGGGAGATCGTCGACATGCCACCATCGGGGGATGATCCGGGTTTTGCCAGTTTGGAAATTGCCACGAGTCTCCGGACCTATACGCGGCGTACCGGACAAGGACGCGCATACGGGGATGGTACAG
>CBCXVS010000460.1:0-3454 GCA_965178525.1 uncultured bacterium | reverse complement strand
GACCTGGCTGGGCTCCCTCCATCGTTTGGGGGAGGATAGCCTACCTCATTAACTATTGGGGAACAACCCTAATGTATGTCGTGATGTTGTGCGCTTTTTTTATGTTTTGGTAATAGGCGGTTTTGTAGCCGAAACGGGCTGGCGCTTTGGCAAAAAGCACGACATTGGGTTGAAACGTCTCGCTTTGAAAAAAATTCATTTCAAAATCGCTGAGTTTGGGTTTCCAATGTTCAGGTTTAAACATGTCATAGGCAGGTAGGTGTAAATATTCAGAGGCTCTGGCGTAATAGGCATCCAGTTCTTCAAAATCAAGAGGCCAGCAAATACCGTCAATCCATGGGCGGGGCCGCATGTCAATGTCATGATAGATCACGGCCCGGCCTGCCCAAATATTACATGAGCCGCCAAAATATCGGATACGGTTTTGAAAGTTTTCGCGCACCGGATACCCGACAGTCGTCAGGTTGTAGAGCGATTGGGTGTCATGATCGGGCTGCCAGGCGCCACTCTCAACCAGACAAATGTCTTGAGATGTGGGCGCGAGTTCCGTCATCAACACCATGCCCGCGATACCCGAACCGACCACACAGATCTCGTGTTCTTTTTCAATACCAGAGGCTAATTGGCTGCCGTCTACGATCATGTTGCGATTCCGCTCTCCAGAAGAAAGATAGACAGGTCATGACATGGAGCCATGATCATACCATATCTTAGCCGAGCGCTGGAGACGCCGGCGCGAGGAAGTGACTTGCACCCCGATGGCGACCTGCGTTATAAGTCTCCGCGTGGTTTCTGTGTCTCGTCGCCGGCAAACTGATCATGAGGAGATACCTGTGAATGCGGCAGAAGGATTGCTGACCGCCTTGGAGCGGAACTGGGATATGGTGGACAATGCCCTGGACGGATTGGATGATGCCACCCTCGCGCGGTGCCCCACCGACCAATGTAACTCGATCGCCTGGACCCTCTGGCATATGAACCGGGTGTTCGATACGTTTGTCCACACCCGGCTGCAATCGCAGCCCCAACTCTGGATCCGCGACAATTGGTATGCGCGCTTTGGCATGAGCGATGATCCCGACGACCGAGGCGTCGGCTGGACGGCGTCGGCAGTGGCTGCGTGGACACCGCCGGCGAAAGACGTGCAGGTCGGGTATTACGAAGCTGTCAAGCAAGCCTCACGCGCCTACCTGGCGACGTTGAGCTCTGCGGACCTGGAAGTGCGCCGCGTCATTCCGCCAGCGCCCGAGCCGCGCACGGTGGCAGCCGCGCTGGGGCAAGTCACCTGGGATAACGTGGCCCATGGCGGCCAGATTGCGTACTTGCGAGGTCTGTTTGAGGGTATGGGATGGTATGATCGTTAGGGTCCCGATACGCCTCGACACCAGGCAGCCGGGGTCTCGACAGTCATGGGCCTCTCAGTCTTCTTGCACGATGCTCTTGACGATGTAGCCGCCGGAGCGCTCGTCGCGCTCCAGGTGCAGCAACTGACGGGCTTCGGCCTCTTCCAGTAAGGTGCTAAAGGAGCGAAAGCCGTAGTACGACTCATTAAAGCCAGGATTGCGCCGTTTAATCGCCTGTTTGACCATCGAACTCCAAGTTTTTTCTTCTTCGCTGCGTTCCGCCAGCAGGGCTTCAACCGTTTCCAGGACGAGGTCGAGGGCTTCCTGTTGCTTCACCTCTTCTTTCTTGCCGGCGGTTTTCTTCGCCGTCGCGGGAGATTTCGCCGCGCCGGATTTTTTCCGTTTCCGACTGACTTTTTCCCGCACCAGATCGTCGTAGTAGATAAACTCGTCGCAATTGGCGATGAGCAGATCGGAAGTGGATTTTTTCACCCCGACGCCAATAACGATCTTATTGTTTTCGCGGAGTTTGCTGACCAGGGGTGAGAAGTCCGAATCACCGCTGATAATCACAAAGGTGTCGACATGGGCTTTGGTATAGCAGAGATCGAGCGCATCGACGACCATACGGATATCAGCGGAATTCTTGCCGGACTGCCGCACGTGAGGAATCTCGATGAGTTCGAACGAGGCCTCGTGCATGGTACTTTTGAACTCTTTGTACCGCTCCCAGTCGCAGTACGCTTTCTTGACGACGATGCTCCCTTTGAGCAGCAGGCGTTCGAGCACCTTGGTGATGTCGAATTGAGCATATTTGGCATCCCGCACGCCTAACGCGATGTTTTCAAAATCGCAGAATAAGGCCAAATTTTGCGATTCCATGGACACGCTCACCTCCAAGAAGTCGTTATAAAACCGTCGCGATGGATCATAAAAACTATCACAAGAGAGGAAGTCCAACAGTGCGCCGGCTTTTCCTTGCTTTTATGGTTGCTGCCTTCGTGGCGAGCTGTGCGACATACGGAACACGCACAGAAGGCGTCAGTGGGCCTCTGGCATGGCATCTCACCGATCTCAAATTGACCCAGGAACGCACGCATGGCGTCTATGCGTTTACCCTGGTGCTCAAAGAGAACCAGGGAAAGACTCTGACATTCAGACACAGCCACAACAGAATCATTTCCGGAGATATAGGCCAACTCAGTGAATCGGACCAAGACATCTCTCTCAGACTACAGCTTCACAGCATACAGCACTTTCCCCTCACGTACACTTTTCAATGCTTCGGGGGCGATTGCACGGCCCACGAGTTCTATAACATTGCCCCGCGGTGGATCCTCACGCTCACGGGTGAAGAGGCGGATGGCACCCCAGTGAAAGCGGTCATCCAGATGAAATTGCCAGCCAACCCGGATACCTATCAGCGTCGGTGAGGCAGGAGAGATATCGGCAATGAGCCCGACTCGCGGAGACGGTAAGTCGTACACCACACCAGAAGAAAGGGGGCGACATCTGTGCCCCCTCGCGCATCACCGTTAGCATTCCACCCTTTATTCGCGGTACCGCAGCACTTAGAGGAGCCGATAATAGATGACCGTATCGTCCAGCGTTCCGTCCGCGCTCTTAGCAAACTGCGGGATCGTGCCGGCACGGATGTAGCCATGCTTGAGGTATTGGCGCTCGGCAACATCGCCGCGTCGAGTATCCAACACCACCAAGGTGCGCCCAGCCTGCCGCGCCACTTCATCGACCGCCGTGATCAGCGCCCGGCCCATCCCCTGGTTGCGCGCCCGGCGATGCACCATGAGTTTTTGCATCTCAGCCCGGTGGCGCGCGTTCGGCATGATGGCCAAATCGACCTGGACGGTGCCAACCACCTGCCCGTCCTGGATGGCGGCGAGTAAGATGCGGGTGCCCTTGGCCACGTCTTCCAGGACGTGGGTCCAGTATGTGCGTGCTTCTTCCTCTGCCATGGGCGGCAGGAAGCCAACGGACGCGCCGCCCTCGACCGTATCCTGCAACACCTGCACAAAGTCTAGCCCGAAGTTCCCCTGGCAGAATAGGCGGAGGGTTAAGTAGATCAACAGGTTAGCCCAATTCAAAAGTCCATT
>CBCXVS010000459.1:0-3464 GCA_965178525.1 uncultured bacterium | reverse complement strand
AGACCGCTCCCCTCATGACAAAACCCCCTCATGTGTTGGGTCAACCGTTGACACGACATGCAGTTAGAGCTTCACTTCATGCCATTCCCGGCTTTCCCGACATTAGCGCTGTTGACTTCCGCTCAACTTACATTGACGCTGAAGCCTGGTTCGCGAGCCAACCGTACCGACTTCATTCGTATCGAGGGATTGAACAACATTGAGGCGTCGGAAATTCAGGATCTGGAAGTGGGTGTCGAGCACACCATCAGATTGGAATTACTCGATTTTTACAGTTCAATCCAGATTCTCGATGCGCTTGACGCAGCGCCCAACGATCAAATCCGGATGCACTATGAAGATGACGCGCTCATCTCCTTCGCCCAACTCGATTTAGTCAGTTCCATCCTGGGAGAAGCTCTCCGGCTGACGAGTGCAGACGTCGATTTGACTGCCGGCCTGATCACACTACGAGGTGATTTTCCTGACAATGGCGGTGATGCCGAGTTGATCGTCGCGCTTGACGGTAGAGAGCTCAATCAGGTCAGCACGACCCCGGATGAAATCGTCGCAGACTTGCCGCCGGATATTACGATGGGAACGCATCGGGTTGCCGTCCGGACAGCAAACACGGTCACGGACGAGAAACAGAGTTTTAATGTCTTAGACGTGGCCATTGAAATTTCGGGATCGCCAGGGCCTGAAGGACCGCCGGGTGACACCGGGCCGCCAGGACCGCCGGGGCCTCAAGGTGAAGCGGTCTAGCGGGACCGCCAGGGCCCGAAGGGCCTGAAGGACCGCCGGGTGACACCGGGCCGCCAGGACCGCCAGGGTCTCAAGGTGAAGCGGGTCCAGCAGGACCGCCGGGACCTCAAGGTGAAGCGGGTCCAGCAGGACCGCCAGGGCCACCAGGACCGCCAGGAGAACTAGGTCAAACCGGACCACAGGGGGAACCGGGACCTGAAGGACCACCAGGGCCTTCCGGAGGACCGCCGGGCCCACGAGGGGAGCCGGGACCTGAAGGACCACGGGGTGACACCGGAGCGCCAGGACCGCCGGGACCTCAAGGTGAAGCGGGTCCAGCGGGACGGCAAGGGCCACCAGGGCCGCCAGGAGAACCGGGTCAAACTGGAGCACGAGGGGAGCCAGGACCCGAAGGACCACGGGGTGACACCGGGCCGCCAGGACCGCCGGGGCCTCAAGGTGAAGCTGGCCCAGGGGGACCGCAAGGGCCACCAGGACCGCAAGGACCGCAAGGACCGCAAGGACCGCAAGGACCGCAAGGACCGCAAGGACCAGCAGGTGACACCGGGCCACTAGGACCGACGCGCCCACCAGGACCACGAGGTGACACCGGCCCACAAGGACCGCCGGGGCCACCGAAAACGGTGGCAGGCTGTAATAATGCCGCCCGTGTTGGCTCGTCTTGTGAAGATGCGACATGTACATGCACTTTTGCCGTCATCATGGTGTTGAACACCGTTGGAGCAAATGGCGGTTCATGTACAGCGGTATCGGGTTCAGGCGTAACATGTTCAGCCGTAGGCGTGAGCACACCGAGTCGGGATTGCCGTGGGATATGTTGTGTCTGTGCCATGGAACAATATGGTCCACACGAGAGGATGTACGCCTGTTTCCGGTGCGTCACCGGTGGGAAACAGATAGGAGACTGGGTCTTGGGCAAACTAAACTTCTTCTGTTGCTTTAGGGTGGGAGTGATGCTCATCCTTCTGATCGCCGGTTGCGGCGGTGGCGGAAGTCACGTCAACCCGAGGACGGTGCAGATCATTTCAGGGGATGCTTTGAATCCACAAGCAAATGCCCTGGCTCGGCGTCGGAGAATCGCAGGGACCATCCTGCAGGTCATCTTTGATGGCGATAACCGCCCTGATAGTCCGGTTCCTCCGGCAGAGATCATCGATTCCTTCACCGCCTCAGCGGGTCATCATCTCGTTGAATTTGCGCTTCAAAACCAACGGGGACAGGTTATCGCAACAGGAAGGCAACAAGTACCCGTTCCTAAAGGTAGTGTGAGCATTACAGAACTGCAGTTTGCTCCTCCTGATTGCGAGGCTATGCATCACATCACGTGTCAGACACCCGCTACTGTGACGCCAGCGACAATGTTCGCAGATGCCGAGACCGAACAGTGTGTGACTATAGATGAAGATGACAACATGAGCCCGGTACACGGGCTCCGTATCTGTATCCCTCCCGGTGTGCTCGAAGAAGACATCACGGTTCAGGTCGTGGAGGTGTATAACTTACCGAACGGTGTGCCGGATCACGCCAGTCAAGCGGGTGTCATCGTTGACATCCGTTTTGATCCGCAACCCTTTTTCCACCAACCGATCATGCTGCAATTTCCGTATGATGAAGCGCTCGTGGCGACAGGCGAGCAAAGCTTAGGGCTTAACGAAGCGGAGCTGAACGTTTTCCAGCTCAATCGCAGGGCGGGCCAATGGGTTCCGCTCCCTGTCCAGGAATTCCCCAATACCGACAAAAATATGATTACGTCTCAAAGCCATGCGTTGGGCTTTTTCGTGGTGGGAGGACCCCTGCCCGATGCCGGGAATCCCCCAGTGGCCAATGATCAAATCGTCACGACCTTCGTCAATACGTCCGTGCCGATTACTCTGACGGGTAGCGATGCAGATGGCAATCCCCTCATGTTCCGCGTCGTCTCACTGCCGGACAGAGGCACGCTCGCACCCACTGCTAATGCCTTTGTGGAGGATGGCGTACTCGTGGCGTCCCCAGAGACTGCTCTGATCTACACGCCCAACCTCAACTTCTTTGGACGCGATACATTTCTGTTTGAAGCCGAAGAAGTCTCGGATGCCCGGTTGAGTTCTATCCTGGCTACCGTGACCATTCTGGTCGACCCCCTCCAGAGTTTTATGGAATGTGTCGTTGCTGATCTTGTCCCTGGAGACGCGTGCCTCGGCGCTTCCCCTGTGGCCGTGGCCGTGGCGGATTTGGATGGCGATCAGATACTCGACCTGATTGCGGCCAATTCGGAATCGAATGACGTTTCCGTCCTGCTCGGGCAAGCTGATATGTCCTTTTCGGACCCGAAAAGTTTTCCGGTGGGTTCTGGTGTGAATCCCACGCCTTCCGCTCTAGCCGTGGCTGACTTCAATAACGATGGCATCCCGGATTTGGTCACGACCCATATCGTTTCCTCAGAGGTTTCCATCCTGCTCGTGCAACGCAGCGGCCACTCTGTCTTTGTTGAGCAGCAAACATTTCCCGTAGGCGCCGCTCCTTCTGACGTGGCGGTGGGAGACTTGAACAATGATGATATCCCCGACCTCGTGACCGCAAATTCTGGCTCTTCTAATGTCTCTGTTTTGTTTGGGCAAGGGGATGGCATCTTTAGACCGAAGTTCCTCCCGTGATTCGGCAACAACTTGTTGAAATAAAAACTCAAAAGCCTGAAACGAATTGACCTTTGTTCCCATGTAAATCGCAAAATTTTCGCT
>CBCXVS010000458.1:0-3482 GCA_965178525.1 uncultured bacterium | reverse complement strand
TGAGCCGTGTGCGATGAAAGTCGCCCGCACGGTTCTGAGGGGGGGGGCATGGCGACATGATGCCCCTACCCGATGAAGGGCAGTTCTAGGGTCTGGTCCGGAAAATGGAGGATGTCCACCGGAGTGACCGGGAGAAACTCCACATCGAGTTCCAGCGCCCGTAGGAGAAGCCCTCCGAAAGCTTTCGGATCGCCTAGACTGCCAAAGTAATGCGCCCCCGCATCAAAGTAAAACTGTTTGCGTTTGAAGAAGGAGCAGAGCCCTCCCGGAAGATAGTGGCGATCCACGATGAGCACTTTGGCGCCGAACTTCGCCAGATACGTGCCGCAAGTCAGACCGCCGATGCCGGCCCCGATCACCACCACGTCATACCGCTCATGCAGTTGCTGCGGACGAATGGTATAACGGCGGTAGGAAGAACGAGGTCGTTGCGAATAGGGCCTGGCCATTTCATCCGGCGTGTGTGCCGGCTCGTCGGCCTGCGCGCGCCGAGTCGTTCACCGGCTCGCCTCGAGATATTCTTCGACCAGCGCGGTCGTATCGTTCAGGGTCTTCACCCGGCGTAAATTCTCCTCCGGGATTTCGATCCGGTATTTCTTTTCCACCGCGGCAATGATTTCCAAACCCATGAGCGAATCAATCCCCAAGTCTTCTCCGAATAGGGCATCGCCCTCGATCTCTTCCTCGGGAAGCTCAGCAATTTCAGCGATCAGGCTCTTGACCTCGGCTTGTATCTGTTCAGGATCGAGATCCTTTAGCTCTGCCATGGTACGTCTCCCGGTTCTCTTGAGGTATGCGCTAACGATGCCCCCGCGTTGTGATCTCTCAACCTCTCGACACTGCGTCGCTCTGGTGTCCTGTTACGTGTTCTCGTCGTCCCGACACTGGGCGAGTTGGAGAAAACGCTCTTCCCGGATCGCCAGTCCGGAGAATTGCAGCGGCGCGCGTGTAAAGCCAATGTCGCGCCCCTTATGCAAAATATCTTCAGCCAGATCCGGATCGGAAAGCCCCAAGCCGTAATTGCCATAGTGATTCAGCGCCGTTAAAATCAACGTCTCTGCGAAACAGCCGTATAACTCCCGGCAACTGAGCATGCGGGTCAAGGGGACATCCATAATATTGGGAATGTTGCGGGCGCGGTCGATGTCGATATCAGGGGGCAGCTTCACAATGCCGCCTTCGAGACAAATCAAGTCATCCCGTGTCCGGCTGATGTCTTCCGGCACATTCTTGGGAAAGGAATCGTCGATAATGATCGCCCCCGGCTTGAGGTATTCGGAGCGAATGATCGTTTTGGGCGAGTTGGTCGCCACCACGGTGAGGTCGGCAGCCCGCATGGCCTCCAGTTGATAGGTGGAGGTAATCTTGATGCGTTCGTTGATGTGCCGGAGTTCCACGGCCAGTTTCGGCAGATGCTCTTCCCACAGCAGGTCGATGAGAATGAGCTGCGACACGCCCAAGCGGGCGAAGAGCTTCGCACACCCGGCTCCAATCGAGCCGGCGGCGCCCACGATGGCCACCGGGACCTCCTTCAGGTCGAGCCCCGATTGTTGGGCGCTGGCCTGAGCAATGTCCAAAATATTGGCGATGGTGTAGGCGTGACCGGTGGTCAGACTGAGGGTTGGAAATCCTTCGCTTAGCTGATAGCCGCCTTGCCCGAAGGAGGCGATGAGACCGGCCATTCCCGTCACTTGTGCGCCCAGTTTTTCCGCCAACCGAGCGCATTGGGGGATTTTGCTGTTGCGCAACCGGTGGCTGTAGAGCAATTGCTCGGTCGAGTTGTTGCTGACAATAATCCAGCCGCGCACATCGCGATTGGCAGACTGGAAGCCGCGAAAATCCAACTCGAATACCGTGAGAAATGAGCGGGCACACCACGCTTCAAAGCGCTCTGGAGAAAATCCCTTCAGGAAGGCGTGTTCGCGCTTCAAGTCCGAGTCGTACCCGTAGTGGGCAATGTGGGCGAAGCGTACCGGGTTGCTGGCGGCTTTGACGCCATGCGCCAAGGGCGAGACCCTGGCGAACTTCTCACGTTGGATGCGCCGGAAAGCCTCGCTGCGGCTAGGACTTCCGGCGAGAGACTCGGCATGGACGGTATCGATCATTAAATCGATATAGGCCTCCTCCTCTCCCAGCAGCGTCGGGGCGATCATCTCATAGACCTCGTCGATCAAGACCCGCCGCTCCTTAAACGACAGCTCCGTGCCCCATTCGATTAAGCTCAGATCGGTCATCCGCGGCAGGATCGAGATAATGGAAAATGGCGAATCGCCACTGCCTAAAATCGGATTTTCCAGTCCGATCAGTTGGGTCAACAAGGGCATCACCGAATAGAGACTGTGGAATTCCATCCCATCTTGCTCAAGGTGGCGAATCAGACGTTCCGCAAAGTCTATAAAGCGGCGAAATACAGCCATATCCGCGCCCGGCACATCCCCCGTCCGTTGTTCATCCATATCTCGTGTTTCCCTTTGTGCATCGCTACTGCATGTTGCCTCTGTCCTTACTGATCGCCTGCCATAAACGTGTCATCGTTCTCAAACCCGAGGTCTCGAGGCGTCAAATCGAGTTGGGTTAAGACATGCCGGACGGTGGCTTCCTTCGGTGGGGTATGAATGCGAGTGAGCACGTCTTCATAGGTCTCCCGTCCCTCTCGCACCAGGCGGCTCAGTTCAGCGATATACGGATGGTAGCCCCGCTATTTGACTTGAGCGACGATGGAAGCACTATTCATGAGACAGTTGGTGGAACACGAATCGGTATCCTGCGGCGCCACCCAGCCGTATTGCTCGATCGTTTTGTAGATCTTTTCCTCATCGCAGTCCACCAACGCGTGGAACGGATAGAGCACCCGCGGATAGGTTTCGCCCTCTTCGAGATATTGGCTTTTGATCAAGAAATGGTCGACGTCTTCGCCGACTCTTTCGTACAGGGGATCGCGGATCATTTTGGGGAAATCGATGGGATCATCCCGGTTCACCTCGTGTGCAAAAAAGAGGGTGGAGCGGGTCTTCATAAAACTTTCCACGCCGACCTCGGCGGCTTGATAGGGATTAAAGCCGATGACGACCAAGGGGATTTGCTTTTCCTGTCCTATCTTCAGCGCGTTCGATAAGACCATGGCGATGCAACTGAGGCAGCACTGATTGGAGTAGGGTAGCAGGGACTTGGAAGACATGTCGTTGTTGGTGAGCGCTTCGCGAAACATGCGCTTGAGCATGCCGGCACGGGGCCGCAAATAGATATGATCGATGTCTAAGCGGCGAATCACTTCGGAGATGTTCACATGCGCTTGGGGGGAGAGAAAACCATTGTCCAATGTATAAGCTAAGGGGTTTAAACCATATTCTATCTTCAAGAGATGGAGCAAGAAGGTGCTGTCCTTGCCCCCACTAAAGCAGACAATACAATAGGGTTGTTCCCCAATAGTTAATGAGGTAGGCTATCCTCCCCCAAACGATGGAGGGAGCCCAGCCAGGTCA
>CBCXVS010000457.1:0-3493 GCA_965178525.1 uncultured bacterium | reverse complement strand
AATGGACTTTTGAATTGGGCTAACCTGTTGATCTACTTAACCCTCCGCCTATTCTGCCAGGGGAACTTCGGTCTAGGCTGCCAGGCGGACAGGACGACCCGCCTGCCCACGCAGCCATGCTCTGGGCATGTCCATCCCGCCATTACATGCGTTATGACATGTATTAAATGTACAACGCGCTATCCGGGTAGGGCAAAAAGTGGGAACTTGACGACACAGGATGACGATCAGGTCAATCGAACGTGAAGCGCTGCCGCCGCACATTCATCAGCAGTCCGAGACAGATGCATGTGGCCATCAGGGACGAGCCGCCATAGCTCATGAGGGGCAAAGGCAGGCCAATAATGGGGATCATGCCGGTTGTCATCCCGATGTTCAGGAAAATTTGCGCCGCGAGCATGGTGACAATGCCGGTTGCGATCAGGGCGCCGAGACGATCGCGCGCCTGTGAGGCGATGACGAGTCCGTGCAGCAACAGCGTGCCAAAGAGCACGAGCACCAGGAGGATCCCGACAAATCCCATTTCTTCGCCGAGCACGGCAAAAATGAAATCCGTATGGGTTTCTGGCAAGAATTGCAGGCGGCTCTGGGTGCCGGCAAAGAGTCCTTTGCCCCACAATCCTCCGGACCCGATGGCAATTTTCGACTGCCAACTATGATACCCCGCCCCAAGTAAATCCGTCTGTGGCTGCACCAGCATGAGCACACGTGCGCGTTGGTAGTCTTTGAGGAGATACCACAGGAGTGGCAGGGCCCAGGCTACGAGACCACTGAGCGTGATCACCGTGCCGCGCCGCATCCCGTTGACAGCGAGCATGGCCCCCAGGACCAATGGCAAAATCATCGAGGTGCTGAGGTCGGGCTGTTTGGCAATGAGCCAGAACGGCAAGGCCACGAGCACGAGGGGCACGAGCACGTGGCGCAAGGCGAGCAGCCCGGCATGTTGCCGGCGTTCCTGGGTGACATAGTAGGCGAGGGTCAGAATCAATACCGGCTTGGCCAGTTCAGAGGGTTGCAATCGTCAGGGGCCGAGTGGCAGCCAGCGTTGCGCGCCGTTGATCACAGGGCCAAAGGCCAAAACCGCGGCCAGACTGACGAGGACCATGCCATAGAATACGAGTGCATAACGGCTGAGCACATGATAATCGCTCCATACGACCACCACCATCATGCCTAAACCGAGTCTGATCCAGGCCAGCTGCTTCAGATAAATACCACTTCCAGGCGCCATCTGGTCTGACGATGGCATGGTGTAGAGCATGAGCAGACTGAGGGCGATGATGGCGAGTGTCAGGGCCAATGTGCCCCAGTCGAAATGACGGATATGATGACGAGCCGAGTACACCGGAAATTTCCTTAAATGATAGAAACTTATGGCGATAGGATGACCGTGTCCGAGGTGCTGGCCGATACCAGGGTGTGCTGCAAGTGAGTCTGGATAAGGGTTTTGGCATAGCCGGCAAAGTTCGAGCCGCCTTTGCCGGCGTGCTCGATCATGATGACCACGACAATGCGTGGGGCTTCCACGGGGGCAAAGGCGGCGAACCAGGCGTGGTCGCGCTGGTGTTCCGGCAGACGAGCCTGGGAAGCCCGTCCGCGTCCCCCTTTCGCGAGACTGACGACTTGCACCGTCGCCGTTTTGCCCGCAATGGCAATCTGCTCATGGCGGGCGCGTTTGCCCGTGCCCCGTGGCTCGTGTACCACACCCCATAGACCCCGCTGGGCCAACGCCAGATGCTCGGGCTGCACGTCCAAGCGGTGCATGATGGCCGGTTGATTTTCCAACAGGACGGTGCCATCTACCTGTTCCTAACGCAAAACGACATAGGGTTGGTATAGGGCGCCGCCATTGGCAACCGTTGCGATGACCGTTGCCACTTGTAACGGCGTCGTGAGCGTGTAGCCCTGTCCAATGGCGACCGAGAGAGTTTCGCCGCCATACCAGGGTTCGCCTCGGTTCTGTCGTTTCCACTGCGTCGACGGGACGAGTCCCGGTTGTTCCGTCTCAGGGGCAAAACCCGTGGACTGCCCCAGCCCAAAAGCACGTGAATAGTGCGCCAGGCGGTCGATGCCCAACGCCTGCCCCATCTGGTAAAAAAAGACGTCACAGGACTGCACCAGCGCTTCATACACGGTGACGCACCCGTGTCCGGTCCGTTTCCAATCATGATAAGTCCGGCGGCCATAGACATGCTTCCCGGTGCAACACACGGTGGTCCGTGGCGTGGCCATACCTTCTCCAAGGACGCCGAGGGCCGTAATGATTTTGAAGATGGAACCCGGTGAATACTGCCCTTGCAGCACGGCGAGCCGGGTCCATTCCTGTGCGGAGAGATGCGATGCAAAGCGATTGGGATCGAAGGCCAGTCTGCTGGCGAGTGCGAGAATTTGACCGTTGCGCGGATCCAGCGCCACGATCGACCCCGTGTGTGCGTCCAGAAGCCGCTCCGCCGCCTCCTGCAGGGCGAGATTGAGCGTCAAAACGAGATTGATACCGGGAATCGGAGGTTGTACCGCGAGCTGTTGCGTTTCACGCCCAAACGTATCCACCTCCACTTGCCGGATGCCATACGTACCGCGGAGCACCGCTTCGTATCGGCGCTCGAGGCCATACTGGCCAATCAGCGTATCCGGTTGATAGATGCCGGGCTCGCTGCGCTGCATTTGCGTCTCGCTGATTTGTCCCAGATAGCCGAGGAGGTGAGCCGCGAGTGCACCATAAGGATACGAGCACAGGGGTTCGACGTCGAGAAATAATCCGGGAAAATCCATACGATGTTCGGTAAAATACGCCACGCGATCCCGTGCCACATCCCGCCGCAGGAGCACGGGTTGCAACGTCGTCTTCGCCTGCAGCATCCGGAGCGTGGCGTCTTCGGCCGCGATGCCGAGGCGTTGCAAGGCGTCGCGCAGCATGTCCATGGACGGCAGGTCTTCAGGGCATGGCCATCACGGCATAGGCCGGGCGGTTGGTGGCCAAGACCCGGCCATAACGATCGAGAATTTTGCCGCGCAAGCTCTTGATGCGGCGGTCCCGAATACGGTTCTGTTCGGATAGATTGAGAAAGTATTCACCCTGCATGACTTGGAGATGCCAGGCTCGGGCCAGGAGGAGAGAGAACCCGGCAACAATGACGAGACCCACGCCCCACAACCGCCGCCGCAACGCGTCATCCTGCACCGGTGTGGGCGGTTGCCGGTATGGCAGGCTGGCCTTTGAGCGTTTAGACTGCGGCATGGCCTCGTCCTTTCTCCGGCCATAGACGCAAGGTTTGGGCGAAAACGCGAAGCCCCGCACAGACCACGGGCATCATCACCATGCCTAAAAGCACGTGTGGCATCGTCCGGTGCAAGATCATCGGGAGTGGGAAAGTCTGGGATTGTAAGACCGCCAGCGTCAGCAAGCGCGTCACCGTGTCGAGCCCGATGGCCAGCCCGGCGAAGAGTCCTTGGACGACGATGCTGTGCGGTTGGACATTAGAGTTGTTCCTCA
>CBCXVS010000456.1:0-3535 GCA_965178525.1 uncultured bacterium | reverse complement strand
CCTCATGACAAAACCCCCTCATGTGTTGCGTCAACCGTTGACACGACCAGCAGTTAGAGCTTCACTTAAGGCCATTCGGGTCTGACCCTGTTTTTCCCAAGCTACCAGATGGAATGGTGTATCTCCGTTCGAGACGCTCGAGTCGTGCTGCCAAGTCGTCAATGCGAGTAACAAGCACTTGAGTATCATGCATGGTGAAGTCTACTTATAAGCAGTGAGTGTGTCACAAGAGCAGAAACACTATGGGTACCCTAACGTTTATGGACTTTGTTGAGATTTCTGTGCATCCTCAAGAGCCCTTTGCTGCTGTAATAATTCGACCTGAGCATTCAGCAGATCTTTCTATGCATTGATCAGATTTTTTTCTTGCGTTATATTATTGACCTTAACCGTCAACAACTCGGCTGGGATTGAGACAATGGCCTTTGCCACATCAATTGGAATTTTCAAAAATCCCACGACTTCGCTTGATTTTACCCACGTGACTTGTTTCAAAATTCCATTTTCAAAATCGATAGTAAGTTTATATGGTATAAAAGCTTTTCTTGAAATGTCGATTGATAATATAGGAGCTTTATTTGGTAAATATACAACTGTTGGGTGATACAAAGTATTATTGATCTCGATTGCGAATGTATAAGGCAAAAGCGGTCTATAGAAAATACCATTATAACCGCTATTTTTATATTTCTTCTTATACCATTCGTCCGCCCAGGTTGATTCGATCTTCGATTTGAGATCGTTGAATCTCAATTTCACTGTATCATTACCAGTGCCAATCGCCTCTCCGACAGCCTTCTGAGCATTGGACCTTTCACCTTCATCAAAAGGATTGAACACGATATCAAGTTGACAAGTCGGTTGAGGTGAAGGTACTGTTTCAGGTGGAGCGGCAGCAAGCAGTCTCAATATTGTTCTTGCAAGTTCTGTAAGCTTTGCAATGACTTATCCTGTTTGATCTGTGGTATCACTTTTGATTTCATCCAAGAGTCCAGTATCTGTATCAACAGAAACATTAATATCATCAGATGATAATACACTTGGCCGATACTCAAGAAAGAAGAGTTTA
This sequence comes from uncultured bacterium, assembly GCA_965178525.1. Lineage (GTDB taxonomy): Bacteria > Tectomicrobia > Entotheonellia > Entotheonellales > Entotheonellaceae > CBCXVS01. The sequence goes on along the minus strand of CBCXVS010000456.1, from coordinate 2,466 downwards.
GATGGATCTGCAACATAAATCTGATTTATTGTCATCTTACATGCTGATCCTTTTTCTTTTTCCATTACTATAAGGGGTTCAATCATTATATGCAGCCGACCAGTTGGCAAAAAAATACAGAACCTTATTCTCCTGAACATATGACGTGTTCCGATTCTGAATATCTTCCTTGTCATGATACGTTTTTGCAGGTTGTTTTTCTAAAGCTATAGGCTTCGATTTTATAACTGCGCATCCTGGAATCAAACAAATCGACAAAGCAAATATGACAACAGTTAGAAGGCATTTCATACCTTTGTCCTCCTTCTCATCCTGCGAGTCTCATACGCCAATGAGGCAACCAGCATGCCAGTTGTGCAGGATGATATGAGTTGTGCAATTATGGTCACGCTTGCTGGCTTCCCATACCCTATCATGACTCCATCGTAACGCAAGTTGTATGCCATACCGAACCATACGCTTTCCGTGCATCCTCCTCTCCTGCAGACAAGGAGAATGTATAGGGGGCTTCGTGATGAGATGGCGTCCCCCAACATTGCAACATGGCCATAGCTCTATTGTTTCGGGCTTGGCCATGGAGTGTGCTGTCCGCTCATTACTCAGGTGATCAAGGACGATGCTTGACGAATCACACCAATAGCCACGCCGAAGTTAAAACCGCTGAATGCGCGGCAGCCGCCGTTGGTATGCACACCGACGATTTCTCCTGCGGTCGACAGAATGGGCGCCCCCGATGAGCCACCTTCAGTGTCAAGACTGTCGTAGGCGATCTGGCCTGCTGTGTTGTGGAGCATAGGTCCCGCTTCCACGCGCTTGGGCCGGCCCGAGGGATGCTGGATGAGGCACAGCATGGCGTCTTCCTCAGTTAGGTCTTGCGCTGCGAGTTGTAATGTTCCGTAGACCTCACCGGGCAATTGCCCGGCGTCATTTCGACCGAGCCGCACAAGTGCGAAATCATGGCCCCCGAGGCGATACTCCCGCAGCTCCTCCACGAGGAAAGGGTCGCCTGGGCGCACCTCACTCGTCTCGTCATTTAGCTGATAGTTGAAGTTGACGCGCATCAGAGTCGCAATCTCTTCAGGTTCGACCGTCCGCCCATTACGCCTCGGACGCTACCAACCGCCACCGGACTGGTCGAAGCAGTGCCCCGCGGTGATGAACAGATCGTTCTCGATCAGCCCGCCACTACCCCAGCGCACACCTGAGACGTCCCCGGGGGACTCATTCGGACCACGGAAGCGTTCGAACAGGTCCTCCAACCACTGGAGCTGCCCGACAGGGGGTTCGTGTTGATCGACGAACGCACGGGTGACGCCCAGGTTCCCGTCATACGTCTCCACGTCCTGCGTGTCGTCCCGTAGACCGCACATGCTTTCGAAGGCATAGCGCTCGATCTCGGCATCCACCAGATCGAGTTCATAAGCGATGGCCTCGCGACGGCGCAGTAGGTCCTCAAGCTGTACTCCGGGCTGCCTTCTTGCTTCAAGTACCGCAGCGACGGCAGCATCTGCACGGCGAGGGCGAGGTAAAGCAACAGGTTTCGGATACATACTCCACCTCCCTACAAAATCCTTTAGGGTTTACAGATAGACATGGAACAATAATCCATTATATTCTATAGAACATAACTGATAATTCCTCTGAAACTGTAGAAAATCCAACCTCCTTTGCTGAAACACTACCCTATCGGCTTATAACCGAGTCAGTAGCTCGACCTCTGCAATGTTTACACAAAAAGATAGAGCAACTTTTGTGCCACATTTTAGAAAGCGCCTTGCATGACGCCCCCATCTCCCCACCATGGCAAATATGCAAACGTATTGGAGCATAGGACGAAAGACGCCACTACCCTAAGAATTTCAGATTGGGCAGCAGAAGATCACAGGAGGTATACAGATGAGAGAAAATAGAAAAAAGTATTGCTCAGGTCTTGGCTGTGCTTATCTAGAGAGAGAAAGATATGCGGAAATTGGCGGAACTTGTGCGGAGAGGCGTGGAATTATGCGGAATGGTCTGCGGAAAGATAGTACCGTGCCGCACGACTTGAGCCTTGGCGCCGCAGCTGCTGCGCATGCCGCATCTTTTCGAGCAGATAAAACGCCCGGTGCCGATCCACCCCGAGAAACGCGCGACACTCGGCGTTGCTGATGCTCCCATTCTGATGCACGTACATGAGAATGCGATCTTCCTCCGTGGGTGGACGCCGAGGGATCTCCGTCTTCGGGAGGAGAGGACTCTGCACCATCGAAGGGTAGGCTTCTGCGGCAGAGCGGGTGATAAAATGGAGATGGTCAGGCTGTATCGTCATGCCCTCACTCTCGATTATCGCGCGTTCGATGATATTCTTCAATTCGCGCACATTGCCGGGGAAGTCATAGGCTTGCAACTGGTCTAGGCCGAAGTTCCCCTGGCAGAATAGGCGGAGGGTTAAGTAGATCAACAGGTTGGCCCAATTCAAAAGTCCAT
>CBCXVS010000455.1:0-3553 GCA_965178525.1 uncultured bacterium | reverse complement strand
CTTTGAGGATGATTCGGTGGGCATCTGGGCTGGGCTAGGGAACCTGATCTTATGCTATTGAGGAACAACTCTAATACCGCTTGGGCTTCTGGAACCCAACCATCCTTGGTGATGGCATTCATGATAATCAGTCGTTCCCCTTTGCCAGTTGGTTTTTGAATCCATGGACCCTCTTCGCTGGAATACCAGACAAAATCCTTACTATGATTTTTGTTAACATATGATTCATCTAAATAGACTTCAGGACGAATCAGACTGCTGCCGCTTGACATTCGATTCTGTCTCATTCTCCTCAAATAATGCTGTCTAGCGACAACAATATAATCTTTTTCTTTCAAATGCTGAGTTCGTGTGCCTTTTCCAAATTCAAATCCCCAACGATCCAGAGCCCGGGCAAGAGTCGAGAGATGAAAGGACTCATCGGGAGATTTTTCTTGTAAAAAGCTACGAATCGTTTCCAGAGTAATATAGCGCCCTTCCAAGTTCGCTTGGCGAATATAGGCTCTCACAGCTTCTTGATGCGAAACATCAACTGAATAAGTTGGACGTCCACGAAGTTGCCGGGGTGAGTTCAAACTATCAGGGTCTTTATGGTAACTCGCCATGACGCGATTCACCGTCGCCAATCCTATGCCCAAGGCATCAGCGGTCATTTGAGCACTAGATTCGCTTGAGCCAAACTCGGATTTATTCCTGTCAAAGTAGTGTTTGACAGATACCAGCAACTTTTTTTCTTCTGGACACAGGGGTCTACCTTTGGTATAAGACATAGGTCTTGCAAGCCTTTTCGACGACGTGTCTGGCTCTCCCCTTCAAACGGGGAACGCGCTGAGATGATCGCGACCCAAGCCTTCTATTATACCACACAAAAAATGGAATGCTATCAATTCATTCGCAAAGACAGGGCCAGCGCATTTAGATTAGGCAGTCAAGACCTGTAAGAGATAGTCCCGATCCCATCCCGCTCGCTTGCGTCTGGCTTTGATCCCTCGTTTATGCTGGCTCTCACGCTTTAACAGATTCAACGCGATATGGCGCAGCACACTGAACGTCTGCGCCCCCTGGTCTTGGCGAATCCGGCAGGCATCCTCGTCACAACTCACGTCAAGCACCCCATGCAGCCTCTTCTCCATGCCCCAATGCAGCCGCACGGCATCGCCGAACCGTATCCCATCAGCGGGCAGAGAGACGAAAGCATACCGCCTTTCCATCTCCACCCTCTCACCGATTTCGCGATGTGACGCGACCCGTCCAAGACTTTGCAAATTGACCCATGAGGCTTTCGCACCGAACCAGTCAATATCAGAAGTAAGCCAATACTTCCGGGTTTCAAGGCGACCGGGCTCGCCGTCTCACGGTCGCGGGCATCGTCGAGAAACCGCTTCCCCTCTTCATACCGAGTGCGATGATGTTTCTTGAGCGCCAAGACATCATCCGCTCCTGGCTCCGTGATGACCTGGGCCATCGCCTTCTGACACCCGATCGCATCCATCGTCACCGTGGCGCCACTCCTGTCCAACATCTTCAAGAGCTTGGGAATGGCCGTGAGGTCATTGGATTTGTCATCCCCTTTGACCTGGCCCAACACCCAACGATTCGCACTCGCCCATGCCCTTACCATGTGGATGGCCAATGGCGAGGTGGCCGGATCAAAAGCCTGGCGCAACGTTTTGCCGTCAATGGCGACGATATCGCCCCCAGAGAGATCACTCAGCGCTGCGGTCCAAGACCCAAAGCACTGGGTCAATTCCTCAGGAGCCAATCGCGACAAAACCCGCCGAAAGGCGTCATCCCTGGGAATGCCATGGGGCACGTCCAGGACCTCAGCGAACCCATCGGCTTGGGCCTGGCCGTCATCCGCGATGTCTTCCCAGCCCTGTGCCCCACAAATCACGGCACAAACCGCGATGACAAGAAGATCGATCCAGTCCTGACGCAGATGGGGCGCATGAAAGGATGGGGGATCGCTCAGGGAGGCAAAATGATCTTGGAACGAGGACGGCACGCGCATGCACATGAAGCGGTCTCCTGTTAGGGGTAACGTGGGGTTGGTGCAAAGAATCCGTACACCTTACAGGCAACTCGCTTCGATTCCCAAAGGCGCTGGTCCTGTTCGCAAAGAACTATAATTGCGAAGTTCGTAGTCTCGCTCCTCCTTGAGTAATGTGTAGATCACACGGCACAAGTGACGACCCAATGCTCGGATCGCTTGATTGTGACCTTTGCCTTCCGCACGCTTTTTCTCATCATATCGCTGCGATTCCGGCACGCCTTTGCGGTGCCGCTCCACCGCAATCATCATCGCCGCCTTGGCGCGCGTATTGACATGCTTGGGCGCTTTGGAGCCTTGGAACTTGCCCGAGCTATGGTCCAGGTTCGACAGGCCCACATACAAACCCAGGCTCGCATCGCTTCGGAAACGCTCGATCGTACCGATTTCCCCAGCCAATTCGGCGCTGCACACCCGACCAAAGCCCGCGATGGAATCCAGGATACTCGCCACCGAGGACTCCTGGGCCACCGCGTCGATCGTCGCTTCCAAGGCCTTGATCTGACCGAGTAACTCCAGAACCCGAGCGGCATCGGCCTGGATCATCTCGCCCACCCAAGCCACCTCGTGGCTCAATACGGCGTGGTGCTGCCAGGCTGGAATCGTTTGGGCATACGTCGCCCCCACGCCTCGGATTTTGAGCCGGCTCGCGCGTCGAAGGCGAGCCCATTGAGTCCGCTCCGGACGGCTGGTTAAGAAGCGAAGAAACCACCGATTACCGGCATCGTTGGCGATCTCCAGCAACCCCGGGCACACAGCTTGCCAGTCGCTCGGGAGGCGGTTGAGCACGCCACTTTTCTCGCGCACCAAGTCGCGACGACGGCGCGTCAGCCGCTTGAGGATGTCGTTTTCCTGTGGCGTCGCCGCCACTTCCTGGAGCACATCCTTAGCCAGTGGCAGGTGATCACGAAGTTAGAACAGTTCGAGACCCTGGCGCGCATCGAGCGCATCGTTCTTGGCTGCCCCAGGGAAGATCTCCTTGAAACGGGCCAGCTTCAGGTTGTTCAGGTTGTAGAGACGGTAGTCACGGGCTCGGATCAGGGTGTCCAAGGGGCGCCCATAGCCATTGAACCCTTCCATGGCCACGGCCACCGAACAGGCATACTGTGGTTCGTAAGTGGCAATGCGGGCAAAGAAGTGATCAAAGCCCTCGGCTTGGTGCACGATATCGAACTCTTCAAGCACCTCACCACTGGAGAGGCCAATGGCCACGCGGTGCTGATGAGAACCAATATCCACACTGACACGGACTTCGAGGGGGATCGTCTCTAACATGGGTCGCTCCTTCATTAGACACCAGCCCGGATGCTCATCCGCGGGTCTCGTCTATTTACAGAGCCACCACCAAGACGATGGGCACCATCCCGATCGACCCCTTGGATGATGTAGGTAACGAGGGCGGCATTTCACGATCAAGTGAACCCGATCAAACAGGCCACTGACCCCATGAGCCACACCCTGGTCTAAGACGATACTACCCTAGGACAGGGCTTCTCGTCACCT
>CBCXVS010000454.1:0-3559 GCA_965178525.1 uncultured bacterium | reverse complement strand
AATGGACTTTTGAATTGGGCCAACCTGTTGATCTACTTAACCCTCCGCCTATTCTGCCAGGGGAACTTCGGACTAGACTTGTGGAGGTAGGAGGGACGTGCATGGAAATAAATAGGATAGAACTCACGCCGGAACAAAAAGGGGTACTCGCCTCTTTGTCCCAGGAGACGGGCGAGTCTGTGCCTGACCTTATCGATAAAGCCCTCGAAGAATTGCAGAAACGGTTGCGCGCTAGGCGTACAAACGGAACACAAGAGAGCCGACAGCAGGACAAAACACCAAAACCGATTTGGGAACAATTTGCCGAGGCATTTGAGGACATTCCTGATGAGGAATTGGAGGGCTTACCGATCGATCTGGCGGCCAATATCGATCACTATGTGTACGGCTTGCCAAAACGCACGCCATGAGGCGCTTGTTCGTCGATACGTTCTATCTGGTCGCACTGGCCCACCGGCGAGACACATGGTATGCAGAGGTCATGGCATTCAGCCGCTCACTTGCCAATGACCGGCTCTATACCGTCGATGAGGTGCTGGTGGAATTCCTCACCGCATGCAGCAGCTCCGGAGCACACATCCGAACGCGGGCAGCGCGTACTGTCAGAAACGCCCTGACTGACAGGCAGTGGACGGTCATCCTCCAATCTCGTTAGTCTCTATGCAAGGTTTCCGCTGACCTTTCACGCGCTCGACACCACGCGGTTACGGTCGTCGCGCGATCATATCGATTTCGACACGCGCATCGCGGGCCAGGCCCGTGACGCCAATACAGGTCCGCGCAGGCCGGCGGTCCACCGGAAAATACGATGCATAAGTGCGGTTCATGATCTCGTAGTCGTCCTGGAAATGCGTCAGAAAGGCGCGGGCCGCGACAACATGCTCCAACCCGAGCCCGACGCCTTGCAGCACGAGGATCAGGTTCTCCATGACTTGTCGCGTTTGCGCCTCAATGCCATCCGGCAGGGGCCGCTTGTCGTCGCCCGGGTCCGTTGGCAGCTGCCCGGTCAAGAAGACCCACCCGTCCACCTCCACCGCATGACTAAAGGGTGCAACCGGTATCGGAGCGGCAGGCAACATGTGAAACACGGGGGTCGTCATGAGCCGGATTCTCCTACGTGAGGACGGACCTATGGATTTGGCCAAGTCCGGAGCTTCTCGAATGTCCCTTCTGAGCAAGATTATCATCCGCCAGAACGGCGTTTCAAGGGTTTAGTTGAAATGGTAAGGAGGGCGTTTTGATGTCTGAGGACCGGTGAAGCAACAGAGGGGAGGAGCGTAACGTAGCCGGGTATTTATTTCCCGCGCTCTTTGGCACGGGCGAAGCGCTGGCGGCGAGCGGATGTGACCTGTTGGGGATCAGACGCGGGGACGTTGGTCTGAAAAACGTCGGCAGATGGGATAGGCGGACTGGCGGTGTGCAATGGAGACGTTGCTTCGATGGGAGATGTTTCCTCCACCACAGGCTTGGGCGCGCGCCAGTGTAACGGCTGGCGCGGATCCATCGTCAGGTTCCACTGCGGGATCTTCCAGCCATACCAGCGCCAGCGCATCCCAAGGCGGGTGAGCAGTGTTTCTGCCAGGAAACACACCAGGAACAGTATCAGAAGCCAGTGACGCACATTAATAAAGACCATTTGCGTCGGCGCATCCCAAATCTTCGAGAGATCGTGGCGCTCTTGCCCCGCCGCTGAGTTGCGACACGGTTTTGAGTTCCGAAATCCGAGTTGGATCAAATCGCCACTCCGGGTCTATTGCCGCCGACGCTGGGCCAAACGGCAACACGGTGTCGCCAATCTCTACCGCGCCTCGCACCCAGGCCGAGCCTTCGAGCGTCGTCCGGGTCGAGTAGCGGCCCGGCGCCATGCGTTCCCACACGAGTTCTTGCATCTTCCCGCTCGCGCCTTGGGCGATCAGCACCTTCGGGGCGTGCTTGGACAGTTTGGCCTCCCACGCCCCGGTATACAACAGATCGAGGGCCAGGACGTTTCCCCTGACCTTGACCTTGACGCCGATGCCCGGCACCTGCGCCTCGCCGGTTAGCCAACGGAGCAACGTCTGGTTGAAAGTCGCGTAATCCGGCCATGCCCGTACGCGCTGCGAATACGCCCCCGCTAGCGGGAACATCACGGCCGCGACACGCCCGGTCCCGCGGCGCCAAAAGGCGACGAGCGGCGCTTCATAGTCATCGACGCTCATGGCGGCGGCCGTGGCGTCCGGGCGCAAATAACTCACATTGTACCCATCCACCGCCGCCATCCACGCCAGGGGTGCCGTCGCCAGGTCTTTCCAGGCACCGGTGGCGCGCACCCCGGCCGGGTCTTCAACAAATGTCGACCGCGCCACCGAGACGGTCTCTTGGGCAAACAAAATTGGCAGCTCATGCGGGTCTTGAGCAAAAAAGATGCGTCCTTCACCGCGTTGGGCCATATCCTTGAGAAAATCCGCATCGCGGTCGGCATCCGTGCCAAGACCGATGACGCTGACCGTGCCACCGGCGCGGCGGATGCGGCGCAGCAAGGCCCGGTAGTTGCCCGGCTCTTCCGCGTCGGCTGCGTCGGCAAATAGAATGATATGCTTTTGACGCTGCTTGGCTTTCCGCAGCTCGGACCAGGCGGCGTGGAGGCCGGTATAGACAAAAATGCCGCCACCCTGGCTGGTGATGGCCCGCACCGTGTTCATCACGTGCTGTCGGCTTTCCTGCACGGGCAAGAGCGGCACGATCAGGTGGGGCTTACTATCCACAGCAAAAACGGTGACGGCGTCTTGCCCGCCTAAAAGAGAAATCGCCTCGGCAGCGCCCTCATTGGCGAGATCCATCTTGCTGAGCTGCCCCAGTGCGCCCCCGGCCACGCCGGCGCTCATGCTGCCAGAACGATCCAAGACGATCGCCATCGCCACCGCGTATTTTCGGTGTTCTTCGCGCAGCTCCATCGAGACGGGCAGCAGGGGATCGACGGCAGACCCAAAATAGCCGCCGGAGCCGAAGGCGTCTTCACCCCCGGCCATCAACAAGCCGCCCCCTTGCACACGCACAAAAAAATCCAGCGCCTGCTGGAATGTCGCAGGTACATGGTAGGCCGCCACATTATTGAGAATGACGGCACGCGTTCCCGACAGATGGCCGACGTTCAAGGCCGAGGGGTCATCGACAACCACGACATCAATACCCAATTGGGTCAACACATCGGCCAGGGGATCCGGGTGATACGGCGTGACCAAAAGCACGCGAGGTCCGCCCAGCACGTCGACCCACCCGTGCGACGTGTTATTCCCTGGGCGAGCGTCACCATCCGGTCGAATCTCCACGTGATATTGATGGGCGCCGCTGTCCTGCAGGCGGTCGCTGAATTGCACGCGACCTCGTCCCCGGCGCACGTGCACCATGCCCTGATGGACGGTGGCGCCATCCCGCGTGACGACATAGGGCACGGGTCCATCCACGTCCCCGCTGATCTGTACGTCCAACAAGAACGCTTCGGTCGATTGCACACGTGCGGGCAGCACAAAGCGTTGGATCTGCACATCATGCCCGCCCGCCGGGACGAGCAGCCGGTAAT
>CBCXVS010000453.1:0-3674 GCA_965178525.1 uncultured bacterium | reverse complement strand
GGTCCGCACACGGACCTGCATTTCCTTCAACTGGTTCAAACCACTTAAGTTAGGCGTCTTCAGGTCGCACCCTCAGCGCCCAGAAGTTCCGTCGGCGCGTGGAAGTGGCCGCCGAGCATGGACGAGAAGATGGCGGCGGGCACACCCTTGCCCGAGACATCTCCAACCAGGAGGCCGATGCGCGACGCGCTCGGAAAGTAGTCAAGCACATCGCCGCCGACCTCTCGACTCGGCACCGATGTGCCGCAGAGTTCCACCCACGCATTCGTATACGTTTGCGACGGCAAGAGCCCCTCCTGGATCTCCCGTGCCAGACGCATCTCCTCGTCGATCCGGCGCTTTTCCAGAGAGACGCGGTACAGCCGTGCGCCATGGATGGCGTGTGCCGCCTCCGATGCGAGCGACTCCAGCGCATGCAGGAGGCGCTCAGAAAATGGGTGGCTCCGTAGCGAGCTATCGACATAGAGCACGCCGAGCACGGGCGCGGATGCCGTTTCCTCCGCGCCCGTCCGGCGCACGCGTAGGGGCACACACATGGCGCTACGCACGCCGAATTCGATGGTTTGCGCATGCCAGCCAACGCGGTCGTCCACCAGGAGATCCTCGACCATCATGCCCGTCCCGGTCGCCAGGACTTCCTGCGGCAGCTTCTGGCTGATGTCGAGCTGCTCCGTCGCCACATCGGAGCCGTCCCCGTTCCGCGCCATGACCAGGGTGAGGGTTTGCTGCGAGCCGGTCTCGATGACGAGGCGAGGCGAGGTGCGCTCCTGTAGACCGTCGCTATCGAGGTCGTGCAGGAGGATCATGCCGCGTTCGGCTCCGGCGAACTCGATGGAACGATCGATGACCAGCGCCAGCACATCATCGAGCAGGAGGTCGGTGTTTAGCTGCAGGAACGTGTCGAGAAGCTGGGCCAGGCTCTTGAGTTCGCGGCCGGCCTCGTCCGAAGACGGACCTGATCGGGCGGAGTCAGCTTCGTCTTCGCCAGGGCTGGCGTACTCGACCCTCACCAGGAGTTCGGGCGCACTCGGCATCCCGAGGCGGATGACATCCCCGTCGGCAAGCGCGCGCCCCCCCTCGACCTTCTCGTTGCCGATAAAAACGCCGTTGTGGCTGCCGCGATCCACAATCTCAAAGTAACCGAAGCGGGACTCGATCCGAGCATGGAAACGCGAAACGAACGGCGAGTCGAAGACAATGTCGTTGCGGGGATCGCGGCCCAGCGTCAGGGTGGCGCCACGGATCAGCGAGCGCGACCGAGGCTCGCAATCGGCATGGCGGTATTCGACGCGGGCGCGGAAGATGGGAGGGGGCAGCAGGCCGTCGAGGCGAGCGAGGGCCGCACGCAGGGCCTCTACCGTCACATCCGGCGCGACATAATCGCGTGCGCCTGCCCGCATGGCGGCGATGGTTTCCTCGGCTGTGCCGCAACGGCCGAGGGCAATCGCACGAGGAATCTTCTTTGCCGTCAGCCGCAACGCACCGTCTCCCGTGCCGAGATCGACAAACACCACCGATGCATCGCGGGGCAGGTGGTTGATCTGCGTGCAGGTGACCACATAGAGGGCGTGCCCGCACGGCTCGAAGGCATCGCGCGCCAGAGCGTCAAGATGGGGCGCGTCGGTAATGAAGGCGATTTTCAGGGAACGGTTTTGGGATGGCGGATGGCGGATGGCGGATGGCGGATGGGAGGATGGGTATGCATCACGCTTACGATTTCTTCTGTACGATGCGGTATCAGACGACGTTCCCGCGGAACTTAAAGCACAGACATAGGCGCGCAGCACATTTCCTATTCCGCATTCCGCATTCCGCATTCCGCATTTAAGGGCTTCTCAGTGCACCGACCTAAATCCCGCTCAGTATGGCACATTTGCCGCTCGAACACTATACTTGCACGCAGCCTAGGCAAGGCAATATGGTTTTACCGATGTGCTCTTGCAACCTCCCGAATCCTCTTGACGTTATTCTAAAGTTCCTTGTCACGCTGCGATATGTTAACCTTGTCTACCTCGGGAGAATAAAACGAGATCGGAGTCTCCGGGAAGTCGCCATCAGGTACGCGCGCACCCGGCCCGGCATCCGTGTCGGGTGCAGGTGCCAGGCGCGCAGCGAGTGGCTTGTCGCGGCATCGTCAGTGTACGGTAGGTGACAACAGCGGCGACCATAAGTACCCAGACAGAATTACTTTTATATCTGTCTCCAGAGGCAAGATATGACTTTAATTTTGTTGCGGTACGGATTATGCCGAAAGATGTTCGCCCTCTGTATGAAACCGATCGTTCTACGTTAGATGTATGACAGGAGGGTCCAGATGATCGGTAGAACCATCGGCGCCTACAAGATTACCCGAAAAATCGGTGTTGGTGGGATGGGTGAGGTCTTCGCTGGGGAAGACCTGACGTTCTAACGTCAGGTCGCCATCAAGCTCTTGAGACCGGAGTTGGCCAGCAGACCGGACGTCGTCGAGCGCTTCCGCTCCGAGGTGGTGACCCTGGCTAAAATCAATCATACCAATATCGCGACGGTCTATGCGTTTCTTCAAGAGGAAAAGGATTTCCTCCTGATCATGGAATACGTCCGCGGCCGGACCTTACAGCATGTCATCCAGGTTTATGGGGCCTTGCCGCCAGTCCTCGCCATCTGGCTGTTTCAACAGGCATTAGACGGTATCGGTTTTGCCCACCAACACCATATCGTGCATCGTGACCTCAAGCCTTCGAACATCATGTTAACGGATGATGATGTGATCAAAGTCATGGATTTCGGTCTGGCGCGCGTGCTGGGTGCCGCGCACGTGACCCAAGTCGATCGCTTGATTGGCACTTTAGAATATATGTCGCCGGAACAAGTCCATGGGGGTGAGGCGGACGCGCGCTCCGATATCTATTCCCTCGGCATGGTGCTGTACGAACTGCTCACGGGCCGTTTGCCCTTTGTGCATCCGAACGAGTACGCGTTAATGCGCGCTCACTTGGAAGACGCGCCGCCTTCGCTACGCGAGTTCACCGACGCAGTCTCACCGGAGTTGGATCAGGTGGTTCTGCAAGCTTTGGCCAAGGCTGGCGAGGAGCGCTTTCAGAGTACGGAAGAATTTTCCGTGGCTCTGACCCACTGCGTTGCCGAGACACCCTCTCGGCTCGCCCTGCCGCCAAGCTTGTCCACTCTCAACCCGCCTCTCCACGAGCCGGTTTCGCCTGACACCCGGACCCAGTCGGCCCAAATAGCCTTACCATCGGATGCGGAACCTACCGGCATCACCGCGACCCAACTGCACCCACCGGAGAACAGCAGCAGCGCCACGTCCACACGCCGGTCTCCCCAGCGCCGGAGGCCATATCTCCTTGCGTCGTTGGCAGGCGTCTCACTGGCCGTGGTCTTGGGGGTCGTATTTTTCCCGGGCAAGCTTGACACCCCGGCGCCTTCGCCCATACTCGATCAGCCCTCGTCAAAACATCCTTTACACCAGTGCGGAAATAAACCGGCCTTATTCCGCACTGTGCTCCTCTACGCCGTCTGAACGAGTTCGAACAACCACAATTGCTCAGCTGGAAAAGGCAATCGAGCCTGACGCATGAAGGGTTTGGGACGATAGAGCACTAGACCGAAGTTCCCCTGGCAGAATAGGCGGAGGGTTAAGTAGATAAACAGGTTAGCCCAATTCAAAAGTCCAT
>CBCXVS010000452.1:0-3685 GCA_965178525.1 uncultured bacterium | reverse complement strand
AGGGGAGTCGGTCTCAGGCAATCGGCGTAACTGCTTCATCAAGAAAGGAGTTGGCTTGACTTAAGGCCATTCGGGATTGACCGCGCTTTGGGCGGTTGCAACCGTCTGAAACGCCTTTACCATGCCCACCACTGTCCCGAGCAAGCCCACCAGGGGCGCCAGGCCGGCAATGAGATGCAGCAGGGGCAAGTGTGCGGTAAGACGCCGGAGTTCCCGCCGGGCTTGCATGAGCGCGACTTCCTCAAGATCGTTTTTGTCCTGTGGCGCCGCTTGCAGCACCGCCTGGAAAATAGCGGCCACCGGCCCAGCATGCTGACGAGCCCAGTCGCAGGCGCGTTCCTGGCTGTGTTCGACGACTAATTCACGCACCGTGGCAAACAATGGCTCCGGGTCGCTATGCGCGCGCCGCAGGCATACGAAACGTTCGAGAAAAATCCACAGGGCCAGCACCGAGAAGAGGATCAAGGGGAGCATGAGCACCCCACCCTTCTCGATCAGAATCATGATCATGTGTACGTTGAGCATGTAGACAACATCCTGGAACATTCATGGATCTTGACGGAGTTGTATGTTGTTGCAGTGTAGACGAAATCGAAAGCCACAATCAACCGGAGATGATCGCCCTCAGGCCTGCTGCCGGGTATGACGGCGGGCCATGACCACAGTCGTTATCTGCCGATAGGCGAGCACGCCCACAAAAAGCAGGGCAGACAAGAGCACAATGCTGGCGCCGGAGGCGATATCGAGGTGATAGCTGAGGTACATCCCCGCGACCGCGGTACAGCCGCCCAGCAGGGTCGACAGACCGAGCATGCGGGCAAAGTTCGTGGTTAGCATGCGTGCTGTCGCCGCTGGGATGACCACTGCCGCGGCCACGAGCGTAACCCCGAGGACCTGCATCGACGCCAGAATGGCCAGCGCCAGAATACAGGAAAAGAGCAGGCGGATGCGGCCAGTGGGGACACCCGATATCTGCGCCACGTGCTCATCAAAGGTGCTAAACAAGAGGGGCTTGTAGAGACCGATGAGCGCTAGCCCGGCCAGGATACTGACGATGCTAATCATGACCAAATCGTTGCTGGATACGCCCAAGACGTTGCCGAATAGGGCCGCTTCAAAGTCTTGCATGAAACGGCGCATGCGGCTCATCAGGGCGACCCCAACGGCAAAACTCGCCGTAGTAATGATGCCGATGGCGGCATCGGTATTGATCTCGCGCCGGGTCGCCAGTTTGTCGATGAGCAACACGGCCGCCACACCCCACACGCCGGCACCGATATAGAAATTGAGGTTGAGAAGAAAGCTGGCAACAGCGCCACCGAAGACCGCATGCGCCAGGCCATGGCCGATATAACTCATCTGCCGCAAGACAATATAAACGCCGAGCAGGCCGCAGAGGCAACCGGTCAGGAACGCCACGGCGAGCCCGTGCAGAAAGAAACGATACTGCAACGGCTCAAGAAGCAGTTCCATCGGCAGCCTTTCGTGGCGTCACATCGCGGCTGCGCCGCGCTCCGGCGTGGCGGTGCACCAGCGAACGATTGGCAATAAATGTCATGCCATCCTGCGTCACCACCGTCATATTGGCGTTGTATGTCTGGCGCAAGACAGGCGGCGTCAGCACGGCGGCCGGCGGTCCCTGTGCAATGATGCCACGATTGAAGCAAATCACCCATGGCACGTGGCTGGCAATCGTGTTCAGATCGTGCGTCGTGAGCAGAATCGTGATCCCCTCTCCGTTCAATTCCCGCAGCAGATGCAGGATATCGTGCTGGGTCTTCATATCCACGCCAGCCGTGGGTTCATCGAGCAGGAGGAGCTGGGGTTTGGCAATCAAGGCCCGGGCCAGGAAGACGCGTTGCTGTTGGCCGCCGGAGAGTTCCTCGATATGGCGCTTGGCATACGCCGCCAATCCCAGGCGTTTGAGCCAGATCGCCGTTTGCCGCCGGTCCTCGCGGCTGGCCCACGGCCACCGGCTCGTCTGGCGATACCGGCCCATGCGGACGACCTGTTCCACGGTCACGGGAAAGTTCCAGGCAATGGTTTCCCGCTGCGGGACATAGCCCATGGTGAGCCGCTGGCGTAGGCACACCGTACCCGTGCTGCAGGGGAGCAAGCCCAGGATGTGCTTCAGCAGGGTGCTCTTGCCGCTACCTGAGGGACCGACGATGGCGGCAAATTGCCCGGGCGCCAGGGTGAAGTCCAGATCGCGCCATATCGGCTGCTGATCATACCCCGCCGTGGTGTGGCGCAGTTCGACGAGTGGGGCTGGCATGGTTTAGTCTTTCGTGGCAAAGACAGCGGTGGTACACGAGCGCAGCGTGGCGGGGTCGCCCCCCAGCGCCGCGACCATCGTGCGAAGGTTCACGAGCATCATCCCAATATAACTATGCTCGGCATCGCCCGGCGCGCCGGGCAGGTCGTCGTCGCGCAGCGTATCCACATACTGCACCCCGGTTTCCGCTGCGATTTTCTCCAAGATGCGGCTGGGAAAGACGGCTGACCCAAAAATCGCGGGCGCCTGTGACCGCCGAATTTGCCGGATGATCCGTGCCACCTCCCGCGCCGAAGGCTCAGAAAAACTAGCCGGTTGCACCGCGCCTAGCACGGTCATGCCGTAGCGCCGGGCAAAGTAGGGCCAGGCGTCATGGTAGGTCAGCAGCGTGCGATGCGGCGGCGGAATGGTCGCCACCGCGGTGGTGATGCACTGGTCCAGCGCCGTGAGGTGACGCAGGTATTGGGCCGTGTTGGCCTGGTACACCGCCTGGTTGGCAGTATCGAGGCGGCTCAATTGATCACGCATGAGCCTGGCATAGCGCATGGCATACGTCGCGTCGAGCCAGAGATGGGGATTGGGATGCCCATGAGCTTGTGGGAAGCGGCTATCGAACATCCATTCGGCTCGACGGATCGCGTGATCACCCAGCTTCACAATCGTCACCCCGGCTTTGCCGCTACTGCGCGCCAGCTTCTCAGTCGGAACGTCCAGGTGCAATCCGTTCAGGAGGATGAGGTCGGCCTCAGCCAGGTATCGCACATCGCGTGGCGTCGGCTGAAAGGTATGGGAATTGACGCCTTCCGGCACCAGCCCGTGCAGTTGGATAGCATCGCCGCCCACGTGCTTGGCCATGTCCGTAATGGGCGCGACCGTGGTCACTACCTTCAGTACAGCGGCGCTCGCCGGCGGCGCCAGGATCAGGCCAAGCGGCCCCAGGAGCAGAGAGAGAATCCGGTAAGCTATGCGCTGCAGGCAGGTCTCAGGCATCCCGGGCTCCTTCACGGTACGGGTTGATGTGATGCACCATGCCATGTGCCATGACACATTACGTGACAGGAGACAAAACGGAGCTCTTACGCCGGGGAAAAATGTGCATGGTATTACGAAACGAAAAATCGTAATACGAGGTGGGCACTATAACATAGGGCATGAAGGAAGACAATGCGAAGAACGGATCAGGGGAGGAATGGCGACGAAGGTCAGAGTGGCCGGATTGATGGAGCACACAGCGGTCAGGGCGGCAAGGCGCTCTCGTTCGACCCCATCCCCCTCATCCTCGGAGAAAACGTCGGTCACGACGTCGTGCCATACCGATACTTCCGCATCTCATAATTAGAGTTGTTCCTCAATAGCATAAGATCAGGTTCCCTAGCCCAGCCCAGATGCCCACCGAATCATCCTCAAAGT
>CBCXVS010000451.1:0-3691 GCA_965178525.1 uncultured bacterium | reverse complement strand
GGCTCTACCCGTTTTAAGACAGATTTGAGCCTGAACGGGAGTGGTGCGCCTGTTCGGAGTCAGTTATTTCGTGGGATGTGGTCCTGGCAAAGAGCATGCCTTCGGCAAACACATCCGGGATGTCGATAATGAGCCCCGGCGTCGCCGCGCCAATGTCGACATGATGCGCCGTGTTGGCTGAAAAGCCGACCAGCTCCTCCTCGACAGACACGGGCATGACGACCGCAATGTCGGGCGAGTGGCTGGCCCCGTAATAGGGGTGGTTATGAATGATCACGTCGCCTTCGTCCCACCTGCCGCCTTGCAGCGACGCTTTGATACCGGCGAGATAACCGGGGAGCGAGCCGATATGGAGCGGCGTCGATTCGGACTCGCAGAGCGTATTGAATTGAGCATCGAAGAGTCCAGCGCCAAGGTCCTGGCTTTCTCGAATGATCGAGGAAAACGACATCCGATACAGGATATGTCCCATCTCCTCGGCAATCGTGTCAAAGGCCCCACTGATGACCTGCAGCGTGATCGGATCGACTTTGCTATCGGCGCCAACGCCGTTGACCGTCGCCACCTGACCGTTTGCCATCACGTGTTCCTCCCTCATGCTGCGCTACGTGCGCGGATATGCAGCGTGCCGTGATTCGACACCCGCGCGTCATAACCGGGTGGTATCAAAGTCGTCGCATTGTGCTGCAGAACGATGGCCGGCCCGTCAAGCCGATGGCCGGCCAAGAGTTTCGGCCGATCGTAGCGCGGTGTATCCCGCGTCAGGCCGTCGTCGAAAGTCGTTGGCCGGGTATAGAGATAGGCGGCCTCAACGCCCTCTCCGTACGCCGGTTTGAGCTCGGGCCAGGTAAGGGGCTCGACTTCGGCGACGCCGATGACCCGCACGGTCATCACCTCCACCATGCCATCGTCGAAGGCACAAGAATAGTCGAGTTGGTGCTGAAGATGGAAATTGTCCATCACGATCTGCTTGTTGTCGACGGTTAAGGGCCCGTCGGGCATGTCGGCGCGCAGCTCGAAACCCTGGCCTTGATAGCGGCACTCCGCGATCTTGCGAAAGCGTTGCCTGGCGGCGGGGATGCCGTCGGCGGTGAGTTGCGCCCGGCACTGCCGGATCAGGTCGTCGGCGACACGGTTGAGCTGGTCGAGGTCGTCCTGCGCCGCGTCATTGAGAATGGCCAGCACGGAACGGGTGAACTCATACTGCATATCGGTGACGAGGAGTCCGATCGCGGCGTTGATGCCTGGCGCTGGCGGCACAATCACCTCCTTGGCCGCCACTTCTTCGGCCAGTGCGATGCCATGGAGGGGCCCGGCGCCGCCAAACGGCATCAGCGCGAACTCGCGTGGATCGATACCGCGAGCGACCGAGTTGGAGCGGATGGCCAGCGCCATATTGGAGTTGATGATACGAATGACCCCGAGCACGGCCTGTTCGGTGGTCATGTTGAGAGGTTGTGCCAGCTTCTCGGCGATCGCCAGGCGAGCTAGGCCGGGGTCGATCGCCAGATCGCCGCCCAGGAACTGATCCGGATCGAGACGGCCAAGGACGACGTGTGCATCCGTGACCGTCGGCTCGTTTCCCCCCCGTGCATAACAGACCGGTCCGGGAACGGCGCCGGCGGACTGCGGGCCGACTTGGAAGCCGCCAGCGCGGTCGATATACGCAATGGAGCCGCCGCCGGTGCCAATCGTCGACATGTCGATCATCGGCACAAGCACGGGATGCCGGCCGATATAGGTATCGCGCGGGTTCACAATTTTAATACGGCCGTCGGGTATCGTTGAGATATCGGCCGAGGTGCCGCCGATATCCACGGTGATCAGGTTGCTCTCACCCGACATCGCCCCGGCCCACTTGCTGCCGATGACGCCGCCTGCCGGCCCCGACATCAGCATGGTCACCGGCCTGACCGAGCAGGTCTCAACCGTGGCAATGCCGCCATTCGATTGCATCACGCGAATTTCGGCATCGACCCCTTGATCTTCGAGCTTCTGTTGGAGATTGCGCAGATACCGCGCTGTCTTGGGCCCGACATAGGCGTTGATCGCCGTGGTGGAGAAGCGCTCGAATTCTCGGATGACATCGACGACCCCTGAAGAGGTCGAGATAAAGACGCCGGGCAGCATCTCCTCAGCAATCTCCCGTGCACGATCCTCATGGCGGCTGTTCAAGAAGGCGAACATGAAGCAGATGATGACCGATTCCACACCCCGCGCCTTAAACACATCGCACGCGGCGCGGACTTCATCCTCATGCATCGGGATCTCGACCTGGCCGCTTGGCGGCAGGATGCGCTCCGTGATCGGGATGCGGTTGCGGCGCTTGACCAAGGGCTTGGATTGCCACGGGACATCGAATTGCAGGGAAAAGTTGTGCGGCCGCTTGTGTCGGCCGATGTGCAGGATATCGCGGAAGCCTCGGCTCGTCAGCATCCCCGCCTCGGCGCCGTTGTGCTCGATCGTGATGTTCGTCGCGACGGTCGTGCCATGCACTACCATGGAGACGTTGGCCAGCGGCGTGCCTGCCATCTCACAGAGCTCACGGATACTACGGATGACGCCTTCCGACTGATCGTCCGGCGTGCTCGGCACCTTGTGGATATGTACGTCGGTGAACGTGCCGCCAACGTCTACCCCGATTCCGGCCATTGTCTGTTATCCTCCCCTCGTGCCCAATCGCATGCAGATGACGCCGACCAGATGTCGCTTGTTGCAGAGATCATCCACTTATGCGTATGGTACCTTCTATCATACCTCACACATTCCGGCAAGGAGATTTGCAACATGAAGGAACGGTGGCAAGGCTGCTTGGAGACCGGTACATAGGCTGACCCGGCCGGCCTTCGGCGTGCGACGATCCGGATGTCCTCGTCCTATGATGCTATGATGCGCTGCGTATATGCGTAGACGCGGCAGACAAGCGGCAGACAAAATGTGTTTAAAATGCCTATTCATCGGTACGGTGAAAAAATACGATGGGCAAACATGTCCAGCCGAGCGGCTGAACGGCCAGCGATACGCCGAAAATTGGTCGGAGAATTTGCTGATTTCAGGCTCCATCAACGGGGTGAAGATGGATCAACAGAATCCATTATAATCAGGAATTTCGATCTCATAATTGGGCATGGACACGATCCTTCAAAGACATTCGTGGTGTTGCGGGAAACTGGAAAACCTATCGTACCAATGCGTTAAGAAATGTGCAAATCACCTGCACAGGTGGAAAAACTTCGTCCAATTTTCCGCAAAATTGAGTTGACATCGTTTGAGAACTGAGAATAATAGAGCTGGAATTTTCAAGAGGCCCGGGGAACTTCAGGTTGGTACTACTTTCCATTGGAGAGAAAGGAATTGGCGCATGGGTATCGGGGCATTATTCAATGGCTTGCTTACTGGCGGTATCATAGTTGGGAAGATTGCCCAAGGAATTGCCTCAGCAGTGGGCACAAACGTCCTTGTGGACGCGGATACAGGACTCAGGGTCGCGGGTGGTCCATCGGCGGGCGGTATACAGTTCTTTTAATCAAATATTGATGGGACCGAGAGAGTCCACGCCTTCAACCCTAGTACGAGGTCTCGGGCAACGGTGGTCGTGCCGAATATGAGTATGGACACTAGGGTTGTTCCCCAATAGTTAATGAGGTAGGCTATCCTCCCCCAAACGATGGAGGGAGCCCAGCCAGGTCAT
>CBCXVS010000450.1:0-3729 GCA_965178525.1 uncultured bacterium | reverse complement strand
AAATGGACTTTTGAATTGGGCTAACCTGTTGATCTACTTAACCCTCCGCCTATTCTGCCAGGGGAACTTCGGCCTAGTACTGTGTACCGCAAATAACGTGTCCCTAGAAAATCCTGATTTTGTTAACCTTGCGGTGCTCAAAGAGGTAACTTTCTTCCGCCGGCCTGTACGAGCCATTTTCAGTCTGTCGGCCTTTGCTACAAGGAGAGCATCACATGCGCCGTAGGATCTGTCTCTACCGTTGGCTTCGGCTCCTGGTGATCCTGCTCATCGCCAGTGCATTGCTTCATCTGCCTCCCGTGGCCTCGCCCCCGAGCGCGGCCACGTTCTGGCAAGAAGGACAGAGCGAGCCGGTGACACAACAACCTGTTCAGCCCCAATTCGTCGAGCTTGCAAAGGCGCTGAAACCGGCGGTTGTGAATATCAGTACCAGGCAAAAGGTACGCCGGAAGGAACGAGAACGGGAGGAGGGCGATTCGTTTCAGGAATTTTTTGAGCGCTTTTTCGGCCCGCCGCGGGGTCGGCGGCGGCGGCCAGGCCAGGGCTCCGGCTTCATTATCAACGCCAGCGGTTATATCGTGACCAATTATCACGTCGTAGAAGGCGCCACCGATATCCACGTCAC
This sequence comes from uncultured bacterium, assembly GCA_965178525.1. Taxonomy (GTDB): domain Bacteria; phylum Tectomicrobia; class Entotheonellia; order Entotheonellales; family Entotheonellaceae; genus CBCXVS01. Next base: position 3,104 of record CBCXVS010000450.1, on the reverse strand, counting down.
GCTGGCCACCAAAGAGCTATTTACCGCCGAACTCATTGGCGGCGATGAGAAAACGGACCTGGCCCTGCTCAAGATCGACGCTACAAGCGCCTTGCCAACCGTACCGTCGGGTAACTCGGACGCGCTGGAAGTCGGCGAGTGGGTTATGGCAATTGGCAATCCGTTTGGCCTGGGACACACGGTCACAACCGGCATTGTCAGTGCTAAAGGCCGCATCATTGGCGCTGGACCCTATGACGATTTCATCCAAACCGATGCCTCGATCAACCCCGGCAACAGCGGCGGGCCCTTATTTAATATGAGGGGCGAGGTCATCGGCATCAACACCGCCATTGTACCCCAGGGTCAGGGCATCGGGTTTGCGATTCCCAGTAATATGGCGAAAGACATCTTGCAGCAGTTACGCGGTGCGGGCAAGGTCACACGCGGCTGGCTGGGTGTGGCGATTCAAGAACTCTCCCCCGAGCTGAAACAAGCATTCAATTTGCAAGAGGGGCACGGCGCCTTGGTTGCCGAGGTGATGCCCGACAGCCCAGCGGCCAAAGCCGGCCTGAAGCGTGGTGATATTATCACCGGATTCAATGGCAAGACGGTACAAGAATCGAGCGAACTGCCTCGGCTGGTCGCAGCCATGGCGCCGGAAACCAAGGTCGGTGTGGACATCATCCGCAATGGAGAGCGCCTCTCCGTTCCAGTCGTACTCGGAATACTCACAGACGATGCACCGACGACATTGGCCCGGCTGCAGCCATCCGACGTCGAGGATACATTGGGTCTGCGTGTGCGCGCCATTACGCCTGAGATTGCCCGGCGTCTACGCCTGGAAAACACGCAGGGGGTCGTCGTGACAGAGGTGGTGCCGGCTGGTCCTGCAGCGGAAGCGGGTCTGCGACGCGGCGATGTGATCCGGGAAGTCAACCGGGCCACGGTCACCGACATGGACGACTACGATGCGGCGACCTCCAAGCTGACTCCCGACACGGCGACACTGCTCTTGGTGGAGCGTCGCGGAAGTAATCTTTACATTGCGGTGAAACCTGAGCAAGATAGCTAAGATACGCGGACCGCTGTACTTTCGTCCAGTTTCTTGTATCGCGGCAGAAAACAGTTACAGACGCCGGTTTTCCAGACGCTGTCGGGTTTTCTCGCCGCGCAAACTCCTGACACGTCACCGCGTCACGTACGCTGCCTTGTAGGTGCCCACACAGAATTAAATTCATATTTTTCCTCTGCGAAAACGATGTAGCTCATTTTGTCCAGGAACTTACACGTATCTGCTGGCGCCCCCTAAATCCAGTTCTTCGTACCGGAGGCTACCAAAGTTGTGCGGCGTGTTTCGATTGACCTCCATCACGTGACGAAGGATAGGCCGCATGATCGATGTTGACCAGTTAAGTAAATATTATGGCCCTATTCTAGCCATACAAGACCTCTCCTTTCACGTCGAGCCCGGAGAAATTCTCGGTTTCCTAGGCCCCAATGGCGCTGGTAAAACCACCACCATGCGCATCCCGACCGGCTATGTGTCAGCCAGCCGCGGGCAGGCAACAGTAGCAGGGTACGATGTCTTGACACAGCCTTTGGAGGTGCGTCGGCGGGTGGGGTATCTCCCCGAGAATGTTCCACTCTATCGGGAAATGACGGTGCAGAGTTACCTCCATTTCGTAGCCGAGGTCAAAGGCATTCCACGCCGCCAGCGGACACGGCATGTCGGCGAAGTGATGGAAGCGTGTCGCGTGCGCCACATGGAGCGCCGCCTCATCAGTCAGCTCTCGAAAGGCTATCGTCAACGGGTCGGGCTGGCGCAGGCATTGCTAAACGACCCCGACGTGTTGATTCTTGATGAACCAACCGTGGGTCTCGATCCCAAGCAGATTATCGATATCCGACAGATAATCAAAAACTTACGATACGACCATGCGGTCATCCTGAGCACGCATATCCTCCCCGAAGTCAGCATGACGTGTGACCGGGTCGTCATCATTAACGCCGGACAAGTCGCTGCTATCGATACACCGGATAATCTCACCGAGCGGGCGCAACCCCACTACCGCATTCACCTCGAGATACAGGGTCCTATGGACACGGTCCTAACCTATCTTCGCAACCTCAAAGGCGTCTTGAGCATCGAGCCGAGCGCGCCGGTGCCGGACGGCTCCCTCGTCTGTACGCTGACCACCACGAAAGAGCGAGATATGCGCGCCGCAGTGGCCGAAGCGATCGTGCAACAAGGCTGGCGCTTATTGGAACTGCGGCCACTGCGTTTGAGCCTGGAAGACGTCTTTGTACAGCTGGTCACCGATGAAGGAGAGACGGATGCGTAGCCTGTATGCGGTGTTCAAGCGGGAGGTGCGCGCCTACTTCACCCAGCCCATTGCGTACGTGATGATGGGTGGATTTCTCCTCATCGTGGGTTTCCTCTACTATCTCTCTTTCCACTGGTTTCTCGGGATCAGTTTTGAAGCGATGCGGAATCCTATGTTTGCGGAGGAACTCGATCTCGGCGCCATGGTGGTGGGCGCGACAACCGGAACCATCGGTGTGGTCAGCGTCTTTACTTTACCCCTGTTGACCATGCGTATGTGGGCGGAAGAGAGGCGGACGGGGACGGCGGAACTCTTGCTCACCTTCCCACTGCGTGACCGGGATATCGTGCTCGGCAAATTCCTGGCCGCGCTCGCTGTGTATGGCATTCTGCTGCTTTTGACACTGCTCTACCCGCTGCTGACCGCGGCATTCGGGACGCTCGATCCCGGCCCCATTCTGTCCGGGTATGTTGGCACGCTCTTATTGGGAGCCGCATTACTCGCTCTGGGCTTTTTATGCTCAACCTGGACCGAAAACCAGATCGTCGCCTGTGCCTGGGCCTGGGCTTTCTTTCTGTTTTTCTGGCTTATTGGCCAGGTCTCGGAGGTGACGGGTGGCACCGTGAGCAGCCTGTTCACCCACCTCTCACTAGCCAGTCATCATGAAAACTTGGTCAAAGGCATCATTGAACTGCAGGACATCACGTATTTTGTTTTATTTACACTAGGGTTGTTCCCCAATAGTTAATGAGGTAGGCTATCCTCCCCCAAACGATGGAGGGAGCCCAGCCAGGTCAT
>CBCXVS010000449.1:0-3790 GCA_965178525.1 uncultured bacterium | reverse complement strand
AGCGGTCTCCAAGGACAAACTGCCATGAGCCCTAATCCATTGGTAATAAAAGCTTTATTCTTAACTTAATGCCATTCCCGCCAGTCCGTTCAATGATGTCCCGGTGCATATGTTTCTACTCGACACCGACCACGTCGTTATTTCTCAGCAGCAATCCACACCCGAATATGATCACCTGATTCGGAAGGTCCGCCAACACAACCCGGTCGATTTCTTTGTGTCAATCATTAGCTTTCACGAGCAGATCATGGGCTGGAATGCCTACATCTCTCGGGCCAAAGATGTGCCAGGTGTTGTGCGCGGCTACCAGCGCTTGCAACTCGTCCTCTCGAACTTCTCGGAAGCTCAGGTGCTTCCCTTTGATAACGCCGCTGCCGATGTGTTCAACGAGTTGAGAAAGGCGCGGATTCGCATTGGGACCATGGATTTACGAATCGCGTCGATTGCGCTCTCGCGAAACATGACCGTGCTCTCACGCAACCTTGTTGACTTCATGCGCGTTCCAGGCTTGCAGGTGGAGGATTGGACGCTTTGGACGCTACGGTGATGCACACCCTCATCATGTATTTTTTAATACCTACTCAACACACCAGTTTGGAACATCGGAGTCCAAGGTACTAATTCCCTGCCGGATTAACCACTGACAAAACTCAACACCTTCCCATACTACAAATTCACATGGACCATTGCCTTCTAGAGTAACTTTTCTTTCTATAATCTCATCTTTCACACCAATCCAAGCAGCTTGCATATTCAGATCACTGCCAAACAATAGCTGAGTGGATTCCTCTTTCTTTAATCGACCTTGTCCCGTACAGCATACAATCACAGCAGGTGATTTTAGATTAATATCTTCTGATTTATCTGATGACGCTATACCATATAATCTACCCAAAGATTGCAAAATCATCCTCTGTTCTTCATGCAATGAATTAAAAAAAGGTATGCAATTTAGTAAATTTTCTTTCTGTCGCTCGCAATAAAAACTTTTAAAGGTGTCCTCAACCTTAGCATTATGCAGTGCTGTCTCACTAACTGCAGTGTAAGGAATGTTGAAAAGAGTTACCTCTGAAGCTGCTTTCATTGTTGCAGTCCGTCTCGCCAACTCTATATTGAGGTGTAAACTGCCGGGTTCGACAATTGCCATTTCTCCTATGACTGCCCCTGTCTCGCGTATCACTCCACCTCCAGACGGAACCTGCACTTCAACTCTTCCTCGGGCAACTATATACAGTTCTTTCGCAACCTCCCTGAAATTACATATCACTTCGCCCACCTCATACCTGGAGAAGGATCCTTGCTCGAAGAATTCTACCAAAACATCTTACCCAAAAAATGAAAAAAAATGGGTGCCATGGAGCATTTGGATTTCGTATATGTCCATGATAAGAGACCTTACGTACCCAAAACTTAAGCTGATCCTCGCGAAAAGCACCCATATCGTAAAGACGTCTCGCGAGAAGAAGAGTCCATACACCACTTCTAATCTTTTCAACCTCATCGAGATGAGATTGGTAACTACTTCTCATTTCAAGAAATGGAGCCTCAAAATCAGCAACATCAATAAGTGTATCTTCATTGATTGGAATTCCGATATTTTTATCAAAGTTGTATATATTGTAAACGTTAATAAATTTCCCATGCTTCACTAAACGTTTTTGATACGCACCTAAAAATTCTTTGATTCGAGACTTTATCATCTGAACTTTCAACAATTCTATAAATCGTTCAGTAGCCAAAATTTGATTTTTATCGCAGGCTGATGCAGAACGGTTTGAGTAATTAATTGCCTCCCCCCAAACATTCGGTCGTCCATCTACATCTGCTCTTATACTGAGTGGTCCGTGATCAATACCTATTGTGATGCCGAGTTCTTCTACATTCGCTTTTTCAAAATTAATCTGTTTATGTGATGCTGCAATAGAAAGAGCAACTTCTATTGTCTTTGAAACGTCACCTTCAAATATAGTTATGGTTCCGCCGTCTCCACCTGGACTCCAAAACGCCTCCCCTAAGACGTCCGATGAGAGTTTAATGCCGAGGGAATCTAGAACATCTAGAATCGCGTTGCGCAGAAGACGATACCACTCGGCTTGAATTTCACCAGGCTGCAACGAGAACTGACTAATATCCACAGTTATGGTAGAACCCGACCTATTTGAGGATTGTTCGTTAGACTGATCCATATTCGGTCCTTTCTTTTCACCCTCTCGCTCAATCTTGTCCTCAATGGCTTCGAGTATCCATCTGAAAAAAATGGAGTCAAAGCACATTTTCTCGTTATCTTTTGGCAACCTATCTCCCATTGATAATATACTCTGACCCGTTTTCCCGATGTCTGATCTGGGCTACAGTATGGCTCATGATGGGATGAAATTCAAGTCGCAGAGTGGATCATGGCGAGCTTGTAACATGCAATAGAGCAATGCGTTTGGATATGTTGACCACACGGAGTACGAAAACGTTGAATGGATCAAAGACGGCTCCCCAACTCGCCCATCCCGGAACCAGGGGCGTATCCGTTAGGGCCACCGTATGCGCTGCGGTTGGGCTCCGGTTGCATCGGTATCCCTCAGCTGTGGTACACTGCGTGGGCGTGGCACGTCAGAAGCCACGGCTCCCAAGTGTGGACGCGCCTCTTCAGCCGCAACGGCGCTGGCGCTCGGGCTCATAGCCAGTTCGATCAGAAGGATATCGTATGCAACTCATTCACACCATTTACGAGCCTCGCGGCGACGGGCCGCATCCCACGATCCTCACGTTACACGGCCGCGGCGCCAATGCCATGGACCTCCTCGGTCTGGCGCCGTACCTGGCGGAGGGACGGTGCCGTGTCATTTGCCCTCAGGGGCCTGTGCAAATGCCGATCGGTCCGGGCATGGTGGGATACGGCTGGTATCCGAGCGTCCCGGCGTCAGGTGGTCCACCTGATATGCAAGCCATTCTCGCGGCGCGGCAGCAATTATGTGAGTTTCTTGACGCGGCAGAAGCGCGTTATGCGATGGATCGCAGCAAGTTGCTCGTGCTCGGGTTTAGTCAGGGGGGTGTGATGGCCTATACGATGGCCCTGGTGGAACCCGAACGGTTTACGGCCTTGATGGCCCTGAGCACCTGGTTGCCCCCTGAGGTGTTGGCGCATGCGGCCGATGCGAGTGCGCTGCAACAGTTGCCAATCTTGGTGCAACATGGCTCTGGCGATGAGGCCATCGCGGTCGATCGCGCCCGCACGTCGGTGGAGGCATTGCGCGAGCGGCGCTTGTCTCTGACCTACCATGAATATGACATGGGCCATGAAATCAATGGCCAAAGCATCCGGGATCTGTCGGACTGGTTGCAAGAAAAGGTGCTTGTATCCCATGAACGTGTTCGATAGTCCAAACCGTCATTTGCAGTATCTTGTGCGCATGATGTTAGATCCGGCGGCAAGCCAAGATCAACTCGAACAGAGTTTACAAGCCCTCCATGACGTCTTGTATACCCTCGCTGATGACGGTCTTGGACTGTGGGATCAAGGGGATACGCCCTTGTCTACTGGGATTGCCATAGGGCCGGCTGCGGCGATAAGTTGTCTGCATGATACGTGGCGTACGGTGAAATTTCTGCGAGGTATCTATCGGGCCATTCGGGATTTACAGGCCCGGTTTGCTAAGACCAAAATTCATGTGGTGGATGCGGGGTGCGGCCCCTTGGCCACGCTGGTGTTGCCTCTATGTGCATTAGGGTTGTTCCCCAATAGTTAATGAGGTAGGCTATCCTCCCCCAAACGATGGAGGGAGCCCAGCCAGGTCAT
>CBCXVS010000448.1:0-3790 GCA_965178525.1 uncultured bacterium | reverse complement strand
AAAGGTCAATTCGTTTCAGGCTTTTGAGTTTTTATTTCAACAAGTTGTCGCCGAATCACGGGAGGAACTTCGGACTATATGCCATCACTCGATTTGCTCAACTACAACTTGCGTGCCCTGCTGCACCGCAATGATGCCATGGGTATGACGGCAAGCATCGAGTCACGTTTCCCATTTCTTGACCGCGAGCTGGTAAAACTCGCGGTCAACTTGCCATACCGTTGTAAAATTCGCTTTGCTCCTACAGCGATGGATAGCAACCACTATTTTTTCAAAGATAAATGGATTTTAAGGAAAGTGGCAGAGCGGTACTTGCCGAACAAACTGAGTCGACGATCAAAGGGGCAATTTCGTGTGGATACGTTTACACGCATGCAAATATCGCCCACGTTTTTTGAAAAGTCACCGATTGTCGATCTATTCGGTCTTTCATCGCGAGAGCTCTGGCACCTGATCGATCATGCCCAACACCCCCTGAAACTAAAACTGCTGCATCTCGATGCGTGGGCTCATGTATGCTTGCACAATCTGCCCAAGCCGTCTCTTAACCACAGGCTGAGACATCATATTGTTGTGAGACTAAGGGATTAAGTACCTGGACAGCATGACCTTTAGACATTTCTCCAGAGGAAAGATATGAATTTCATGTTGGTTCGGTACTTAACCGGGCGACACGCTTTGTGCTATTCACGGATATCTGCTGCGCCATGAAAATCGACAATTTCCGTTCAGAAAAACAGGGACCGAGAGCCAGAGTCACGGCGACGATCAGGTGGGAGGACTGTGAGCGCCCCACGCAAGACGTGTACTTCGAGACAGATGACGCGTTTGCCCCGAGCCTATCCTGCAATCCGCACGCATTTCTGATTGCTTCTATCGTACCGGCCATACACTATGGGGAAAAACGGGTCTTCCTGGATGCTGAGATCTGTCCGGAATTGCGTCACGGCTTAATGACGGCGATGAGTTGGATGCGGCATTGGTATTACCAACCGGAGCGTGAACTGGTTCGCATCGAGGCCAAAACCCAAGCGGATATACCAACCCCACGCCGCATAGATAGAGCCGGTTTTTTCTTTTCCGGAGGTATTGATTCTTTTGCCATGTTACGGGCGAATCGTCTGCACGTTCCCCCACAACACCCCGGGTTCATGCAAGATGCATTGCTGGTCTACGGACTCGAATTGGACGCGCCTGAAGCTTTCGAACACGTCGTACATTCACTGTCAGAGGTGGTGCAGGAAGCCGGAATCACGCTGATTCGCGTCTACACGAACCTCTACCTACACTACCGGTATGAGGATGCCGCGACGGGTTTTAGTTTCTGGTACCACGAATTGATGGGAGCCGCCCTCGCCGCGGTGGCGCATGCATTGGCGCCGCGGCTGACGGTCGCTTCCATTGCGTCAGACTACGACATCCCCAACCAGAGACCGCATGGCTCCCATCCCCTACTGGATCCGAATTACAGCAGTCGTGATCTGCACATTCGGCACGATGGTATCACCTTATCGCGCTTTGCGAAGACAAAATTAGCAGCGGATTGGGATGTGGCTTTGCAGCACCTACGGGTGTGTAATCAGTACAAGCGTTATGGACCCGGGCGGTTGAATTGTGGCCAATGGGAGAAATGTGTGCGAACGATGCTGGCGCTTGTCGCGTTGGGGGTATTGGACAAGACAGGCGCTTTTCCCGTACATGACGTGTCGGCAGACATGCTCAGGTCCATCAAATTAAGTCACAGTACGGTCCCACTGTATGACGAGTTAATCGCCCCACTGGTAGCCAAAGGCCGGCAAGATTTGGCGCGTGCGGTTGAACGTAAAATCGCCGAGCATGACAAGCGTCAGAGGATCATCAAAAGGCACGCCAGGATGAAGCAAATTGACCAACAACACCTCGGGGGGTCTCTCGTAGCATTCAAGAGACTCATGTCTTCATTAAGAGGGATATGAGCATGGCGATGACGTCAGGGTCTCGCTTCCCGGCCTCTGCCTATCGCGCCTTGAGCAAGCGCTGGGCTCGATTTTGGATGCGGCGCGCCGGATGGCAGGGTCCGGGCCGGCTGGCCACGCGGCTGGCCACCTGGTTTGCGCCGCCCCACAAAGCCCGCGTCTATCTGGCCCATCTGAGTCCACACGAGTATATCGCGGCGAGCGCAACGATTCACCATCGCGCGCTACAACTTGGCGCCAACGTGTTCATCGACGAGCGCGTCGTGATCTTTCAACGCGAGACCGGCGGCCCGGTGGAACTCGGAGATCGCGTCTGCATCTACCGAGACACCATTTTGGAAACCGCCCAGGGTGGGTATCTGACCGTGGGAGCGGAGAGCAGCATCCACCCGCGCTGTCAGCTCAATGCGTATCTGGCGCCCATTCAGATTGGCTCCGGGGTCATGCTGGCCCCGAACTGTGCGCTGTATCCCTACGATCACGGGGTAGCGCCGGATGTTCCCATTCGCAAGCAGCCCCTGCAAACCAAAGGCGGGATTATGATTGGCGACGAATCCTGGCTCGGGGTTGGCGTCATTGTGTTAAGTGGGGTTCGTATTGGACACGGTGCCGCCATCGGTGCGGGCTCGGTTGTGGTGCACGATATTCCGGATAACGCCATTGCCGCCGGCGCGCCTGCCCGTGTCGTGAAAATGCGGCGCGATATCGCGCCCGTGCGTCAGGATGCGCCATCTGTCCAAGGCGCCACACATGCACGTACCTGTACGCAAATAAATTTATAGATGTCCTCGTTTTGTAAACGCGAAGCCGGAGCGATGTGGCGTGCGATCTCACAACATCATCAAACCTGACTTTCTCATCATTGGCGCCCAAAGAAGTGGGACAACGTGGTTGTGGAACATGCTCCAGCAGCATCCGGGAACTGATCTACGTCTCAAAAAAGAAATTCATTTTTTTGGTTCAGCTGAATTGTACAGCAATGGTAAAGATTGGTATCATGGCCATTTTAGCCACCTAGATGCTTCTAAGATAATAGGGAAGGCATCAACAACATATTTTTACGATTATGTTCCCTATTGGCACAATGATACGAATCAACTTCAGCATGATGATTCTCTGCCAACGATTCCAGAATTAATTACCAATGAAATACCTGACGTAAAAATCATTCTCATCTTGAGAGATCCTGTGCAACGTGCGGTATCTGCATATAACTTCAATATAGGAAAAGGAAGAATATCGCCGTTTTCAAAATTAAGGAATATTGTCGTCACTCACCCAAAAATGCGCATATTGGAATATGGTTACTATACACGATATCTCGAGCTGTGGAAGAAGTTTGTACCACCTGAAAGAATGCGCGTTTATGTATTTGAAGACGACATACAGCGTTCCCAAGAACAAACGCTGCAGAACGTCTATCGTTTTTTAGGTCTAGCTCCAACATTTCAACCGATGAACCCAGAGCAAGCGAGACACAAAAGTACAGGTTGGGCGCGCTTCGCCATCAATTATTATGCGGGTCCGTTGTCAAAAAAATTAACGCATCGATGGCCGATTTCGGCGGCTTTGGATTCGTGTGACCTCTGTCTGCAGCCCTGGATTCCGCAAGAACGTGATTTTGCATGCTTACGCGCCAGATATCTTCCGGAAAAGAGCGCATTGGAGGAGCTGCTCGGACGCAAGCTCGCGTGTTGGCGCTATGGACTGAGCAGCTCATAGCAAGGTCATTATGTCCAGGCACTTAAGTGCCTGGACATAATAGAGTTGTTCCTCAATAGCATAAGATCAGGTTCCCTAGCCCAGCCCAGATGCCCACCGAATCATCCTCAAAG
>CBCXVS010000447.1:0-3805 GCA_965178525.1 uncultured bacterium | reverse complement strand
GGCTGGGCTCCCTCCATCGTTTGGGGGAGGATAGCCTACCTCATTAACTATTGGGGAACAACCCTATTGAATGGGTGGAACGTGAGGCAGAAAATGCCTTACAGTGGGAGAAAGATCATGACGGACGCAGGCTGATATTTCCAATTCGGATAGATGACACTGTTCTGCAGCAGGAGGAGGGATGGGCGGCGTCGATCCACAAGACCGTCCTGATTGGCGATTTCACCCAGTGGCAGGATTCCGACGCCTACCAGGTCGCTTTCCAACGCCTGTTGAGGGATCTAACGGCTGAGACACCAAAATAAGCTTCCGAACTCTCCACCTGTCCTTGTACTCACACACGCGTCGCAACGTATCGAACTCGGATACAGGGTCATTCAGTTTTCCACTTGCATGGTGTCCCCCCTTTACGAAAGGGGAGTGTGCAGGCCATGGCGCATGGTCTGCACCTTACATTCTCCAAAACTGGATGACCCTGTATTGACTTCAAATCGGCCTTCCCGCATAGTTGCGCTGTTGCATACTGAGACAACAGCGCTCGGAGTTCGTGCGAACGGCTGAGCCAATCCCACTGGCGCCTCAACGGCGCAAAGGAGACCACCATGGCTCTGGAGTCGCAACCGTTATTGGATATGTATCGCAAGATGCTCATGATCCGTCACTTTGACCAGCGGGCTGTGGATGAGTTCCATGCCGGCAACATACCCGGAGTGGTGCACGCCTATATCGGGCAGGAAGCGGTGGCGGTAGGGGTGTGTGCCGCCTTGCGGCGAGACGATCAGATTGCCAGCACGCATCGCGGACACGGCCATACGATCGCCAAAGGGGCGGACATCAAGCTCATGATGGCGGAACTCTTTGGCCGCAGCAATGGCTACTGCCACGGCAAAGGCGGCTCGATGCACATTGCCGATTTTAGCGTCGGCATGTTGGGCGCCAATGGCATTGTCGGTGCCGGCATGCCGATTGCCACAGGGGCCGCCCTGGCGGCGCAGCTCGAGGGGGGCGACCGGGTCTCGGTGGCCTTTTTTGGCGATGGCGCTTCCAATGAGGGCGCCTTTCATGGCTCGTTGAACCTGGCTTCCATCTGGAAACTGCCCGTTATTTTTATTTGTGAAAACAACCGCTGGGCGGTGTCCGTACCTACCACTTATGCGCTGTCGGTAGACGATGTATCGGCGCGGGCGGCGGCGTACAACATCCCGGGCGTGACGGTAGATGGCGCCGATATCTTCGCCGTGTATGAAGCCGCCGAACAGGCCGTGCAGCGGGCTCGGGCCGGGCAGGGGCCGTCGCTCATCGAGTGTAAGACGCATCGCTGGCGCATTCATTCTGAACAGCGGGGCAATCCGACCGATCCCAGACCTGCCGATGAGGTGGAGAGCGGACGGCAACGCGATCCCCTCGCCCTCTTCGGCGCCAGTTTGCAGGGGCAGGGCGTGGCGACGGCCGACCGGTTGCAACAGATCGAGAACGAGGTGCGGCAAGAGGTGGAGAACGCCGTGGATTTTGCCAAATCCAGCCCATTGCCCAGGCCGGAAGACGCCCTCCTGGAGGTATTCGCGTCGTAATCAGAGAAAGGATTAGTCATGCGAGAACTCACCTATACCGACGCGTTGATAGAGGCATTTCGCGAGGAGATGCGGCGCGACGACAAGGTGTTCCACCTGTGTGGCGGCCTCGGCCCACTGGAACAGCTCATTCCCGAGTTTGGCGTCGAGCGCGTGCGTGTGTGCCCCATTTCGGAAGAAGCCTACGTGGGCGCCAGCATCGGGGCGGCAGGCAGTGGCTTCCGGCCCATCGTCAGCCCGGGCATGATGACCTTCGCCTTTACCGCAATGGATCAAATTGTGAATCAAATGGCCAAAATTCACTATATGTTCGGGGGGCAAGCCGCATTTCCCATCGTGTTCCGAGCCTCCACCGGCGGTGGCCGGTCGGCGTCGGCCCAGCATTCGCAGAGCCCGCATCCCATGTTTATGAATCTGGCGGGCTTGAAACTGGTGATGCCCGCCACACCGTATGACGCCAAAGGTCTGATGAAGAGCGCCATCCGGGACAACAATCCTGTCGTGTTTTTTGAGGATCAGATGCTGGGTCCTCGGGGTGTGACGAACGAGATCCCGGAGGCGGACTACACCGTGCCCATCGGCGTAGCTGAGGTCAAACGCCCAGGGGGAGATGTCACGGTGATCGCCATTTCCAAGATGGTGCACGAAGCTCTGGCGGCTGCGGAAACGCTGGCGAGCGAGGGGATTGCGGTGGAGGTGGTCGATCCCCGGACCCTCGTCCCGATGGATAAAGCGACCCTGTGTACGTCGGTGCAAAAGACGGGACGTGTGGTCATTGTGGATGAGGCGTGTGTGACCTGTAGCGCGGCAGCGGAAATCGCGGCTGTCCTGACGGAAGATCCCCCCACTTTCCGCGCCTTGCACGCCCCGCCCAAACGCGTCTGTGCGCCGGATGTACCCATTCCCTACAGTCCGGTGATGGAACAGTTTTGCCTGCCGGATAAGGACCAAATCATCCAGGGCGTCCGGGACGTGCTGGGCTGAGCTCAGAAGCCGTATGACGTACCGAAGCAAAATGCAATTTATATTTTCCTCTGGAGAAATGTATCAAGGTCATACTGTCCAGGTATTTAAAACCGTGCTTTCCAACGTTGGATGCGTTGGGCCGATTCCTGCACGCGCCGATGCAGTTCGGTATCATCTCGCTCTACAATGTGTTTGTAAACCAAATCAATAACGACTTGAGGGTCTACAACAGGGCCAAAGTTCAATTTTTGTATATGGTGGCAAGCCTGCGCATGGTTAGAAAACAAGAGGAGATCGACGCCAGCTTTGATGGCTCGCACGGTCACTTCATCCAAGGTGTACGTGCTACTGATCGCGCCCATCTACAAGTCGTCCGACACCATGACGCCGTCAAACTTCCTGTCGTCGCGTAGCTTCTGTAAGTGCGTGTTGGATAGCGTGACCGGATGGTTTGGATCGACGTTGCGATTCATTAAGTGGGCAGTCATCACCGCTTGCAGGAGCCCCTTTTGTTGCAGCAAACGATAGGGCTCATGTTCGTGAGGCTGCCGGTCGTGTGTGATGTCGACAAGCCCACTGTGTGTGTCGCCGCCAGCACTGCCGTGGCCATCGTAATGTTTGGGTGTGGTCAAAACCCTGCGCTCATGGTGCGCGGTGATGAAGGCTTCGGCGTAATCGGCCACCCGTGTCGGCTGGGCGGAAAAACTCCTGCCGAGCCCGCCAATAATGGGCACGTCGGGCCGCAAGTTTAAGTCGACTACCGGCCCACAATTGAGGTTGAAACCCGCGTGCGCCAGCTCTGCCGCCATCGTGGCATACAGGGCTTTGGCTTGTGGGATAGATCGGGTCGTAGCCACGTGTTGCGCCGACGGGAAAGTCTGAAATCCTGCGTCAGCAGACAGCCGTTGGACTTGACCGCCTTCTTGGTCCACTGCAATGAGAAGCGGTTGCTGAGGAGCGGCGTTAGCTTGAAGAAGGGTGGTCAATCCAACCACTTGCTCCAGGTCTTGTATGTTTCTTTTGAAGAAGATCACGCCTCCCAAGCGGCCTGCCAAAATGTGGGAGATGGTATCGCGAACGCCTGGGTCTTGCTCAGAAGTTCCCTCAAATCCCATGAGGAGCATCTGGCCAATCTGTTGGCGCAACCCCTGCTGATCTGAGTTCGAAAGCGTTTGCATGGCGCGTTTTGACCTAGCCCGAAGTTCCTCCCGTGATTCGGCGACAACTTGTTGAAATAAAAACTCAAAAGCCTGAAACGAATTGACCTT
>CBCXVS010000446.1:0-3829 GCA_965178525.1 uncultured bacterium | reverse complement strand
TTTCCCTATTATAGAAGGCATCCCTATGGGGTGTAAGAATCACCGAATGCTCCCGATTTACCAGGCAATCGTATAGAGGTGGTCGACCCGTTGATGTTTACCACTGATCCCTTGCCCACAGATTTCCCGCCAATGGACATACGCATGAGCGACCCGGCAAACATGGAGCCGGGCTTTACCCTGCTTCCGCCCCGAGGAGAAGGCGTGGCGTTCACCGTCATTATCGACAATCAGGGCGAGGTCGTCTGGTATTCTCAGTCACCTGCATCCTCCGCTCTTGGCGATGCTGGTATCCGCTATTGGCTAACACAACCCCATTGGAAGGCGCCATTCCGGTTGATGGTCTGAACTTTCATCACGAAGTGTTTGCGACTCAGTACGGCACCCTGCTCACGTTGGATCGCGCCACGGTCACTGTCGAGAATTATCCAACGAGCGAGACGGATCCTAACGCCCCAACGGCGACGGCTGATATCGTTGATGATCCGGTCATTGAGTTTGATCCGGTCACTGGATCAGTGCTGAACAGGTGGCCCCTGACCGATATACTCGATCCCACCCGGATCGGGTACGGGTCGATTATTCCTTCTAATGTGGGGGGTAACGATTGGGGACACGCCAATGCCGTCATTCTCGATCCCGGCAGCAACCTCGAAGATCCCAGCGACGATGGGATTATTGTCTCGGTTCGTCATCAAGATGCCGTGATCAAGTTCTCACGGGCGACGGGAAACTTAATCTGGATCTTGGGTCCGCATGAAAATTGGGGATCTGACTTTCAACCATTTTTGTTGACGCCTGTTGGCGAGCCTTTCGAGTGGCAATATCATCAACATGCCCCGATGATCACGCCACACGGAACCTTGCTACTGTTTGATAATGGCAACAATCGGGCCAGCCCTTTTGATGCGAAGCTTCCGGATGCAAATAACTATAGCCGGGTCGTCGAATATTCCATCAATGAGCAGACGATGGAAGTGTCCCAAGTATGGGAATACGGCAGCAATACGCCTGAACGTTTGTATTCAGGATTTATCTGTGATGCAGATTGGTTGAGTCAAACGGGTAATGTATTGGCGACGTTTGGCGGGACCACGTTGGTAAATGGGGTGCCGACAGCAGGCCGTACCGCGCGGATTATCGAAGTGGATCCGGCCACCTCGACAAAGGTTTTTGAGCTCGTCATCGATGAACCCAACCCGATACAGAGGGGGTGGATTGTCTATCGCAGCGAACGCATAGCGGATCTCTATCCGCTACTCACGCAAATGTCCGTCAGCCTCAGTGCCGACCAAGCCAGCCCGGCACAGCTCGCGACGGTGGAAGACGTGACATTCACCGCGAGCGCAGCTGGAGGGTCGGGCAGTTACGATTATCAGTTCTGGATCAGAGACTCCGCTGGAACGTGGACCATCGTACAGGACTATGGCAACGGCGATGCCTTCGTCTGGACTCCGCCTGCAGCCGACAGCTGGATCATTGCGGTGCGGGCCAGGAACCTGGGCAGCTCGGCTCTCTATGAGGCAGTCAAGCTTCTGCCTTTCCACGTGGTCGACGACGCGCCGGCGACCTCTGTCGACATCAGTGCCGACAAGGGAAGCCCGGCACAGCTGGCAACGGTGGGAAACGTGACGTTCACGGCGAGCGCATCCGGAGGGTCAGGCAACTATGATTACCAGTTCTGGGTCAGAGACCTCGCCGGCGTATGGGCCATCGTGCAGGACTATGGCAGCGACGACACCTTTGTCTGGACCCCGCCTACTGTTGGCGGTTGGGTTATTGCAGTGCGGGCCAAGAACCTAGGTAGCTCGGCTCTCTTTGAGGCGGTCAAGACCCTGCTGTTCAATGTTGTCGATGACCCGCCGGTGACCTCTGTCAGTCTCAGTGCCGACAAGTCCAGCCCGGCACAGCTGGCCACAGTGGGAAATGTAACCTTCACGGCAAGTGCGTCCGGAGGGTCAGGCAACTACGATTACCAGTTCTGGACCAGAGACTCCGCTGGGACGTGGACCATCGTGCAGGACTATGGCAACGGCGATACCTTCGTTTGGACCCCGACTGTAGCCGACAGCTGGATCATTGCGGTGCGGGCCAAGAACCTGGGTGGCTCGGCCCTCTTTGAGGCGGTCAGGACGCTGTTGTTTGAGATAACTCCATGAAAAAAACAGTTATTGAGCTGAAGTAAAGGATGCAGAAGAGACCAGATAACCTGGTCTCTTCTCGTTTAGACCGAATCGAGCCTCACTTGATTCTTTGCATCCAGTAGGCTCCTCCCGGATTTTGCAGGAAAAGCGGAAGTTTTTCACGGATCAGTGCCTGATGTTTCAGCAACATATAATGATTGAAGAACAAGAGTTCAAAGTTTGCATTGTACTGTAAAAAGCACCGAAGCAAATAACACTCTGACCAGGCTCTCCCCTCGTAGATCCAACGCTTGGGGTATTCGAACGGAAAGAAGATATCGTGTAAATGGATGATAACACCAGGCTTAATTCTTGGCAGAATATTAAAAAAGATGTGGTTGACATCGCTATCGACCTTCGATACATGCGTTGAATCTACGAAAAGTACATCACCCGATTGAAGCAGGTCGAACAACTCCAGATCAACGTCCTACAGCCTGGATGGAATAACGCAAGTCGCTTCTCGATCTTCAGGCTTCATTAGTGACATCAAAAGATCAACATATGGCTCAATGAATATGCATTGTATGGCGCCATTAAGGAAAAACTCGTTCACGTCAAGTGTCAGGGCCGAGGAATAGCCAGAGCCGATTTCGATAAGACGTGCAGGGCGAAGCCATCGCAACATTGAATATAGGATGATACCGTCGGCGTAGGAGTAGGCGGGATTGTCAAAAAAATAGCGATACGGCTCCGATTTCGCATCTTGAAAGGGTAGCTCTGTATAGAACTCGGCAAAAATCTCAAGCATCCGGACTTGACTGGCATCGGCAAGATCGACGCCGGACACGTGATCCGCACTGATGTCGAATATGAGCTCCTCATTAGGAACAATATCCGCAATAAGTGGATATGGTGAATAGAAATGACCGGATGGAAAACCCTCGGGTTGTGGAGCCAGAGCAGGCTCAGACCTCTGTCGGCGGGAGTAGGCTGTGCTCAGTTTTTGCATCATGATTGCAAGTCTTTCGTATGTCTTCGCAGGCATGTACCTGTCTCAGACAGATCGGCATGAGCGCACAGGCACATCAAGCTTCTTTTTGAGCAGATATACACCTCCACAAGGTTATAATATGATATGCCGCTCGGGTTCCCACGGGGCAGGCGAGATGTAAAATACTGTTGAATTCTTTCTTTTTGAGAACATCAAAATATTCTAGAAATATCGGCATAATCTCAGATGATCGAATAGCTTCAAAAGGCGAAATCAAGGTACCCGGCTCTTTTCGGAAAATTTGGTCGATTATACGATCTTTATGACATCATAATGCATCCGTTCCGGAAGAATAGAGAGAATAAAATTTACTATTTCCAGACGCTCATGACTATACTGAAACTGCGTTTCACCAATATAGTCATGGATCCAAAGCGTTCCGTCAGTAGTCATTAATTGATGTATTTCAGAAGCAAGGTGTTCGAGATTGAGAACATGATGCAGACAATTTTGAGTGGTGACAAAATCGTATTTTTCTTCTTTTAAACAAATAAAGTTTAAATCGCTCTGTTCGTATGTAATATTTAATTTCTCAGATGCAGCTTGTTTCCTAGCTTTATCTAATGCCTGTTCAGCACTAGGGTTGTTCCCCAATAGTTAATGAGGTAGGCTATCCTCCCCCAAACGATGGAGGGAGCCCAGCCAGGTCATT
>CBCXVS010000445.1:0-3910 GCA_965178525.1 uncultured bacterium | reverse complement strand
ATCAGGCTCAGATAAACAACAAGTTGCAGACAGGTCTTGACCCCCATCTGAGGAGGTCTTCATGAGGGAGATGGGGTACGGCATCAGGTCGGTTTATGTCCGCACTGGTGTAAAGGATGTTTTGACGAGGGCTGATCTGGGAGGCGATCCAGTCGTCACCGTATTGTGACCCCAGCCGGCCCATGCAGATTTTCCTCTCCCAGACGCCCGATGCGCTGTGTTTGACGGCCAAAGCGTATGTGACATCGACGTATAACGAACCCCTGTTCAGCAGCGATGTCACCCGCGCCTTCCTGGATGTGGCCGCGGACACGCAGATACCGCTGGCCTCTCACCAAAAGCGCCCGGCCACGCCGCCGGATTGGCTTGAAGCCGACGTGATATCGTAGAACGCGCGGGTAGCCAATCGGGGGTCAGCGCAAGCATTTGCCAGCCGTCAGCCAAGGGGGTAGAGGAGGTGTCCTCTACCCCCTTTTTTTGTGCTGTCAACGGGGTCAGACGCTGTGGCAAGCGCTCCCCGAGGACCGATTTCGTCAGCTCATTCTCGTCTTCCTATTCGTGCTGGGCTTGAGCCTCATCCTACGCGCCGAAACCCAGTCAAGCGGCAACGCGTCGTTATGCCCACGTTTCCACATCCGCCCGAAACAGGCGGAGACGCTGGAGAATGGCTTCCCGCTGTGCGTTGAACCAGATCATGCCGCTGGTGATAACCGTCCCCAGCAGCAGTAACACAATGGCCTTGCCAAGGCGTTGTTCGGGAAAAAGCAGCAATAATTGTCCCACCACGTTGACCATCAAAAATGTCACCCCGGAATACAAAAAGGCGCGGGTTCGCAGGGCAATACCGATGATGATGCCAGCGAAACTCAGCGCTAACACCGCGATGAAAATCATGAATTCGGAACGCAAGAAGACGTCCAGAGTCGCACTGGCATAGAGGACGCTGATGGTGGCGAGGCGGACGCTATGTAACGCCGCGGGGTTGACGTCGTGACGATGCAGGTGGAGCAATCCTAAGACGCTCACGGCCGCCGGAATCGTGTAGACCTGGACCATATGATAAGTGTCAGCCCAGCTTGGGACCCAGAGATAGATGCCAACATTCACCGCCACCAAGCCCAGATACAACGGGAGGGAATGGCCGGTCGTGCGGCGCGGCGCGCCAGCAGGTACAGGATGCCCACAGTCAGCAAAGCGCCACTGGCGTGGGGAGAAGCGAATTGCAAGGGCACTGTGCCGACAGCGAGCAGCGGCAAGACCATCACGACGTGCAGAATCGGTCTGGATAAAGTCAGGCGTTGCAGGATGAACAACGCATAGGCGGCGCCGATCAGGCCCACCGTATCCCAGACCTGCACCGGCGCGAGGCCGATCCATACCATACGGATATACATGGCGAGTGCAGCGCCAAGTACCGTGACGCCATAGACCCACGAAGCACGTTGTGTCAAGCGGACCTGGCGGATCCCTAATGCGATGAGCAAAAGCAGGGCGGCGATGGCAACGATCACTTCTCCGCTCCCCATCAGCCACGGCGGCGGACGGACGTCGAGGAGATGAACGCACACATACAGCGCATGCCACGCCCAGGCCAAGGGTGCAAGCACAGCCAACGGTCTGAGCAGCCATGATAGCGCCTGCTCAACCGCATCCTGCATCCGGCACCGCAACCAAAGCGCAGCCCACGTCAACCCGGCTAGCTGTAAGGCATACCATGGCATGAGGCGTACAAGCCGATCAAGCGGGATGTAGAATAGCCACCCCATATGGAGCTGGACGACCAGTATTGCCATGGCGGCTAACCACCATCCGGGGTGTTGCCGCCGCCAGCCGAGGCATGCCATTACCCCGCCTATGATCCCGAGCGTGAGTAGGCGTTCACCTAAAGGTTGCGGCAAGAGTATCCAGACCACGACCGCCGCGAGTGGACTCCACGCCAGCCATATCGAGCAAGACTGACGCATACGTGCCATCAGGAGGTCACGCCACGGCCGGTGTGTCCCAACGATGTCAAGTAGCAGCAGCATCACACTCCACAACGCGAGAAACAGGGGGAAATAGAACAGGCGTGCAGCCGTTCCCAACCAGGCGGCTAGGAGCGTACACAACAGGGCTGCCATGCCGAGATGGCTGTGCCAGGCATTCCGGCGCAACCACAGGATGTGAAAACATGAGAGCGTCAGGACGCCTCCCGTCAGCACAGCGGATGACCACTGCACCATCTCGGTGATAGGTAACAAGATAACAACGGCCTCCATGAGAGCGAGCAACGCCACCCACAGATGCACCCAAACGGATGGCCACATGAGCAATGGTGTTACCACGTCATGCGATGGCCAGCGCAGACGGGCGGACCACTCGGTCCCGTACCGCCGCCACATGGAAACGCCCAGGAGCAACACATTCGCCCAGACCACCGTGCCAAGCACGAATCGCAGTGGAATGATCACGTCCACGGCGGGGAACAGCCAGGCTAGACCGAACGCGATACCCGTACTCATCAGCGTCAAAACCGCCAGCCACGGGAAACCTGACCAGGCACTGTTGCGCAACATCAGGACCAGATAAAATGTCGCTGCGGTCAGATACCAGCCCAGACGGAGCACGTCGAACGCCGATCCGATTTGCCCGAGCACTCCCCAGAGGATGAAAGCGACCCCGATCAGCACCAGCCCCAACCACGGCCAAGGCTCGGGGGCAAGCGTCCAGCGCGGCCAACGTACGTTGAAACGTGGCGCCACCATATTACCGACCCCCCAGAGCGCGTATGCCCACATGACCAAGAGGAATCGGTCGAACCCACTCCAGCCACCCAGCGTCAGTACACTGATCACACTCGCGGTGAGGAGCACCGCGATACCAAGCCCCCGCACCGCAGACGCCATTCGTAGTGGCTGTGCCACGGGGATAAGCGCCACGGCCAGCACGCCAAAAACCCACGGCAGTGCCGCGGGCGCCTGCATAGGCAGGCTCACAAAGAGCACGCCAGCGCCGAGCAAGGCCCAGCCATACGTCAGGCCGGCAACCGCGTGCAGAGGTTGGGTATACAGCCGGTACCAGCGTGGATCACGGCCAATAGAATGTCCCAGGCACCCCAATCCCAAAGCGACGAGAGCCAAGACGAGCCAGTGATCCGTACACGGCGGATGCCCAAACCACAAGGTACAAACGGGTGAACCGTGCACCTGTACACCTTGCGCCCATAGGACGGCCAACACGACACACCACATGCCGGCTAGGCTGAGCAGCGGCCGGCCCAGGGTATGATTCGTCAACAGCAGACTCATACCGGCAAGACCGAGCACGCCAATCGTGAAGAAGCCTCCCGTGTACGCGGCGCCACTCACGGCTGGCCATACCAGACACAGTTGTTGACCCGCCGCCGCCAGTGCCAACCACGCCGCAACGATCCGCAAGGGTTGGCCGTACAGGCTAGGCGCCACATCAACGGAAATGGCCATGCGGTTGAGACGGCGTGTGAGGGTCCAGGCGATGGCACACCATGCAAGGCTGACGAGTACGAACGTCAAACCGAGTCCGGAGTCGCTGAGCAGTGCGAGCCATGGCGCAGATAAGGGCGCGGGAGGCGCAGAGAACATCCAGGCGTAACCCAGTATGGTTCCCAGCGTGCCGCTAGCCAAGAGCAGGTAACTATGTAAACGGTGCCGATATCGGCGCCCTGCCAGCCACAGAAACGCCATTGCCGTTGCCAGGCTCAGCAGGAAGGCAAGGCTCGGTCTGAACAGTCCATGTTGTCCGATCGGGATGAGCAGGAACAGCATGACGCCGGCAAAGGCAGTCCAATGCGTCATCTGTTCGAGCTGCTCACGGCTGCTAGACCGAAGTTCCCCTGGCAGAATAGGCGGAGGGTTAAGTAGATCAACAGGTTGGCCCAATTCAAAAGTCCATT
>CBCXVS010000444.1:0-3930 GCA_965178525.1 uncultured bacterium | reverse complement strand
ATGACCTGGCTGGGCTCCCTCCATCGTTTGGGGGAGGATAGCCTACCTCATTAACTATTGGGGAACAACCCTAGTATCTTTAGACCACACACGCCGACACCCAGGGCTTGCATCTCCTGGCCGGCGCTTTACGAGTATGACACTTTCCTTCTCGAAGGAGTCATGTATATGAGCGAACGCAACGTGTTGACCACCGCCGATGGCGCCCCGATTGCCGACCATCAAAATGCCTTAACCGCGGGTTCCAGAGGCCCCCTCCTCATGCAAGACGTGCAGCTGCTGGAACAAATGCAGCATTTCCACCGCGAGCGCATCCCCGAGCGCATCGTGCATGCCAAGGGCTCAGGGGCGTACGGAACGTTCACCGTGACCCACGATATCACCCAGTATACGCGCGCCAACTTTACTGTCTGAGCTTGGCAAGCAGACCGAGGTCTTTGTACGGTTCTCCACCGTCGCGGGAGAACGTGGCGCCGCGGACGCCGAACGCGATGTCCGTGGCTTTGCCATCAAGTTCTACACGGACGAGGGCAACTGGGACATGGTCGGGAACAACACCCCCGTGTTCTTCGTTCGCGATCCCTACAAGTTTCAACCGTTCATTCACACCCAAAAACGCCATCCGCAGACGCATCTGCGGGATATGAACATGCAGTGGGATTTTTGGTCGCTGTGCCCGGAGTCGCTGCATCAGGTCACGATTCTCTTTTCGGATCGGGGTCGGCCGCGGACGTACCGGCACATGAACGGGTATGGCAGCCACACGTATAGTCTCATCAATGCGGCGGGCGAGCGCGTTTGGTGCAAGTTTCACTTCAAGACCCTGCAGGGTGTGCAAGGTCTCACCGATGAGGAGGCCACGGCGCTCATTGGCCGCGATCGGGAGTCGCATCAGCGCGACCTATTCGAGGCCATCGAGCGCGGCGATGATCCGCAGTGGCGTTTCGGTATCCAGGTCATGACCGAGGAACAGGCCAAGACGTTTCAGTGGAATCCGTTTGACCTGACCAAGGTCTGGCCGCATGCGGACTTTCCGCTGCACGAGGTGGGCATTCTCGAACTGAATCGCAATCCGGTCAATTACTTTGCCGAGGTGGAACAGGCTTCGTTTAGCCCCAGCGCGACGGTGCCCGGCATCAGTTGGAGCCCGGACAAGATGCTGCAGGCGCGTCTCATGAGCTACGCCGACACCCATCGCTACCGGGTGGGAAATAGCTATCAGCAACTGCTCGTGAACAAGCCGCGCTGTCCGGTCATGCACTATCAGCGCGATGGCGTCATGTCGCTTGGACAGGGCGGGAGTACGCCGAACTATTTCCCCAATAGTGACGACGCGGCGCCGAAGGATCAGGTGGCCTATCGGGAGCCCTCGCTCCCATTAGGCGATGTCACGGGGGACCGGTACGACTCCCGGGAAGGGCATGATGACCACACGCAGGCGGGGAATCTCTATCGCCTGATGCCGCGCGATGCTCAAGAGCGGCTGCACAAGGCTATCGCGGGTGCGCTCGGACAAGCGCGCCACGACATCCAAATGCGCCAACTCTGCCATTTCTTCCGGGCCGATGCGGACTATGGCCTGGGGGTGGCGCGGGAGCTGGGCATCGACATGGGTGACATAGAGGCCCGTCTGTCCGGGGCCGAGGCGACTGCGGTGTAAGCATATCGTTTAGCATCAAGAATCTGGGGCAGGCAGAGTTCGTTTTATGCCTCAACAGCGCTTTGCCTGCTCACCCCTTCATGGCCCCTCATCGCCGCCCCACGTACCCAGCGGTTCAAGACAGACCAACCAACATACGGTCATAACCATGTTCCCACCAACATCCATCCGCCCCACACCATCAACCCAATGCCCGAAAGCGATCCCAACCAGTGTCCAGCAGGAATAGTTTTTTCCAGAAGCACCAAGACGGCTAGGCCGACGATCCAGTAAAGATTCATGACGCCGCCCACGAAGAGAAGCGCCATCAGAAACCAACAGCACACCGTACAGAACGCGCCGTGGTCGATCCCCATCCGGAAAGCTCCGGACATACTATGACGCCAATGCTGAGTCAGGAACTGGATCGGACTACGGCAATGCCTGAGACACACATGCTTCAACGGAGTAAGCTGATAAATTCCCGCCACCAGGAGGAGAATGCCGGCAAAAAGCCCACTGGTGCTGGCCATCATGGCTGACAGGAGTCCCGCGTATTCGAGACCCCATTGCGCACCCGTCGCGAGCACACTAAAGAGACCCCAAGCGACAAGATATTCCAGGGTAAAGACACCCGTCGGCACAAAGGGCGCCCCCTTCGCCTTCTCACCGCGCTGGATGCGGGCAAAGAGTAAGATCATCGGAGACGCACTCGGCAACATCATGGCGATCATCATCACCCACCACATGACCACCATGATCACGCCGTATGATGGTGTCCAAACCGCAGGCTGCATCATGGCGGCATGAGCCATACGCATCGCATCGCTCATGCTGTTTTTAGCGGACATCCCGCTGCTGTCGCCTGGCATGGACAGCGTCGTCATGTCGAACGCGGTCATCCCCATACCTGCTCCGAGCAGGATGTATATCCAAGCGAGAACAATGACCGTGACGAGACCGCTAATTACAATCATGCGGTCACGCCCTAGCACCGCCTGCAAGACAGATGTTTCATGCATCAGGCTCTCCAGTGGACGCACGGCCGCACTTCCAGGCCGTGGCGGCACGAAGGGGTCGAGACCGCTATCGCCCTAGTACTGCGTACCGCAAATGAGTGAGCAGTTGACTACTTTAATCTTGTTGACCTTGCGGCGCTCAAACTGCCTAGGGACTTTTGCCAGCCTGTACTAGCGCCGCTCGTTGATCATACGAACGTATCCATATCGCACCGCATTGACATGAGGCGCTAGTGATGGTCGAGCCCGTAACGCCGCTTGGCTTCCTCGTAGGTAAAAGCCATCCCGTTATGATCATACGCGAAGTACGCCAGTGAACTGTGGCGTTGCGAAAAGTCGAACTTGATATCGCCGAGACCTTTGACCGTGCCCGAGGCGACCTCGGCTTCATAGAACACCCACCCTTCGAGCAATACGGTCCGGATGCTGACCTCTTTGTCCGTCACCGGATTACGGATCGGCTCGGTGGCGGCTCTCACGACATCAGGCACGACAAGTTTTGCCATACGTTTTTTGATGTCCCACTCGAACTCGATCGGAAGAAACTGAGGCTCGTGCACATGTTCCACAATGACACTAGAGATCTGGAACATCGAGCCAACCGGCTGCCCCTCACCCGACAGAATCTTAAAAACCGCCTCCTTCTGCGCATCGGTGGTGTGTTCCGGCAAAACCGGCTGCATATGACCGCCACCGTGGTGAATCGCACGCGGAAAATAGAAGGTCGCGGCGATGATCAGGTCGTCGAGCCGCACGTCACCATAGTAGCCTTGTCGATTTTCATCCCGATGACGCCCTCACAGTGTCCGTAGGTCGGGGGCGCCATGGTCTCGCATGGACAGCCGTGATCGCAGTTACAGTACTCCACATATTTCCCTTGCATGAACCATTTCACGTCGTTCATCGATCATCCTCCAACCCAAGCAGGTTCGGAACATTTGAGGCGCTCGGTTTTCCGGCCACCGCCTCTGCTTTCTGAAGCCGCACACGTCCTCTCGAGAGAAAAGACGCTTGTGAAGGCTCGCGTGTGAATTTTTCGAGTTATCAGTCAGATGATGCCATGACGGCTTCGGAAATGCCGACGACTACGGGAATCGTGAAGAGCAGACAAACAGCCAGGCATGGCACGACATGTAGCGTCCGTCGCCACTCATGAGCCTAGCCAGTAGACGATATTTTCAGATTAGAAACTTATTGGTCCGTCAAATAAGTTTTTTGACATTCTGGTAATGACGCTCAAGTTTGGACCGGGCTTTCGTCTGGGTAAACTGC
>CBCXVS010000443.1:0-3954 GCA_965178525.1 uncultured bacterium | reverse complement strand
TGAGGATGATTCGGTGGGCATCTGGGCTGGGCTAGGGAACCTGATCTTATGCTATTGAGGAACAACTCTAGCATTTCTGCGCGTGCGTTTGCAAGGAGCAATTCGACAAAACCCCGGAGCGCTACCTGCATCCGGCCCAGCAACTCGCCCAGCATGCCCGCAGTCTGTATGAAGCGCTAGGCACGCTCAGCAAAATGTTTTACGGCTCCGCTGCACGCGCGGACAGCAGCCGTGAGCTGACCGAGGCGGAATGGGACGTCCTGCGCATATTGGGACGCCAGGGGGAATGCATGATGCGGGACGTCGCGGCGACATGCGAGGTGGCGTTGAGCACCATGACGGGGATCGTCGATCGTCTGGTCAAAAAAGAACTGGTGCAACGCCGGCATAGTGAAACGGATCGGCGGGTGGTCTTGGCCACACTCACAGAGCGGGGGAAAACGGCGTATCAGGAGCGCTTGGACGCCGATATGCGGCTGTTGCTAACCATGTTGCAAGCGCTACAGCCCGAGGAACAACAGGATCTGGTGACGTTGCTGCAGAAAATTGTCTGATTCGTCCCCCAGACCACAGCAGCTGACAGCTATCAGCTATCAGCCGTCAGCTAAGACGCTGGAAGAAGAAATCTTGTCTCTTCTTTTTTAGATGACAGCTCTTCATTTGCGGTACGCAGCACGAAGGAGTACATGAGATGGAGACGCAACGTCTTGATCTACCCGTGCAGGGCATGAGCTGTGCCGGATGCGCGGCCCGGATTGAAAAGACGCTCCAGGGCCTTCCCGGGATAGAAGCAGCGCAGGTCAATTTTGCGACGGAAAAAGCCACGCTACATGTTGATCCGACGGCGTTGACCGTGGGCCACATTACCCAGGCGGTCGAAGCGATCGGCTACCGGGTTTCCCGGCAGGACCTGACGATCCCGATTGGCGGGATGCGCTGTGCCGCTTGTGCGGCACGTATTGAGCAGGCATTGAACGCCGTCGAGGGCGTGGTGGAGGCCCATGTTAACATGGGCACGGAAACGGCGGCAGTGTCATACGTGCCTGGCCTGGCCGATGTTGCGGCGCTGCTTCAAGCCATTGCAGCGGCGGGATACGAACCGCGCGAGATCGAGGCGGAAGATGGAGCGGATCGTGAGCGGGAAACCAGGGCCGCGGAAATCCGTCTGCTGACGCGGAAATTTTGGCTCAGTTTGGGGCTCAGCATCCCGATTGTCCTTGGCTCAATGGGCATGTTCGCGCCGTGGACGCCGTTTGGGTTGCACCACCCATTCCTCCTCCTGCTCTTGGCCACGCCCGTGCAATTCTGGGTGGGCTGGCCATTCTATCAAGGATGCTGGTCGGCGCTAAAGCATCGCACTGCGGACATGAACACCCTCATCGCGCTCGGCACATCCGCCGCATATGGCTACAGTGTGGCCGTGACGCTGATGCCGACGATGGTGACCCGTCTCGGGATGAGCACCCATGTCTACTACGATACGGCCGTGATGATTATCACCCTGATCATCCTTGGCCGGCTGCTCGAAGCCCGGGCACGTGGGCAGGCGTCGGAAGCGATTCGTGCCCTGATGGACCTGCGAGCCAAAACGGCACGTGTGCTCCGGCGCGGTGAAGAAGAGGACATTCCGGTTGAAGCGGTGCAGGTCGGAGACCTTGTACGGGTCAGACCAGGCGAAAAGATTCCGGTGGACGGCGTCATTGTCGATGGCTATTCGACGCTCGACGAATCCATGCTGACCGGTGAGAGCCTCCCGGTGGATAAGACTGCTGGGGACGAGGTTATGGGCGCCACGCTCAACAAAACAGGAAGTTTTACGCTGCGGGCCAGCCGCGTTGGGCAGGCCACGATGCTGGCGCAGATCATCAAGTTGGTGCAAGAGGCGCAGGGGTCGAGAGCGCCTATTCAACGCCTGGCGGACGATGTCGCCAGCATCTTTGTGCCGACGGTGCTTGGCCTATCGGCCCTCACCTTCCTCGCGTGGGCGTGGTTTGGACCGCAACCGGCGCTGACTTTTGCGCTGCTCAACTTTGTCGCGGTCCTCATCATCGCCTGTCCGTGCGCTCTGGGTCTGGCAACGCCGACGGCTATTATGGTCGGCACGGGGAAAGGCGCAGCGCATGGCGTGCTGTTCAAGAACAGCGCCAGCCTGGAAACGGCCCATCAACTCCAGGCTATCGTGCTGGATAAGACCGGGACGTTGACGCAAGGGCGCCCAGCCGTGACGGACATTGTGCCGCATGACGGTGTTAGCGAGATGGAGGTGTTGCGGTTAGCGGCCTCTGCCGAAAGCGGCTCGGAACATCCGCTCGGCGAAGCCGTCGTCGAGGCGGGGCGGGCTCGGCGCCTCGAGCTGGAAGACGCGCGCGATTTTGCCGCCGTACCGGGGCATGGTATTCGGGCGACGATCGGCACGCAGGCCGTGCGGATTGGGAATCGCAAGCTGATGCAAGATGAGGAGATCGCGCTCGGCAAGCTGAGCGAGGCTGCGGATCACTTGGCGCAGGCGGGAAAAACGCCGATGTTTGTCGCGGTCAATGGCCGGGGCGCGGGGGTCATCGCCGTTGCCGATACGCTCAAACCCCATGCCAAAGCCGCGGTCGCAGCACTCCGCGACCTCGGTCTGGACGTGCTTATGATGACTGGCGATACACAGCGCACGGCCGAAGCCATGGCACAGCAGCTCGGCATAGACCAAGTGTTGGCGGAGGTTTTACCGCAGGCGAAAGCGCATCAGGTCAAACAGCTGCAAGCCGAAGGCAAGTGTGTGGCCATGGTCGGCGATGGCATCAACGATGCGCCGGCGTTGGCCCAGGCGGATATCGGCATCGCGATCGGTACCGGCACGGACGTGGCTATGGAGGCGGCGGATGTCACCCTCATCACAGGTGATGCGCGTGGGGTGGTCACCGCCATACAACTGTCCCGCCGGACTATGCGGACGATCAAGCAGAACCTCTTCTGGGCATTTATATACAACATTTTGGGGATTCCGCTGGCGGCAGGGGTGCTCTATCCTTTTCTCGGCGTGCTACTCAGTCCCACCTTTGCGGCTGCAGCGATGGCCATGAGTTCGGTCTGTGTGGTCAGCAATTCCTTGCGCTTGCGCCGGTTTCGCCCTCTATGGTAAGGCTGGGGGGGCGTTGGCGCTGACCCTGTAAGTGCCCGACCAGGATTAAATTCATATTTTTCCTCTGGAACAACGATGTCGCTCATTTTGTCCGGGAACTTATATCTCTGACCCGTTTGCTAGACGCGATGTTTTAATTTGCGGCCGAAATCATACAGAACGGGGAAAAAGGATACGAAAAGCGCTAATACGTGTGTACGCATCGGAGCTTGGCCGTAATAGGGACGAGGGTAAAAACTTCTTAATAAGCATTGCCGCATTTTCTTCCAATTTTTTTGTTGCATATAGGCAAATGCCATCTCGTAGCTAACGTCTGAGATACGGTGCCTCAAAAGAGCGGAATACTTATCGTGAAAGTAGCGATTAACGGCATCGTAGCATGCCAATTGGGCCAACCCAATGTTAATACGTTTTGCGCTTGTCCAGCCACCGTCGGCAAACATGCCACCATGATGGACACGATATGTGCCCATCACATCGTCGATGTATGCAATATCGCCATACTGCGCTAAGAGTACGAAACGGGGCCAATCTCCGATTTCCAAGTGCTGAAACTCTTTTGGGAGTTCCTTCAGTAAGTTATGGCGAAACATGACCGCTACCGGTACGATAGAGTAATTTCGCAGCAAGTCTTCAAGTTTTAACACATTCTTGTGATCCTCAGCGTACATGTTGTCAGGTTTGCGCCTCTCATCTTCGTACACACGCAATGCGTTATGAAAGCACAGAGCATATTCAGGATGGCTGTCTAAACCGAAGTTCCTCCCGTGATTCGGCGACAACTTGTTGAAATAAAAACTCAAAAGCCTGAAACGAATTGACCT
>CBCXVS010000442.1:0-4010 GCA_965178525.1 uncultured bacterium | reverse complement strand
TACGTCCGGGAACGCTGCCGGGTCTACGTCCGGGAGTTCTGCTCGAACGTCAGCCCGCGCGGAAAGCGGCCTGCCCTATAGTCCGGAACTGGCCCGCTGTTATACCCTCCTGGATCTGCCGTTCGGGACGCCGATGGAACAAGTCAGCAAACAGTGGAAAACGTATCTCAAAACGTGTCATCCGGACCGGTTTGCTAACGACCCGGTAAAGCAGGCGGACGCCACCGAACTCACCCAGGCGCTTACCGGTGCACATGACACGATTCAAGCCGCCTGGAAACGGTATCAGAAATAGCTCTCAGCTGTCAGCCGTCAGCTTTAAAAAAGGATACATGACATGCATCTCGAGCTGAGAGCTGAGAGCTGAGAGCTCAGCAGAAAGGAATATCCCATGCCGCTGTTTTCACCCGAGCAACTTCACGACACGGGAATGGCGATTTTTCAAGCTGCCGGTACGCCGGAGGCGGAAGCCCAAATCGTCATGGAGCACCTCGTTGGCGCCAACCTCGCCGGTCATGACTCCCATGGCGTCATCTTGATTCCGGCCTATGTCACGCGGATTAAACGGGGCCATATCGTGCCCGGCGCACCCTTGGAAATCGAGCGTGAATCCTCCACGACGGCGCACCTCAACGGCAATTGGGGGTTTGGTTATGTCGTGACGACTCGCGCCATGGAAATGGCCATTGCCAAGGCCAAGGAACACAATGTCGCCGCCATGACTATTCACCTGCAAGGGCATGTCGGCCGACTGGCCGACTATCCCCTCATGGCGGCTCAAGCTGGCATGATCGGCATGATCACATGCGATTCGGGCCGGGCGCCTAAGAGTGTCGCGCCTTTTGGCGGACGGGTCGCCCGCCTCGGCACCAACCCGATCTCTGTGGCTTTCCCGAGCGATTTGGACGGGCCGATTTTTCTGGACATGGCGACCAGTGCGGTGGCGGCGGGCAAAATCAACGTGCAGCGGAACCGAGGCGAAGCGGCGCCCCCAGGATGGATCATCGATAAAGAGGGCAACCCCACCACGAACGTCCATGACTTTTATGATGGCGGGGCCATTTTACCCATGGGGGGCGACCAGGGTCATAAAGGCTACGTGTTATCGTTCATGGTAGAAACGCTCTCCGGCATTCTCACCAGCCTCGGGTTTGGCATCGATCCGCAGGGGCGGCACAATGACGGCACGTTTCTCTCGGTCTTCAACGTCAGCGCCTTCCGGCCGCTCGAAGACTTTAAACGGGACATGGCGGAATTTGTCTCGTATATCAAAGACACGCCCCCTGCTGCGGGATTTACCGAAGTGCTCTATCCCGGGGAGTTAGAATATCGCACGGCGCAAGCGCGACGGCGCGACGGCATCTTCGTGGAAGATGAAACCTGGCGGCAGCTCATGGCTCTCAAAGCGGAATACGGCCTGCCAACAACATAAATTGTCAACGCCGTTTCCTGCCCCCCCTTTAGCAAAGGGGGGAATCGCATACCAGTGGACAACCGCATGGCCCTGGCACTGCTACCGAAATACTTGACTCCCAGAGCAATTTGTGAAATAACTCCCTTTTATATTCACGTCAGGTGCATCGGGCACCGATGCGTGAGTAACCGTGTCACCGGTACCAGTCATAGCCAGAGGACTTCTCAATTAGACCTCACGACATGGGCACGCTGATGTCGCCCGCAAGCTTGCGAGAGTCGGCGCATGGCAGCAATCTTGAATACACTCAGGTACTTACATGTCATTTGCGACTGGACGACAACACAGACACAGGGGTTAGAATGCCACGGGCAAAAAGGAGGATGAAGTGCGCGTTACATTTGCTTCAGAAAGTGTTACAGAGGGTCATCCCGATAAAGTCTGCGACAAGATTTCAGATAGTGTGCTTGACGCTGCCTTGCAACTGGATCCGAAAGCACGCGTTGCTTGTGAGACATTAGTGTCGGAAAATCTAGCGGTGGTTGCCGGCGAAGTCAGCGAATCCGTCCTGAACGCATTGGATATCGAGTCGATTGCCCGCCAGGCCATCCGGGACATTGGCTACACCACGCACGGGCAGGGTTTTGACGGCGATACGTGCGAAGTCATCGTGCGCATGAAACCGCAAAGCCCGAATATCTCACAGGGCGTCTCGGCCGGCGAGGGCTTGTTCAAGGAACAGGGGGCTGGCGATCAGGGCATGATGTTCGGCTATGCCACGAAAGAAGCCCGGTTGAATGACGTCGAGGCCGCCCTCATGCCAACGCCGATCTATATGGCGCATCAATTGACCCGCCGTTTAGCCGAGGTGCGCAAGCAGGGGATTGTCGAGGGCCTATATCCCGATGGCAAAGCCCAGGTTGCCGTGGAATATGAAGATAATGTACCCGTGGCGATCACCAATTTGGTCATTTCGACGCATCACGCGGAACGTCTCAGCCTGAGTGATCTGCGCCACCTGCTCATCGAGCATGTGATTAAGCCGGTGGTGCCCGATCGCTTGCTCTCGCACCGTACGATTGACAGCGAACGCGATAAGATGGATAGCACGATTATCTTTATCAATCCCACGGGCACCTTCTTGATCGGCGGCCCCAAAGCGGATGCTGGTTTGACGGGCCGCAAAATCATTGTGGATACCTACGGCGGCATGGGCCGGCACGGCGGCGGCGCCTTTTCCGGCAAGGACCCCAGCAAGGTCGACCGGTCGGCGGCGTATATGGCGCGCTATATCGCCCAGAACGTCGTGGCCGCGGAGCTGGCCGATATCTGCGAAGTGCAGATTGCCTATGTCATTGGCCATGCCAATCCGGTATCGGTGCGGGTCGACACCATCAATCCCATCGTCCCAGAGGAGCAGATCAGCCAGGCCATCCAGGATGTCTTCGACATGCGGCCGGCGGCGATCTGTGAGCGCCTGAATTTACTCCAGCCCATCTATGCGGAAACCGCGGCCTACGGCCATTTCGGCCGACCGGAATTTCCCTGGGAACAGGGCGACCGCGTCGCGGCCTTACAGCAGGCGGTGCAGTAAGGCCGTAGATGCTCTCAGCTCTCAGCTCAGGATTTTTTAAGCTGACGGCTGAGAGCTGAGAGCTAATTCGCCGGGCCAGCGCAGCGGAAACCGACCATGTCCAGGCTAGCGCTTGGCACGTTTGCATGGCGGTAGGTGGTGCGAAGGCAATAGACATTATTGCCCCAACCACCGCCGCGAATGATCTTTGCGCCCGGTTCGTTAGGGTGCTCATCGAGCACCCATTCCCAGACATTTCCTGCCATGTCGAGTACGCCGAAAGGCGACGCCCCGTTTGCATAACTCCCGACCGGTGCCGTCAACCGATGACCGTCCTGTGCGTCCGGCGCACAACAGGCGTCGGTACCGTAGTTGGCGCGCTGCTGTGCGCCCGCCCGTGGCGCCTTGTTGCCCCATGGGTAGCGCCGGCCGTCGTGGCCACGCGCGGCGTATTCCCATTCCGCGTCACTTGGAAGCCGCAACTTGTACCATTGGCAATAGGCTTGGGCATCGACCCAACTGACCTGGACGACGGGATGGTTCGGATCGGGCCGACTCGCCTTGCCAGGGCCTTGCGGATACCGCCAAGTCGCCCCTTTGACTTGACGCCAACGATCCGTCCACACCCAGCCCCAGCCGCGTTGTTCCGCCTGCGTCCCTGTAGCCACTCACGGCCACGAACGCGGCAAAAGCGCTATGGGTCACTTCCGTACGGCCGAGGCGGAAGGCCGGTATCGAGACGCGCCGCAGCGGGCGCTCGTCATCCTCGCCGTGCAAAGAGCCAAGCTGTGCCACGCCAGCCGGGATGGTAAGCAAGTGCGGTGGAGCGGCACGGGCGAGCGAACTCGCCAACATGCTGAGCCAGCCAATCATCATGAGATAACGTTTCACATCTTCCTCTTTGCTTCGCGTCCCTTCGCGTCCTTCGCGGATTCATTTTTCTCCCTCCTTTATCGACATGTCAAAAAATCCCCAGCAAAATATCACAGAATTGTCAAACGATCCTTATGCTTTTGGCTGGTA
>CBCXVS010000441.1:0-4077 GCA_965178525.1 uncultured bacterium | reverse complement strand
ATGAGAGGAGAGTCGGTCTCAGGCAATCGGCGTAACTGCTTCATCAAGAAAGGAGTTGGCTTAACTTAAGGCCATTCCGGTAAGGGCCCGGCAAGCGGCCTCGGGGGCCATCGACGAGCAAGCGATAGCCGGCTTGCTGCTCTGGCGTCATCTGCTCGACAGAGCGTTCGGCGTAACGGCCGAAGGTCAGGGCGTCAGTCATCGTTGATCCTCCTCTTTGAGGCGACAATCAGATCGTTTCGGTATGTGACATTGCGGTGTTTCCACACCCGATTTCTGCGATCGCTGCGGCAATGCAGAAGGGTAACTATGGAACAAATGGATATCGATGTCTACCCATGCAAAATTCTCCTTGACCCTATTTCCCTGTCCCATTAGCCTACTGGCAGAGAATCGGATTCCATAAGCAAACGACCGTAACCACAGGAGATGGCTTGATGAGCATTTTCAGATTGTATTCCGGTGACGATGGCGAATCGCACATCGAAGAACTCGAATTGGCCTCGCAACCGGATTTGACCACACTCCACGGCGCCAAAGGTGTCGTGTTCCGTGCCATGGAGCCGGGCTATTTTAACGACTGGCATAACGCGCCGAGGCGTCAGTACATTATCACCCTTTCCGGAGCGGCGGAAATCGGGCTCGGAGACGGTACGATCCACCGGCTGGGTCCGGGAGATGTCAATCTGGCGGAAGACATCAGCGGCCACGGCCACACCACCCGTGTGGTCGGCGATGTGCCCCGGGTCACCGCGACGATACACCTGGATGGGTGACATCGGTTTTGTCCTCGTCCTGCGTATCGCTTGTGCTGGTTGGAAAGGGTTTGAGCCGCTCCAGTGTTGAACCGCTCGTGCCGATGATCGCCGGCCGGCATGGACATGGCGTTTGCAAAGGACTGAGGACTGAGTAAAAGACGTTTTTCCTCATGTCCGGGCGCTGATCGCTGCGCCATGTCCAACCAGGGCCATGGTAGCATTCCCGCCCAGTCGTTCAACTTGACGCTTAGACGTTCCTCAATCTGTAACATATGAGCGGAGACGGGCATGGCGAAATGATTTGACGGCCTACGTGCCTGCCACTACAATGCGGCGTATCCGGTGTATGTTAAGGCGTGCGCGTCAAGCGATAGCGTGAAGGAGGAGACATGGCTGAGATTTTAGGCTTGGGTTGCTCGCATGGGCCGATTATCTTAACGCCCCCAGAGGTATGGGCGAAGGGGCGGGAGCGGCTTTTTAATCGCGTGCCCGACTATCAACCCCCACTGCAACTTCTCAAAGAACTCGGGCAGGATAATGGGCTGAGCCAGGACTGCTTGGATCAGCAACAGGTCGTCGAGTCGTTCCGGATTCTGCATGGCCAGTTACACCAATGGAATCCAGATGTGGTCATGATCATTGGCGATGATCAAGCGGAGAATTTTACCGAAGATAATCTGGCGCCGTTTTGTATTTATACCGGCGAAACCGTTGACGGCTATCCGTTCCAGCGCCCGGCGGCGCGGACCAATTTATGGAACGCGGCTCCTGAGACTCAATACACCTTTCGCTGTCCCAAGCCCTTTGCCCGCGAGATGCGCAATTACCTCATCCATGATGGGTTTGACCTGGCGTCCTCCAGCGTCTTACAAGGCTGGGAGTGGGGCTTGTCTCACGCCCATATCAATCCGCTTGTATTCCTCGATCCGGACGGGAAATTTCCCCTCTTGCCGTTCTTCGTCAATTGTTATGGCGAAGAAGCGGGACCGGATTATCCACCACGACCCACGCCGCGGCGATGTTACGAACTCGGGCAGGGCATCCGCCGGTTTCTCGATACGCGCAGTGAGCGCGTGGCCGTGGTGGCCTCGTCGAGCTGGTCGCATAGTTTTTTAGCCCACAAATTCCAGTGTCGCGCCATTGACATCGCCTTCGACCGCCGCAATCTGGAGTGGGTGCGGGAGGGGCACGGGAGTAAACTGGCGGAACTGAGCCCGGAGGAGCTGCAGCAATCCGGCGACCACGAACTCCTGAACTGGATTATTGCCCTGGGCATTATTGGCGACCGGCCGGCGGAGATTGTCGATGTGCGCGAGTCCCACACCCAGCTTGCCTTCCGCGTCGCCGCCGTCTGGAACGAGGGCGGCGCACTGCAAGCTTCCCGATGATCCTACAAGGGCAGAGAGATCGCCTGTCCGGTTTGTGAACTCCGGTAGACGGCCTCGGTGAACTCCATATATTTGACACCCACGTCAAAGGGCGTGTGCGTCACCTGCTCCTTACCGCGGATGGCGTTGACGAATTCCTCCTCGACGCGCCACTTACCCCGCTTCTCTGACGGGATGGGAATCTCTGCGAGTGTCTTGTCGCCCCGGCGTCCGCCGTACAGGGTGGTGAGAGGAGGGCCTGACAGATGCAGCGTCCCTTCGCTCCCGTGTAGCCACACCTCCGTGCCGGGATGCATGCCCGTGGACGAACTCCAGCTCAGTTGCGCCTGGGTGCCACAAGCCATGCCGCAGATGACATCCACGTGATCGGGCACCGAGATCGCGTGCATGGCGCCGTTGTCGTCGTAACGCCGAGGCACCACTACTTTGGTCATGGCCATGACTTTCGTGGCCGGCCCCACCCAGCGCATAATCGTCTCGTACCAGATGCCCAGAGACAGGACATTATAGCCGCTCACATCCCGGTTTTGACGCCAGTGCAGGGGCGCTTCGGTATCCACAAAGGTGCCCTCTGCATCCCGGCCGTGGGCATCACACACCCGGAGCTTAATGGACAGCAGTTCGCCTAGGTAGCCATTGGCGATGTACGCCATGAGGGTCGCATCAACCTCCAATGTCATCGGTGCCGGCACGATCTGGGTGACCAGATGCGGCTTGGCGCGGGACGCATTGAGCATATCACGCGCTTCGGTGGCGTCCATCGCCATCCGCGCTTCGGTGAGCACGTGCTTATTGTTTTCGAGCGCGAGCAGCGTCATCGTCCGGTGCATATAGGGCCAGGTGCCGATACAGATGGCGTCGGTATCATCGGCCTCGATCAGATCGCGCCAGTTGTCGTGCACCTTGGGAATCTCATATTCGCCAGCGACCCGCTCACCGGACTCGCGGCTGCGGTTGGCCACACTGACCAGTTCCACCCCCGCCTGTTCCCGGAAGCCGGGAATGTGTCTGAGCTTGGTGTTCGCACCGGCGCCAACGAGCCCCACGCGAATGGTTCCGTCATCAGCCATAGTGTCCTCCTTCGTATCGATGCATCAAAAAATGGCAACCCAACAACGGCGATAGGTCCTGAGGGTCGTTGCCAATGTCTGGCATCTGTTTATGGATGTATCACGCATCTACGCTCTGCTGATTAGCACGTTGGCTGTGCATGGTCAAGGAAAACCGTCTGCTAGCGCAGACTGGGCAGCAGGTCGAAAAGCCGTCCGACTTGCACATGTGATGAGCCCTCGTTTGTCCTCTACCCTAGAGATTGTATGCGTTTGTAGATGATTGTATAATACAGCCCATGAAAATCGTTTGTGATGCTGATGGCCTGATCAAAACCAATAAAGCAGGCATCCTGTATACCCTGACACAACACGATGAGCTCATCATCGGTCCTGAAGTGTGGCGCGAAGCGGTGACCGAGGGCAAAGTGCGCGGCTATCCGGACGCGCTCTCTGGAGCAAATTCTGCAACAATACGGACAGCTACGGCACCCCCAGCCGCATCCGCAAGCCGAACGGATGTTGCCTCACCCAGACCTCGGTGCCGGAGAGACCGAGGCGCTTACCCTGTTTTGGAGCGAAGGAGCCGATGTCATTTTGAGCGATGATCGCGGTTTTTTGAATTTGCTTTTGGCGCACCAGATTGCCTACGTGACACCGGCTGCCATTGTGGTTGCCCTGTGTGAATGGGACCTCCTGAGCGTCGAAAATGCGAAGCAGGCGTTAGGGTTGCTTCGGCCGTTTATCCGTCACGATCAGTATCAGGCTGCCCATTCCGATCTCGAGGCTATAGAGAGGACGAACCGGAATGGCCTTAAGTTAAGCCAACTCCTTTCTTGATGAAGCAGTTACGCCGATTGCCTGAGACCGACTCTCCTGTCA
>CBCXVS010000440.1:0-4118 GCA_965178525.1 uncultured bacterium | reverse complement strand
CTCATGAGACAAGAGCAAGGCTCTTGCCCGGTTGATGTATCGGGCCTTTTTGTGACCCCGAGCGACATAAGTGATCAGGAAATCATATTCGTCTTGGGTCAAGTGAACGCTGAGCCGTTTGCGTGCCATAAGGTCTCCTTTCCGACATAGTATGACACGGAACGACCAAAAACCAAAGATTTAATTGAAAGACCACTTAGTGGTAGAACAAGGCGCGCAGTTTTGCCCACAGCAGACGCTTACTGCCTAATTTGGCCCACACCGCTTGAAACCGAGGGCAGCAGAGGTGTTGGACCTGATCCACCAAAAAGGCCAGCATCATCAAAAGGGCGAAGATGACGGCGAGAGGTGGATAGCCATGACCAACATTGTGCTCCAATTGATCGCCCTGGTTTTTCAGCGTATGGAACGTCTCATTCTCGATTTTCCACCGCGCTCGTCCGCCCCGCATGAGGTGATAAACTGGGCCTTTCGTGACGCGCAGGTCGGTCACCGAGCTAAAGTGTTGGACCGGGTTGCCGTCGCGCTCCCAGCACTCCACAAAGTGGACCCGCAGGTCCGCATGGGCCTCGTTGAGCGGCACGTCACTGACAAACCGAAACCGATGATGGCGGCCGGTTTCAGAGTCATGGCGATCATAAAGCGTCACATGGCCAGCTCTCTCAGCGGCTTCGACCTGCTCGAACAAGTAGGCATGGTCGCCTTCTTTGACGCCCAAAATGTAATGGAGGTCGTGGGCTTGCAACATCCCGATGTGAGGCGCATTCGAACTCAGGCTGTCCTCGGTGACCATCAACTTGAGAGGCGGATGATCCTGTCGCAACTTGGCGATCAAGCCCTTGGCCGCGTTGCGCTCACAGTCATTTTTGCTCGTGCCATCTTGTTTCACCATGGGCTCGGGCATCAGCGGCATCACCTCGCGTTGGTCGGGATGGAGGAGCACCGCGCCTCACATCTGATGGGAGTCGATCATGGTGCCATTGCGGTGGCGGTTTTCCAAACAGGTCTCACCGTGAATCGGTTTGGAGGCAAAATAGCGCGTGCCGTCGAGAGCTAAGAGGTCATGGCCCTCCAAAAAGGTATCGCACGGCGCTCGTTCGATGCCGTCGACTTGTTGCAAATTGTCTTCGGCTCTCTCCTTGTCGACGGCAAGCAAGGAGGGCGATTTAAGCGAGAACCTCGCAAAGGCGGACATCAGGGCGTCGCTCAGCGAAATATCGGGATCGCCCAAGCGATGATCAGACAGGTTAGAAAAGGCAGCGCGGACCGAGCCGAACAGGGCATCAGCCGATAGGTGTTGGCGCACTTTGGGAGCAACGATAGCCATAGCAACCCCCACTATAAAACTGGCGAAGTAAAGGAATGCGGGCTCCATTGTGGCGTAGAGGTTTACGAAAAGACAAGCGGGATCACCCTATGAATACTGGGGTTTCCCGACCTCCGGGAATTGCTGGCGTCATTCCGTCTGAGGCGTAACCGTCGAAGTTGTGCCATACCGTCCACACCTGGTCGCGGCGCTTGGGCAAGCCGCGATGATTATGGTGCATCTGAGACACATCGCCGTTTCGACCTTCGACCGCCCAGGAAGCTCGCTGAAACGCCTTGGCCCACGCGGCCGCCCATTCGTTTCAAGCTCATCCGGAGTCATGGTTTTGGGAAACGGAAGAAGGGCGCAGTTGGTTCCTCCGCCTGGTCGTGTCGACCCTGTATACCGCCGGCCTCAAACGCGGCGTTGGAGCCGACACGATCAGCGAGTTTTTCGTTCGCCCCCGCCTGGAGACACCTCTGGGCTGTTCGCCCAGTGCCTTGCGACGTCTACTGCACGCCTTGGCACAGGCCATCTTGGAAACGACAGCGGCTTGGAGCAGGAGGGCATGGTTGAGGGTGAGGTCGGTCCGATCATTGGAGCGGTGGACGACACCTTCTTGCCGCATCTGATGCTGGTCTTCATGGACCTGGTCAGCGGCTACCTGGTACTCGAAGAGGGCGACCCGGATCGGACCTATGAGACCTGGCACGCCCGGGTCGAGACGCGGCTGAAGACCCTGGGAACGCTTCCCTGCAAGGACGATCGTGGCGGGTGCCGGACTCGACACGCCCAACCGCTGACGACGTGGAAGGCCAGTTGCGAGACGACATCACTGCCATCGACGCGTTCATCGAAACGACGGGGTTGCCGGTCACAAAGAAGGCCATCGACAAAGTCCGCAAGCCGCTCACGGACGTGGCCGCCCTGGTCGCCTGGGGGGGGCAAGAGGTGGAGCAGTATTTGAAGCATTGGGTCCACCCCGCGGAAAAACGAGCGCACGTAGACATCCGCCGGATTTTTGACGATGGCATCCGGTGTGTCGATCTGCACGATCTGGCCGCCTTCCATCACCGCAATGCGATCGCCAAGGCGTACGGCCTCTTGCAAATCGCGGGAAATGAAGATAATCGTCCTGGCCTTGTGTTGCTGGAGTTTGAGCAATTCATCCTGCATGTCGGCACCAATCAGCGGGTTCAGTGCCGAAAATGCCTCATCCATGAGTAACACCGCCGGATCCCGGACGAATGCGCGAGCCAAACCCACGCACTGCTGCATCCCCCCGGAGAGTTCGTGCGTGTTCCAGCGCTTCCACAGCGCAGGTATGACGGGCTTTGCAAGACACATCCGCCACCCCCAGCCCATAGGCGGCGTTCTGTGCGAGGGTTAAGTGTGGCATCAAGGCAAAGGTCAGTCATACGCATTCCAACATATCTTCCAATCCTGCTGATCTTGACAGGCTACCATTCGGCCATCTCGCTCGCTACGACATAACCCCCCTATTTCTTCCTCCCCAGGAATATGCTACGCTGCACATACAGGACAGAACATGCCGATACACGGTACATTTTCGCGTTTATATTCCACATTCCACATTCCACATTCCACATTTAACATGGGGGTTTAGTAATGAGTGTCGCCATCGGATACGTGCCAGGGGCTTTCGGTCAAGGGAGTGAGGATGCTAACTTCCTGCGGCAACTGGTGCAAGTCGGTGATACGTACGCATACGATTCCATCTGGCTCAGCGACCGAATCGTCGGGCGCCAGTTTAGTCTGGAGCCGATGGTCGCCCTCTCGATGGTCGCGGCCTACTCCGAGCGGCTGAAGTTTGGCACTAGCGTTCTGGCCTTGCCCCTGCGCAACCCCGTCGTGCTCGCCAAACAGATCGCGACCCTGGATTTTCTGTCGCAAGGTCGATGCTTTCCCGCCGTCGGTCTGGGACAAGAGGACCCGGCGGAGTACGAAGCCTGTGGTGTGCCGAAAACGGACCGGGCGCAGCGCACGGATGAGGCCATCCTGCTCATGCGGCGGTTGTGGGAAGAGGACAGCGTGACGCACGAGGGCAAGTTCTTTACCTGCCACGACGTCAGTATCACGCCGAAGCCCGTTTTCCAGCCCTCGCCGCCGGTGTGGATTGGAGGACGAAGTCATGCTGCAGCCCGGCGCGTGGGCCGCGTTGGCGATGGCTGGTTGGTCTCGCGCTCCACGCCGGAGGAGATGCGTGAGGGCCGAGGGATCGTCTTTGAAACGGCGGCAAAGTACGGGCGCAAGGTCGAGGACGATCACATTGGCATCCTGCTCGGCTACTACATCGCGTCTGATGCGCGGCAGGCGATGGCCAAGGCCGAGCCATTCGTGACCCGGACTCGGCCTGATGCACCGTTCACGGCCTTCAACGCCGTCGGCACGACGGAACAGATCGCTGAGATGATTCAGCAGTATGTCGACGCCGGGACTTCAAAATTCGTTGTGCGGCCTTTGTGTCCGGGCAGTGAGTCTATGGCGCAGCTGGAGATGATGGGGCAGGAAATCTTACCTTTATTTCACGAAACCCCGGCAAATGTGTAAGACGGAATGCGGAACGCGGAATAGAAACCTCCTTTTTCATCCGCATTCCGCATTCCGCATTCCGCAATCACTCCGGGTGAAAGCCGGAATGGTCTTCAAACGCGCCTACCGGAGGGTAAATC
Organism: uncultured bacterium; assembly: GCA_965178525.1. Classification (GTDB taxonomy): domain Bacteria; phylum Tectomicrobia; class Entotheonellia; order Entotheonellales; family Entotheonellaceae; genus CBCXVS01. The sequence continues at coordinate 119 of CBCXVS010000440.1, read as the reverse complement.
TGCTTGTAAAGACCCCGCATTCGTTGCTTGATATAGGTGTGGGCGCGGTCCCGTAACTCGCTGGGCCGTTGTTGTTGAGCTTGGTAGGCATCACTTTGCAACGGGCTGCCGTCCTCTAG
>CBCXVS010000439.1:0-4168 GCA_965178525.1 uncultured bacterium | reverse complement strand
ACATGGATTGTTGACAGCTGACCTGGGGTTACATGGATTGTTGACAGCTGACCTGGGGTTACATGGATTGTTGACAGTCGTTCCTGCTACACCGGAGGGATTGCAGGGGTTGCGGGTCTCGCCATGGTTGGACGATGTTGTCGCAGCGTCGCCCGTTCCGGAGGCGATGTATATATATTGACCGTTCGCACTGCGGCGCATGATGATGGCGTCATCGACGTTAAATTCGGCCTCGATCCGATTGAGCGTGTCGACCAGATCTCGGTATGCTGGCGTGTCCATATGCTCGGGCTTGGTGAGTCTGGAAAGGGCATCGACATCGACCCAAGACGCGCCGCGTTCGGCAAAGAACTCCAGCTTGGACGCCAGCACCTCGATCTCATAGTTGCGGCTGTCCTGATAATAACGCAGGGCGAGGGGTACCAAAGCCACGATGAGGATCAACAAGAATAACAGAATGTTTTTGAAACTGATCGATTGTACTAGGGAGCTGCGAGGGGCGGATCGTGTAGCGGCCATGGCGTGGGGTCTCCCACTTCACGTGCTCTCATATCGGTGACCTATTGTAACATACAACACGACGGCGCATCCGTTTCTTCCCGATGCGGACCTGCGCCGGGAATTCTCGGCGGACACCAGCCGATGGCGATAGTTTAGCAGATGATGACTTCCAGAGGTATAGCATCGTGGTGAGGCGAGAAAGAGACGCCGATATTGTGGTAACTTCTCGGTTACGGTTTGATCACAATGCGATACAATGGTGCACGATCCGTGACCGAATTATGCAGAGGAGCATACGATGAAACTGGTGACATTTACGCACGGTGGCAGTACGCGCATTGGCGCTGTGGAAGCGGAAGAAGTCGTGGATTTCAGCGCCAATGGCCATGGTTTGCCGCGCGATATGTTGGCGTTCCTGGATCAGGGTGACACGGCCATGGCAGCGGCCAGGGCCGCGTGTGCCTCGGGCCAGGGCCGGCTGGCGTTGGCCGATGTGACTCTGGAAGCGCCTATTCAGCGTCCGCCAAAGATTCTCGCCGTGGGGTTGAATTATCGCGATCATGTCGAGGAAACCGGTCTGAAAATGCCGGGGGTCCCCATGATTTTTAACAAACAATCGACGGCCGCCATCGGGCCTGGGGGGGAGATCCATCGTCCCAAGGATTCTGAGCAATTGGATTACGAGGGCGAGATGGGCATCGTCATCGGCAAGCGCTGCCGGCGCGTGCCCAAAGACAAGGCGGAGCAGGTGATTGCCGGTTACACCATTGTCAACGATGTCAGCGTGCGGGATTGGCAAATTCGGTCGGCAACGACGACCATGGGCAAATCCTGGGATACGCACTGTCCGCTCGGCCCCTACATTGTCACAACGGATGAGGTGCCGGATCCGCATCGTCTGAATCTACGCACCTGGGTGAATGATGAATTGCGCCAGGAATCCAATACCAAGTATTTGATTTTTAATTGCTTCGATATTGTCGAGCATTTGTCCACCGCCTTTACGCTGGAACCGGGAGATGTCATTCCGACAGGCACGCCGAGTGGCGTCATCTTGGGGATGGATCCCAAAGTCTGGCTCAAGCCCGGAGACGTGGTGCGCATCGCCATTGATCAGCTCGGCGAGATCGCTAACCGAGTGGTCGCCGAGCCCGAGAGTACCGTCGTGTATTAAGGGCCGGGGCGCCTAACTGTACTGCTGCAGCCACTTGCGTGCCATGCGGCGCATGGACTCTTCCTGAATGTGTTCGGGAAGAGTCTCGACCGCAAGCCAGGCCAGGGCATGTGATTCGCGGCTGACGGTGAACCGATCCGAGCCGACGGCCCGGAAAGCGAAGCGGACATCGTAATGCTCATGCGCCGGTTCGTCACCCCGTGCGGGAATGGCGTGAATATCGACATCGAAGATCGCATCGGTCACCGGCTCGACCTGTGGCAGCCCCGATTCTTCCTGCGCTTCTCGCCAGGCCACGCGCTGCACGTGTGCGTCTCCATCGGCATGCCCACCCAACTGGATCCACATATCGAGCTTGCGGTGGTGCGTCAGCAGCACATGGGTGCCCGGCTCATTGACCAGCCGGGCCGAGCCGGTGATATGGCCGATGCTCAATGAACGCTCGAAGCAATCCGGCTGGGTCTGAACAAAGTGCGCGAACCGGTCAATGACTGCCGATTCCTGTGGGTATTGTGTGTGATACTGCTCCAGCATGCGTAATAAGCTGGTTCTATGCATATGGCCTCCATGTGATTTAGCAGTCAGCCTACAAAACTCGCCTTGGTATAACGCCGTTGTGATTCCCCGGGATGCCCTTAGAGCTTGGAGGGCGTGATGCGGATGAGAGCGGTCAATTGAGCGAGCTCACTCCAGGCTGCAAGGAATTATTCGGTCTGCCAGAAGCTCAACGGGCCAGTCGTCACGAAAACAATCGGCGGGATACCTGTCTGCAGCCATCTCGCAAGGTCGTCAAATGATGCACTGAAGACCTCTGACTGGCAAGCGGTTACGTGCTGATTCAGCAGCAACACATTCAGGACTGCTGTGCCGACCTGCTGGGTTTCGAGCAGATCACACAACTCTGCTTCCTCACGAGAAACGCCCTGAAAAGCCAAAACCATCCTGACCGCGGCAGGGACACAGGTATTTCTCCCCTGCGGATTGCTCTGAGGGTAATGCGGAACCGGAAGCATCGTCAAGGCGCAGGGAAGGATGTCTGCAGAGCATTGGCAAGGTGTTTCAATGTTTGGCAACGTTCTCCGAGGTCTAACACCTCACCGGTTTGGGCATCAACGACCAGCTCTCCAATATTGGTTTTGCGGCCTTCCTGTGATGAGGAGAGCCACACAGGCACGACCCAGATGATGCGTGTATCGACTTGCAGAATCGGTTCGTCAACGTAGAAGTTCTGACCACAGTGAAGAACGAGGCAGACGTTCGATTTTTGTTTCGCCACGTAGGATGAAATCTGCAGACGTGTATGAATCTTGATTTCTATATCAACCTCTCCACCAGTAGGGACTATGGAACTGCTCAAATTGACAGACATTGTGTCTTCGTTTCTCTGGATTGGTTGACACCAGCATGGTTCATATTATCCCGAGTATAGCTTTGGATGAGGCAAGGAGCAAGTCGTCAGGCGGCCCAAGAAGGCCTGAATAGACGCCCGGTTTTGGAGACAGGCCGGGCGTTGCAAAGCGAAGTCAAATCGAAGGGGTCGGACACCATTGATGGTGCTGATATCCCCTCACTTCTTCCGGGGTCACCAGCCGTCTTTCTCGTCTGCTACGTTATTCCTTTTCGCGGATGACCGGGTTGCGCAACACGCCGACATTGCTAATTTCGATTTCCACCGTATCGCCATCGTCCATCGGGCCGACACCGTCACACGTTCCGGTATAGACCAGGTCGCCGGGATAGAGCGTCACGGCCTGGCTGATGAAGCTAATCATGGTTGGCACATCGAAGAGCATCTGATCCGTACCCGAGTATTGCTTCCGTTGCCCGTTCAGACGGGTTTCCAAGGTGAGCTTGGACGGATCGGCAATCTCCGTTTCAATCCATGGCCCCACCGGCGAAAACGTGTCGCACGATTTGCCCCGCCACCATTGTAAGTCGCCCCGCTGCCAGGGACGGGCGCTCACATCGTTGCCGCAGGTGTAGCCGAACACATAGTCTAAGGCGGCCTGTGGCGGCACGCGTTTGGCCGTTCTGCCGATGACCGCCACGAGTTCGCCTTCGTAATGCGTTTCGCCAGCGCCGGGAGGGATCATAATCGGATCACCGGGATGGCACAGGGACGACGGCACTTTGTAAAAGGGCTCCGGCCGTTCGGGCGGCGGCCGATTGCTCGCGCTTTCCTGTACATGCAGGGCGTAGTTCAAGCCCAAAGCCAGGATTTTTCTCGGCGTACACGGGACTAAGAGTTTCACGGTCTGCACGGCATAGACGTTGCCGGTCGGGGTGTGATCCCCAAAGAGATCCCCCTGGATTTCGCTGATGTTTTCGCCGGTCACCATGCCGTACTTGATCTCGCCGCCGGTTTCAAAACGGGCAAATTTCATGGCATCGGTTCCTCTGCATAGGCGTGAGAGGTGTAATAGAGTTGTTCCTCAATAGCATAAGATCAGGTTCCCTAGCCCAGCCCAGATGCCCACCGAATCATCCTCAAAG
>CBCXVS010000438.1:0-4221 GCA_965178525.1 uncultured bacterium | reverse complement strand
ATAGGTCCGCACACGGACCTGCATTTCCTTCAACTGGTTCAAACCACTTAAGTTAGGCGTCTTCAGGTCGCACGCTATAGATCCTCAGGTGTAAGCCCTGTATTTTTGGCAATACGAGCCAGCATACGCGGGCCGATTTCTGCACGATCATGAAAGGCAAACACAACGTCAGACTACCCAGGTCGTGATAAGACGCGATGCGAACCGCCTGACTGTCGTCGAATCCGCCACCCGATACGCAGTAATGCCGCCAACACTCGTCTGGCTCGTGTCGCGGACTATTGACTCATGCCACAACCTGGAAGACGTCCTGCATCTCACGCACAGCTTCGCCATGTTCCAGGCGATCGGCTAACACACGCAGCGATAAAGCCTGAACACGTGTCAGGGCCTCCCCACGCGTATGGCCATATGCCAACACCCCAGGTAGGGCTGGCACTTCACAGAGCCAGCGGCCATCTTCCTCTTGCTCAATTTCAATGGCAAAGCTCATGCGTGATACATCCTTGACACTCAGTGATCCACGCGATAGCGCGTCACAAAATCCTCATCCACCTCGATGCCAAAACCCGGCGTCTCCGGCAATTCCACCCAGCCATTCTGCAACGGCGGCGCCATGGTAGGGAGATACGCCCCAACCGGATCACGCTCCACGGAAAAATACTCCGGGTACAGGCCATCCGGCGTCGACGCCAGCAAGTGCATCGACAGCAGCGGTTCCTCGTGGTGCGCGACCTGCACCCGATGGCTCGACGCATGCGCGGCAATGCGCCGCCATTCGGTCACACCACCGGCAAGCGAGATATCATGATTTAAAATATCCACCGCGCCCGCTTCGACCAGCGTCCGGCAGCCCCAACGCTGCATCTCGCTCTGTCCGGCCGTCACGCGGATACCGGTCGCCGCCCGCACCTCGCGCATGCCGCGCACCTGATCGTACCAATGCACCGGTTCCTCAAACCAGGCGATATGGCAATCGGCCACCCCACGGGCAAACGTAATCGCGTTAGCCACGGAATAGCCCATATTGGCATCACACGCGATGATAAACGCATCACCGATCGCCTGACGTACACGCGCCACGCGTGCGATATCCTCCGCCGGTGGCCGCCCCCCCACCTTGAATTTGACCCCGGCGTACCCAGCCTCCCGGTAGCCCTGAATCTCCTCGATCAACCCCTCCGTCCCCTTCCCTTCCTCGTAGTACCCCCCAATGATGATGGTCTGCAACCGCGTCTGCGCCGCCCCCAACAGCCGAAACACCGGCAGTCCGGCTTGGCGTCCAAGGAGATCCCACAGGGCCGTATCCAGGGCGGACATCGCCTTCATCAACGGCCTCCGCCCACCCGACATGATGGTACGCTGAAAATTCTCCTCCCAGATCGCAGTCACATCACTAGGCTGGCGTCCGATCACCTTCGGAAACAAATCCTCCCGCAAAATACGGCACATCTCAACCTGCTCATCGCGCTCATCGCCAATGTAGATCTGCCCCCGCAAGCCGCCCGCCGTACGCAACCGCAACAACACCGTACAGCGGCGATTCATCGAATACGTCCCACCAGAAAACGTCCGCGACAGCGGCACCACCAATGGAATCACCTCTGCATGATCAATCCGCATCCTTTTCCCCTTCCCCCTCAGTCCTCAGTCCTCAGTCCTCAGTCCTTCTCTTCCCCGGCTGGGATAATTGCCGACTGACTCAGCGATGCCGGATTCCGGGGGCCCCACTTGCCAGCTTCCACCGCGGTGAGAAACTCACTCACCGCCCGATTAAACGCGTCGGGTTCCTCCAGGTTGATCGTGTGCCCGCTCTTCGGAAGGACCACCAGGCCGGACGGGGCAATCGCGCGCTTCATCAATAGCGCCGGCTCCAGACACGGCTCATCCTCATCACCCGTAATAATCAGCGTCGGCACCTGCAGCTGGCGCATCTGCGCCTCCAACTCATACACGGACGGGCGGTGCGCTTGCACGCCCCGGAACGTCATGGCGGCACCGAGCGCCGATTGCCCCGCCAGTTGCTCGACAAACTCTTGCCAACCCCGAGGATCCTTGTCTGAAAATTGCACCCGGGTCGGACCTCGGGAATACAACTCGGCCATGGCCGGCATGCCATCGCGCTCGATGCGCTGCGCGACTTGCTCCACGTCCCGCTGAAACTTCTCCCGGTCTTCGGCCACCGAGCCATAGCCACAGCCGCCAACCACCAGCGAACGCGCCATGGCCGGATAATTGAGGCCGAAGTAGAGCACGGCGTAGCCGCCCATCGACAGCCCGACGAGGTGGGCATCGGGTAGTTGCAGGTAGTGCATGAGGCCCGCCATGTCCTCCATGGCCTGCTGTTGCGAGTAGGCGCTGACATCGTCCGGGACATCGGAGGGCGGGTAGCCACGGGCATTGTAGGTGATGACCCGGTAGCGCCGGGAGAAATAGCGCATCTGCGGTTCCCAACTGCGGTAATCCCCGGCAAATTCATGGCAGAAAAGCAGGGGATAGCCACTGCCAGCTTCTTCATAGTACAGATTGATTCCATTCACAGATGCTTGCGGCATGAACACGCTCCTGCATCTAGCGCACTTGCGTCGTGTGCCTTTCCCAATACGGCGCACGCAATTCGCGCTTGAGAATTTTTCCGGGACCCGACTTGGGTAAGGGGTCGTTTTGAAAATCAATGCCCTTGGGAATTTTGTAACCCGCAATCTGCCCGCGGCAGAAAGCGATCAGCATGACGGCACCGACGTCATGTTCCGGCCGTGGCACCACAACGGCGTGAACCGCCTCACCCCACCTCTCGTCCGGCACGCCAAACACCGCAGCTTCGAGGACGGCAGGATGCTGGTAGAGCACTTCCTCGACCTCGGTGCTGTAGACATTTTCGCCGCCAGAGACGATCATATCCTTGGACCGATCCACCAGGAACACATAGCCTCGCTCGTGCATATAGCCGAGATCACCCGTGTAATACCAGCCGTCCCGGAGGACCTCGGCCGTCTGCTCCGGCTTGTTCCAATAGCCCTGCATGACATTGGGGCCACACACCACGACTTCGCCAATCTCACCCGGGAGCAGCTCATGTCCCTGGGGGTCGAAGATACGGATGTCCACACCCGCCACCGCTTGTCCGCACGACCGGCCCAATTCGCCGTCCACGAGGGCTTCCTCGTGCCGCAGACCCGTCGCCAGCGGCGCCGTTTCCGTGGCGCCGTACAGGTGCACCAGCTCGGCATGGGGAAAGGCCATATGGGCGCGGCGCACCACTTCAGTCGCGATCGGCGAGCCGCCATGGCCCAGAAAGCGCAGGCTCGACACCTCACGCGGGCGCACGAGTTGCTCTTCGGTGATGGCGGCAATCATCGTGGGCACGCCGAGGGTCGTGGTCACCCCCTCGGCGGCAATCAGTTCCAGCGCCTCAGCCGGTGCAAAGGCCGGCTGCACCACCTGACAGCCGCCAATCCAGACGGTGGCAAGCACCGCCAGAGAGCCGGCGGCGTGGAATAGCGGCGCCATGACCAGGTAGCTATCCTCCGGCCCCTGCTGCGTGGCAATGAGCCAATTGGTGGTGTTGGCCATCAGGTTGCGATGACTGAGCATCACGCCCTTCGAGGCGCCGGTGGTGCCGCCCGTGTAGAACAGCCCGGCGAGCGTGTCTTCCGTCACTCCAACGCCGAGTTCCATCTCCGTGGCATCGGCAAGCAGCGCTTCGTATTCGTCCGGTATGGTGATCACCCGCTCCACCGTGTCGGCCAGGGCGCCGGGATCTCGGTCGGTGATGAGCACGCGCGTACCGGCGTCTGCCAAGGCATAGCGCAGCTCCGGCTCGGCGTGGCGCGTATTGAGCGGCACCACGACGAAACCCGCCGCTGGCGCCGCCATGTAGACTTCGAGATATTGATGGCTATTCGCCGCCAGAATTGCCACGCGGTCTCCTGGCTGCACGCCCAGCTTGGCGAGCGCTCCGGCCAATTGGCGGCAGCGCGACCACGTCTCAGCATAAGTCAGCCGGGTCTCCCCGCATACCATGGACACTTTGTCAGCAAACATTTTTTGGGCGCGATACAATGGATCAACAAACGTATGCACGGTCCTTCCTCTTCCACTTTTTTTTGAATAGCTGATACATCGCAACGCCCCTTCGGGGAGCCGCGAAGGAGCGCGAAGAAGACGGGGATCAATAGCTGCCATACACGCCGAGTGAGGAACGCAGGCGCTCCTGCATCG
>CBCXVS010000437.1:0-4360 GCA_965178525.1 uncultured bacterium | reverse complement strand
ACCTGGCTGGGCTCCCTCCATCGTTTGGGGGAGGATAGCCTACCTCATTAACTATTGGGGAACAACCCTATTGAGTTTCAAGATCTGTAGGTTTGCGGTGAATTTATCACCCTGTTTATGACCAACTCCGTACCTTTGACGGTGGTCAAGACGGTCTTTGTCTGCCTAGGGCTAGCGCCAAGGCGGTCAGCCGGCCTTTATGCGCCCAATGGCTAGCATACAAGATTCATTTCTCACGTCGGAAAAGTTCCGTTTCGGCTTGGAGCCGAGTCCCAGAGAGTGGAGTCGTGATCGGAAGACTGTGGTGTTGCTTTCGGTTCGGTTAACGTCAGTCTGCTAATGGTGACAGGGGCGGTGGCAGTTATGAGTGAGCGGGTCGTCATCACCGGGTTAGGTGTTGTTACCCCGATTGGTATTGGCAAAACGGAATTTTGGCAAAACGCGTTAGCCGGCACATCGGGCATCGGTGAAATCGAAGCCTTTGATACCTCCGCATATGAGGTGCACAGGGGAGCAGAGGTCAAAGACTTTGTTCCGGCCCACTATGTGTAGCAGCTCGCTGTGGAGCGGCTTGGACGATGCTCCCAGTTAGCCATTGCCGCCACGCGGCTTGCCCTTGAAGATGCGGGGTTGGGGCCGGAGCGGATGGATGCAGAGCGGGTCGGGGTGGTCTTAGGCACGACCATGGGAGAGCCGCAAGTCATGTCGGAAATCGACCGGCGGTGGGTGGATGGGGGACTCGCGGACGTGGAGGCGCAACTCATCCCACGCTATCCCTGTCATGTGATCCCGGCCAACATCGCCATCGAATTCGGTTGTCGCGGACCGAATGTGATGATTCCCCCGGCCTGTGCCGCGGGGAATTACGCCATCGGTTATGCTTATGATCTTTTGAAGCAGCATCGCGCCGACGTCATGATCGCGGGCGGCGCGGATTGCTTTGCGCAAATTGCCTTTACCGGATTTGCCAAGCTGGCCGCGATTGCGCCAGAAATCTGCCAGCCGTTTGATAAGCATTGCAAAGGCATGCTCGTCGGTGAAGGCGCCGGTATTCTGGTGCTGGAGCCCCTGCCAAAAGCCATGGACCGCGGGGCGGTGATCTATGGCGAGGTGCTTGGCTATGTGCTGGGGTGCGATGCCTTTCACATGACCGCTTCCCATCCAGAGGGCATGGGCATGATCCGGGCCATGGAGAAAGGCTTTCGCAATAGCGGCGTTCGGCCGCAGGATATCGATTATATCAGCGCTCATGGCACTGGCACGCCCACCAATGACCGGGTGGAGACGTTGGCGATTAAGAAGCTGTTCGGAGATGATGCCCACCGCGTCTCGGTGAGTTTGATCAAGTCGATGATTGGGCATGCGGGGCGCCGCCAGCGCCATTGAAGCGGTTGCCTGTTGTCTCAGTCTCCGCGACCAATGTATTCCACCGACGATCAACTATTATGACCGAGACCCGGAATGCGACCTCGATTATGTTCCCAATGAGGCGAGGGCCACAGACGTGAACCTGGCCCTGAATAATGCGTCCGCTTTTGGTGGGAACAACGCCTCGCTGCTCTTGAGCCGCCTCACACGGTAAGTGCCTGGGCATCATTACCTTTATATATATATTTCTCCAGAGGAAAGATAAATTTAATTTTGCCTCAGTACTTAAACGGTAAGGAATACAGGATGAGTGAGAGAACAGTTGTCATCACGGGCATAGGCGTTCTCAGCTCCGCCGGGATTGGCAAAGAGGCATTTTGGCAAGGGTTGCTCCGGGGAAAAGAGGCCATCTCGGAGATCTCGCTGTTTGACACCTCCGATCTGCGCTGCCACAAGGCGGGTGAAATTGTGGCGTTTGAACCAGAACCATTTTTGGGCCGGCGCGGCCTGAAGTATTTGGACCGAAGCACGCAACTCGCGGGCGCGGCAACGTCGCTGGCGCTGGCCGACGTGGGTATCGCGTCCGAGTCCGCCAGTGAGCTTGAAATCGGGTTGGTCTTAGGCACCGCGTTCGGCAGTTTGGATAGTATCAGCCGTTTTGATCAGGAGGCCTACCGGGAAGGGCCGCGGTATGTCAGACCGATGGATTTTCCCAAAACCGTGATCAATTCGCCGGCCGGGCATACCGCCATTAAGTTTGGCTTGAGCGGGCTGAATGCGACCATCTCAACCGGTTTGGTGTCCAGTTTACACGCGATTAAATATGCCACGGACTGTATCGCCATAAAACAGGCGGATATTGTGCTGGCCGGGGGCGTGGAAGAGCTGTGTATGGCCTCATATATGGGTTTCGATAAACTGCATCTGCTGGCCGGAACACGCCCGGGAACGCCTGAAAAAGCCGCACCGTTTGATCGCCGGCGCCATGGCATCGTCCTCGGAGAAGGCGCGGCGCTTTTGGTCCTCGAGAGCCTGTAACACGCCACGCAACGGCAAGCCCATCTTTACGCCGAGATGAGCGGCTTTGGCTGTGCGCACGATGCCTATCATCCGTGGCAATATCATCCGGAGGGCAAGGCGGCCGCGCAGACCATGCGGTAGGCGCTTGACGATGCCGCTTTAGAGCCAGCCGACATCGATTATATCTGTGCCAGCGCTAACGGTAGTGCCGTCGGGGACCGCATGGAAGTGCATGCGATCAAGCGCATTTTTGGGGACGATGCGGCTCACGTGGCGGTACATACGCTCAAATCAACCGTGGGGGAGAGCTTGGGGGCCTCCGGCGCCCTACAGGTGGCCTGTAGCTTGCAAGCCCTGGCGGTTGGCGTGATCCCGCCCACGATCAATTATGAGGAGCCCGAAGCAGGGTTTAAACTGGAAGGCGTGAGCAATCAGGCCGTGCAACGAGAGGTCACCATTGCTATGATCAATACCTTCGGATGTGACGGCAACAACGCGTCTCTTTTACTGCGCTATCGGTGACAACCCTGCATAGAGGCATCTGACCGTGGAGATGCAATTCGACGAGATACGGCAACTTCTACCGCAAAAGTTTCCCTTCCTCATGGTGGACCGGATTCTCTCACTGGAGCAGGGCAAGCGGGTGGTCGCTCTCAAAAATATCACGGCCAATGAGATCTATTTCTTGGGTCATTTCCCAGACTTTGCCGTGATGCCAGGCGCCTTGATTATCGAGAGCATGGCCCAGGCCGCCATCGTCCTGTTCCGGAAAAGTTACGAACGTGAGGCGGCGCCGGCAGGGGGGAAACGGGTCTTCTTTTTTGGCGGGGCGAAGGTCCGATTCCTCAAACCGGTCTTTCCCGGAGACCAGTTGCAGGTAGAAGTTTCCGTGCTCAAGGCCGTTTCCGATGGGGCTATCGTTGAGGCGGTGGCGACGGTTGAAGCGCAACGCGTGGCAAAAGCCGAGTTAAGTTTTGGGGTCAAACAGTTGGCAGAGACGCCCGAACCCTGAGAAAGGAGCTTGATGCCGCATCCACCGTCCAACTTGTAAGCCTTGGTCGCGTCATTCAATGCAACTCATGTCTCATGGATACGGAGGAGAAACGTCATGGCTGAATACGGTACATCCCAATCCGGCTCATCCTCGTCAGTGCCCAGCTCTACTACGTCCCAGACCGCAGAGTCCCAGGCGGCAGAACCGGCAGAACGCCGTTCGGCACGTGATGCCATGGAAGCCGCCACGGATCAAGTCAGCCGGCTCTTCAGAGGCTTCTTCTTTGCCGGACTGGAATCGATCTCGGTGACCGCGGACCTCGCCAAGGAGTTTGTGGACAAGGCCTCCGACCGCAACCGCAACGACAAAAAGGACCGCGATACGCTGACGAAGCAGTTGACCTATCTCCCGATCGATATCGCCGAAGCTTCCATGGATGTGCTCGATTCGTCGATCGATAAGACGGATCAGATCGTCGACAAGTTCACAGATACCTATAAGGAGAAGAAGGAAGATGATGTAGTATAGGCATTCTCCAACGTCGCCGGAGAACGTTCACCACCACGCGCAAAGCCGGTTCTCGTGTTAACGAAAAAGATGTGGGCAGCCTGACTGGCTGGGAAGGGTACCGGATGGCTGCCGGACCAGTGATTCGTCCTTCCCTTGCCAAACTCGTTTCTGAAAGCTTGGCGGTTAGGAGAATACTGCATGAAAAGATGCGTACGCTGTGCCCTACCTGAAGTTTTTCCGGGACTTGTCTTTCATGATGGGGACATTTGTAATTACTGTATTTACCATGAGCTGTTTGCGGGGCGGCGGCAGGCTTTCAAAGAGCAATTGCGAATTGAGTTTGAAAAGATTGTTGAGGAAGCAAAACGAGACCGGCCGGTCGGTGGGAATGATCAGAGTTGTTCCTCAATAGCATAAGATCAGGTTCCCTAGCCCAGCCCAGATGCCCACCGAATCATCCTCAAAGTG